>JAJRWS010000507.1 GCA_024276705.1 Planctomycetota bacterium | reverse complement strand
CCACACCATATTATTGAAACAGCCGTGGACGACCAATTGATCTATCGGCCGGTGGTATCCAACCTGGGAAAGCAGAAAATTCCCGGCGGCAAGGGACAACCCACCGACTGGGGCACACGCGTGCCAATGATCGCCTTGTGGCCAGGCAAAATCGCCCCAGGCCAGGTGACCGATGCGCTGGTCGACATGAGTGATTTTTTGCCGACGCTGGTTTCACTGGCCGGCGCGAAACTGCCACAACCATGGAAGCTGGATGGCCACTCATTCGCCCCGGCGCTGCTGAACCATTCGAAAGCTCCAGGTGGCTCGGCCATGGAACGGCAATGGGCATTCGCCCAGCGAAATCACCATGCATTCGTCAAGGATCGGCGTTGGAAACTCTATGGCGATGGACGCTTCTACGATACCCTGGAAGATTCCTGGGAGAAACACCCGCTGCAACTGCGGCACTTGCCGTCACCGGCCGCAGAATCGTACAAAAGGCTGGAACAGGCAATCGAATCGCTCGGTCTGCCAGATAAATACCGTAACGCCACGGACTCAAAAAAGAAATCCTCGTGACCAAGCCATCGCAACCTTGGACGGGTGTCTTTGCGGCTACCCTCTGCCCTTTCAATGGCGATGAAACGCTGGACGAAGAAGGGCTCTTCTAGAACTTTTTTCACTAAGCTTCAAATCAGTGAATGCGGAGACGAAAACAATGCATCCTTTTCCAACACGACGTAACTTCCTGGCCCACTCCCTGCGAACCACCACCGCCGTTTCGGCTGCTGCGATGCTATCCGGCAGCTTGACGACTGCGGCCACGACTCCAGAAAAAATCAAAATAGGGCAAATTGGTGTTGGCCATCCGCATGCCAAAGGCAAGATGGAGGCCTTTCGCCGATCGGCCGACTTTGAAGTTGTGGGAGTGGTCGAACCGGACGAAGAAAACCGTAAGGACGCGCTCAAGTCGGACGTCTACCATGGGTTGCGCTGGCTAACCCGGGAGCAGATGCTGAATGTACCGGACTTGCAAGTGATCGCGGTCGAAACTGAAGTCCCCCATCTGCTCGACACGGCTCAAATTTGCATCGACGCGGGAAAGCATATCCACCTGGACAAACCGGCCGGCCGCTCGTTGCCTAAATTCCAACGATTGCTCGAATCGGCGGACCGGCAAAATTTAACCGTACAGATGGGCTACATGTACCGATACAATCCGGGCGTGCGATTGCTGAAAGATTTACTTGCCAAAGGCTGGCTCGGCGACCCGTTCGAAATCGAAGCGGTGATGAGCAAAGTGCTCAACCGGCACAAACGGCGTCTCTGGTCGGAGCACCCTGGCGGTACGATGTTCGAGCTGGGTTGCCACCTGGTCGACCTGGCGGTAGGACTGCTGGGCGCCGCCCCTCAGCAAGTCACCTCTGTCCGTCAGCATGCGGGCCTGGTGGATGATTCTCTGCAAGACAACATGCTGGCGGTTTGCACCTGGCCGCGAGCAATCGGGACACTCAAGTCGAGTGGCCTGGAAGTGGAAGGGTTTGCTCGTCGTCACTTCACCCTTTGCGGTACCGAGGGCACGGTACAAATCGAACCGATGGATGAACCGGTTGTTCGACTAGCCTTGAATAAGCCTCGAGGTAACTATCAGGCCGGCTATCAGCGGATCGAGGTGGGCCCCTACCAACGTTACGACGATGACCTTACGGACCTGGCTCGTATTGTTCGTGACGAGAAAAAGGCCGATTACGACAGTGCCCACGATTTGGCCGTGCAGAAGACTCTGCTGCAGGCGAGCGGATTGCCGTTGGAGTAGGAGGGTCCGGCGTTAAGATTTGAGGCAATGCCTGGATTCACATACCCCCCACCTAGCGCGTGGCTTGAGGAAAGTCCCTAAGAGGCGTTTCATGTTTGAACCCTTGGCTTCCAAACGATATACTGGACCCCATGCATACCGATACTCCTCAGATTCAGATACTGGCCGGTTTCTCGCCGCCTTCCACTCTCGGATCGTGCCGAGCGGTCGACTACTGGGCACTGCCTGAAGGAGTGCCAGCGGAGCTGATCATGGGGAGACTTGTCGTGTCGCCAGCGCCTTCATTATTGCACCAAACGATTTCCGCTCTGCTGACGGAGTTGCTGCTCGGCGTAGCTCGCATCGACGGAGGCCGTATGTTTGCGGCTCCCACCGACCTCGTGCTGACGGATCATTCGATCGTGCAACCCGATTTGCTCTATGTCTCCAAAGCCCGGCGTTCGATTATCCAGCAGAATATCAAAGGCCCTCCCGATCTGGTCATAGAAATACTCTCGGAACGGAATGTCCGGCGCGACCGAGTCGACAAATTGAATCTCTACGCGGAGTATGATGTCCCCGAATATTGGATCTGCGATCCGAACGAACGTCAATTTGATTTTCTCATCAACCGGGCAGGCAAGTTCGAAATCCAGCCCCAACAGAACGATCGCTATTCCTCCCCACGCCTGCCAAACCTGGCAATCGAGCTCGACCGGTTTTGGACCGAGGTAGATCGGCAAATCAGCGGTGCCCCAGCCACGTAAGTGGCTATCGCTGCTGGAACTGCATGCTGTAGAGCTTGCTGCCACGCATTCGAAAGACCAGTTGCACCGGTTTGCCGGCAAGCGGGGCGAGATCCTTGCCCGTTTTGAGCCACTCGATTTCGGTCTCAATGAAGTCGCCATTGATGTAGATACAATCGTCAACCCCATAGCCCTCGATCGGCTTGCCGTCCGTGCCGATCAGGCCGACCTGAGTGTACCCGGTCGCATCGGTATCGATGTTCAACACCAGGCGATTGCCCTCGAATACCAGCGGTCGTGTCTTGAGCAACCCACCCGTGTAAGGCGTATCGGCTGCAACGAAACCGTCCAGGCGTTGCACCACGCGAAAGACCGCGTTGCGCCCACCCCGGCTCCAGGGTGAGTGGTAACTCTCCTCGCCCAGATAATATTGCCAGATTTCCCCGCCCCGGCGCACCATCCCATGGGCGATGTAGGTGCGGTGCAAATCGAGCCCCGCATGACGGCCGATCCCCAGGTAGGTCGGCCGGGGATAGCGGTGCCAATGGATGCCGTCCCGGCTGGTCGCCAATTGGGTCTCCACTGGCCCGGAACCACGCTCCTGCTCAGGCTCGCCCAAATGGCGTCGGGTGGGAGGCCCGTCGCCATGATAGTGAAAATAAAAGATCGGAAATGCCAGGTAAACATCCGGCGCCCACGCATATTTTACATTCTTGGGAACGTAAATATCGGTACCCACCGGGTCGTAAGACTCCTCGGGTGTGAAGACGGTCGGGTATTCGATGCCAAACCCGGGTGGGGTCATGGGACCATTGTCGATGTAGTGGGGGTTCATCCATCCCAACCGCTCATGCTGGGCCCGAGCGGTCTGCTCCGCCTGGGAAACCGGCCGGTAGGGCCAGGGCCGCATCAGGTCGGTCGTTTCGGTCATCACCGAGGTGCGCATCGTTTTATTGCCAATCGTTTTACGCATGTCACTGCGGTGGTAGCCGGCGTACACTTGCCGCTGATCGTCGTAATAGACAATCGACTGCGAACCGCAGCGAAACGGCAACGCGCTGGTTTCATTCCGCTTGAAATGGAGCCCATCGGGCGAACTCCAGATATAACTGCCGCGGCCCCGGTAACCGCTGAAATATTTGATCCTCTCGGACGGCGGCGCATTGGGATCCTCAAACAGAGTGCCCAAGCCGACCGGATCCTCGATCACCACGTTGCGGGCCCCATGATAGGAGCTACCCAGGTCAGGCTTTTTCCAGTGCACACCATCGCGTGAAGTCAATACGGCAAGGCTCCTTTGCGGTCCTTGCAAGTAGAGATAGAGCAGTCCTTCTTGGTCCTGGCGAACCACCAGGTGTCCACTTACCTGATCAAGCACGCGCTCGGTCTGACGGGGAGGATTCGCCACAAAACGAACATTTTTCATTTCGGCCACGATTGCATCGTCGAGAAACAGATACTTACGGCCGGCCAGGGGAACCACCGCGCCTACGTCCGCGGTACCGCTAAAAATCAACTTGGGTCCTGCTTTCAATTTGGGCGGCTGGTACGCACGAGTATATTTCGAAAAGCTCCCGGGTGGTGTGAATGATTCCGTATAGACTTGGGAGTCGGAGAACCGCATTTCGTCCAATCGTCCTGGCAGTGGACGCTGCCAAAGTCCGTCGCGGCCGATGCTCATATAATCTTCACTGCCTGGTGCCAGGGCATTGAGCGGATGTGAAGGAGGCAAGGGCTGTAACTTCCCATCCACGTAGTGCCGAAGCTGATTGCTATCAGCCGCATAAACGAAAGCCAGATGGTGCCACTGGGCTACCGCCGGATCAAGGGCGGATGCATCCGATGCAATGGCCAACCGAAGACCACCGGCTTCTCCCCCACCAGGTCGATTCTCCAACGTGAAACCTCGCCGACCGCCATTCAGCAGCAGGCGTGTCACGGCTCCCTTGCCTCCACGCGGCCCCGACCCGACTTCAAAGACGACCCCGTCGTGCCAAGCCGCATTGCCCGGAACGGCTGAAGAAACTGGGTAATACCAGAACTCGACCGTCCAGTCGTAATCGCCCAAATTGAGACTATTGCGAGTCGGGCTGGTAAATTGGACCTCTTGTCGCAGGTGCTTTTCGCCACGGGTCATGAAGGCACTAAACATGGCGTTGCCCCAGGACATCGATTCCGCTCGGGCGTGCGGTTTTTTTTCTTTCTCTTCAGCGCTCTTGCCGGCTTGCAATGCTTTCGCCGGGTAGACTACGGGCGGTTGCATGGAAGGTTCCAGCGCATTGCCGAATTTCCCCGCCACAATCTGTCCACCCAGCCCAAGGACGAGAGGGCAATCCCCCGACGCCGCGTCGCCGAGTACCGAACTGGGGTAAATGCCGATTTGTTCGTCAAACAGCCAGAGCGCGCAAGTGTCAGCCTGTACGGTTTCGGCCGATCCAATGAAGTGTGATAGGAATACAGCCACAAAAAAGAGCATCCGGTATAATTTGCGATCGTCCAGCATCAAAACTCCTACATAAACGTTCCGGTTGTCTGACGACATACCGATGTGAATAATTCCAGGTGAGACGGCAGTGCCATTATATGACCAGCCGCTGGTGAATGGGACGATTTCGCCTGTTTCCCAGCCCAGGTTTCCAAACTGACAGAGCGACTGTTAGAGAACTCGTATTTTGGCGTAATCCAGACTGGCAGATTGGGCAATTTCGCAAAAAAACTGTCAAAAAGCTCGTTGGTAGGTTATAAAGGAGTTGCGCGAATCTAAACACCTGACGGTAGCTCAACCCCGGGTCGATTAGTTACCCCTAGTGCACGAAGCATGGGGAGTATTTTCTTTTCTTAACATTAGAGGGTTCGGTTATGTCCGCCATTATTTCACATGGTTCCCTTGGCCCCGTCATTAAGCAACGGAACCTCAAACTGCGCCACTTCAAACTGGGCCACCTCAAACTGCGCCACCTCAAATCGCCTCACTTCAAACTGCGCCATGGTTTTACTCTGGTTGAACTCTTGGTGGTCATTGCCATCATTGGCATTCTTGTCGCCCTGTTGTTGCCGGCCATCCAGGCCGCGCGCGAAGCAGCTCGCCGGACTCAGTGCACCAACAACCTGAAGAACATCGGCCTGGCAATCCAGAACCATCACGACACTTACAAACGTCTTCCCAACTCACGGCGTACGTTCGACTACATCACCTGGGCCGCCGAACTTTGGCCTTTCATCGAAGCCGAAAACATTGCCGCCACCTGGGATCGCACTCAGCGTTATTACGGACAACTGGAAGAAGTCCGCTCCGCCCAAATTTCTCTCTACCTCTGCCCTTCCCGTCGTTCCGTACCCCAACTGAGTGTGGATGGGGATAACGACACGGGCACCTCCGGTAGCGAAAACTTTCCAGGCGCGTTGGCCGATTACGCCTGCAACACGGGCGACACATCACCCGACGCCTCGCCCAATGATAACACCTACGAACGGAATGACGGTTCTCTCAAGGAGCCGACCGGACCATTCCGATTCTCGGGATTCGGCGGTGACATCGAAGGAGGAGGCGGATTCCAGCCGGGCGTGACCGATTTGAGCAAGTTGAGTCTGAAATTCAAAGTCACCTTCGCCCAGATCGAAGATGGACTGTCCAATACGGCATTCATCGGCGAGAAACACGTACCGACCGATGGCCCCGAAGGAAGCTGGTTTGGGAAGATCGCTGCCAAGGACAATTCCATCTACAACCCAGACTTTTGGAATACGGTAGGCCGCAAGGGCGGCCTGGGACGGCCCTTGGCCTCTCCCGCCGACGGTGCCCAGAGCAAGCAGGCGCTCACCGAGTTCAACAAAAACTTTGGCAGTTGGCATCCGGGCGTTTGCCAGTTCGTGTATGGCGACGCGAGTGTCCATTCCGTAAACATTGACGTAGATCCTTGTATGCTGGGATTTCTGTGCAACAAGGCGGATGGACGGACTGTAGACCTGGATGGCAAGGGAGATTGTGGTGGCGGTGCCAGCCCTTACTGATGGCCGTCACGTTTAATCATGTAGCTGTGGTATTTGTATATTTTATCTATTTCCTTAGGAACTTACCCTGTGAAGTACGAGGCGGTTTTAACGTTCGAAAAATTTTCCCTTTTACTGGTGGGTGCGTGCTTGTTTGGCGGATGTGGCGAGAGTGGGCCCCCTACCTACCCAGTGGCAGGAGAGGTCATCTATACGGACCGCACGCCACTCGGTAGCGGCGGGCGAATTATATTCGTGTCCACCAACGTGACTCCGCCCGTTACTGGGAAAGGTTATCTGGAAGCGGATGGCAAATTCAAGCTGACCCTGTTTAACCGGGGCGAGGGCTTTGTCGAAGGTACGGGCCTGGAGGCGGGCGACTATGAGGTCGCCGTACTGCCGGACGTTCCCGACGACCGGGGCACGATGTCCCAGGCTGCGTATCTCCGGGCAATGGAGCCGATCGAAGAACGGTATACCAGGCCGGCGACCTCTGGCCTGAAATTTACCGTTGCCGCTGATAGCGAACCTCACGAATTCCGGGTTGTCGTACGGCGCCCCGGCCGTAGAGGGTTAAGGCCATAAAATCGGTTTCGAGTGCCTCGCAGAAGGTCGGAAAAGACCCTCGGCCAATTGGCGACTACGTTACCACACTGATACCGCACTTAATTTCTGGTCGACTAGCTCCGCATTTTTCTAGTCATTTATACGAATCTGTTATAATAAGTTGTACAGGCTACCACCCGGTATAAGCCTGGAGTATGGAACACCGAACGAGCATCCCTTGCATTCCTGAGAGGAGACTACCTCATGTCAATCTACCCTCCGAAAGCGAAGATCATCGCAGCGTGCCTGCTGATTCTCGGCCTGCTGACTGGCAACATCCTGACGGACACCATTGCCCAAGCAGGCGTCAGCTATCAGGAGCCGGCCGGTGGCTGGCAATACTCTTACGGAGGTGAATTCAACGAACCTATCATCGGCCACCAATTTGTCGAAGGCTGGGATCCGTCTACCAGTCCGGTTACCTATGGCACCGGCCCGGCCGGTTTTGGCGGCTTTGCTCTGGATGATAACGGCAATCCTCAGTTGGATGATGAGACCTTGGCGTTGGATGGCACCTGGTATCATAATCAGGGCGACAAATGGGATGGTAGTGCTCCGGGCGATCCTCTCTCTGACCCAACCGTGTCGGCCGACCCACCCGTTTCCCTTACCGGCAAACAGGGTACATCGCCTGGCGGTGCGGGTCGCTTTGTCGAGGGCAATACCGATTACATTCGTGTTCAAGATGCGGGTAACCCTGAAATCCATGGCTGGATTCAGGGTCTTAAGGACCCCGATTTGACCTATCCGGATCCTCCTCTTCCCCCTGCTCCGCAAATCGTACCCAGTGAACCGATCAACACCAACCGTCGGGTCTACTTCGGGCATGCCATCGCCAGCGACTTTGACACGGGCGACCCACTTCCGAATGAATTGATTCTCAGCGTCACGGGCATTACTGTTTCGTTCCGTACTCGCATCCCCGACAGTGGCCTCTTGGATGACGTTTACTCCGATACAAACCCTCCTGAAGTCATCCCCTGGTTCCAGGATGCACCCAATGGCCGAGGCATGCCGATGACCAACGGACGGGGAACCATCAATATTGTGCAAAACAACCCGGCGAATAACGACGACACGCTGGTCGGTTTCTCGCTGGTCAACAGTACCGATGTTGCCGCTTTTTGTGGAGTCAGTGGTGGAGCGCTCTGTACCGGCAGCGGCAGCGGAGGGCTGATCATGAACAACCTCATTGGCAACACCCCATCGAGTAATATCGATTCGGGTGGTACCGGCACATTAAACATGCTAGAAGTCACCGACGACGACCTGAACGAGTGGAACGAATTCTGGATCACCATGGAGAATAATGGCGGGACCACGGGCAACATTCGAGTCACCGTCTATATGAACGGCGACACGACTCCCGCCCAGACATTCGACGTCACCCTGGCCGCCCCAGGTAATGCTTCCTACAAAGACGAAGACGCCCCCTACCTTGAGTTCGGTATCAGCGACAACGGCGGTTTCGGCTCTTTCGACATGGATTTCCTCTCGTACAAGCTGGGAGTGATCGCACCAATCGCGGCACCGATCGAGAACGCCGACTTCGACGCCGATGGCGATGTGGACGGGACCGATTTCCTGATCTGGCAACGTGGTTTTGGTATCGACAGCGGCGCGACGCTGGCCCAAGGCGACGCCAATAGCGATGGGAAAGTCAACGCGGCCGACATGACGATCTGGCAGGGCCAGTTTGGCATCACCTCTCCGGCACAGGCCACCCTCGCTTCGGTACCGGAGCCGACAGGCCTCGCCCTGCTGGCCCTGGGGCTGCTTGCAGTGGGAGGGCCCGCCAGACGAACTCTGTGGTACTAGTTGGACAGCGCCACTTTTTGTGAGCGACAAGGCGCTAGCCTCCGGCTTTTTCCGGGTCAAGCCGGAGGCTAGCGCTTTGCCGCTCACGAATTCAAAAAACGTCGCGTAATACCGCATTAGAGCCACAAACTGGTACCGCGCAACGAAGCACCATCCATGCAAAAGGAGAATGATCCAAGATGCCTCAATCGACACGCCGCCGTTTTTTAGCCGATGCCACCGTGGGAATGGCCGCTTCGACCTTGCTCGCCACACCGAGCCTTGGGGCTGCCGGCGCTAATGAAAAAATTGTGGTCGGACTGATTGGCCATGGCAACCAGGGGGGCAACCACCTCAAAGTCCTGCAGAAGCAGCCGAATGTCGAAGTGGCCACGGTCTGCGACCCCGACCGAGGACGGCGGGAGAACGCGTTGAACGTCGATGCCGATGTCAAACTGGTGGACGATCTGCGGCGCATCCTCGACGACAAAGCAATCGATGCGGTGATCATTGCCACTCCTGACCACTGGCACGCTCCGGCGGCCCTGCTAGCGTTGGACGCCGGCAAGTATGTCTACGTCGAAAAACCTTGCGCCCATAACATTCGCGAAGCTGGTTTGCTTCGCGACGCGGCCCGGCGTAGCAAGCTGGTGGTGCAACATGGTACCCAGGCACGCAGCAGCCAGGCTTTCCATCAGGTGGTACAAAAGCTCCGGGATGGCATCATCGGCGACGTCCTGTCAGCGAAGGCTTGGAATATTCAGCGCCGGGATGCCTTG
>JAJRWS010000506.1 GCA_024276705.1 Planctomycetota bacterium | reverse complement strand
TCGGTATAAGCCGCCAACCCCGCTTCTCCCAACTCGCGCCCCAGCCCGCTCTGTTTGAAACCGCCAAACGGCGCCGCCGAATCGAACACGTCGTAGCAGTTCACCCAAACGGTACCCGCACGAACTTCGCTAGCGAATCGGTGGGCTTTGCTGATGTCGCGCGTCCAAACGGCGGCGGCGAGGCCGAAGGTCGTGTTGTTCGCACGGCGGGTCGCTTCGTCGAAATCGCTGAACTTCATCACGCTCAGTACCGGGCCAAAAATTTCGTCGGTCGCGATACGCATATCATCGGTCACGCCGGTAAAGAGCGTCGGCTCGACAAAATAGCCTTCATCGCCGTGGCGTTTGCCGCCCGAGACACATTTCGCGCCATCCTGCTTGCCATATTCGACGTACTCCAGAATTTTGTCGAACTGGGCCTGATCGACTTGTGGACCTTGCTCGGTCTCGGTATCGAACGGATCGCCGAGCCGGCGATCTTTATTTTTCGCGATCAGGCGATCAATCACCTCGTCGTGAACGCTGTCCTCAACAAACAAACGGCTCCCCGCACAACAGCATTGGCCCTGATTGAAGTAGAGCGCGAAGTGGGCACCATCAACCGCTGCGTCGAGATCGGCATCGGCGAAGATCACATTGGGGCTCTTGCCGCCCAGCTCAAAGGTGAGCCGCTTCATCGTGTCGGTAGCAGCCCGTTGAATAATTTTTGCGGTTGCCATCTCGCCGGTAAAGGCAATTTTGTCGACGCCCGGATGTGTGACGAGCGCCGCACCGGCCGTTGGGCCGTAACCTGGCACAACATTGATCACCCCGTCGGGGATACCTGCTTTTTGGGCCAGCCGTGCCATTCGCAAACAAGTGAGTGGCGTCTGTTCGGCCGGCTTCATCACGATCGTGCAACCCGTCGCCAAGGCGGGGCCCCATTTCCAGGCGGCCATCAGCGCCGGGAAATTCCACGGAATGATCTGACCGACGACGCCGACCGGTTCACGACGAGTGTAGCAAAAGAAATCGCCATCGATCGGAATCGTATCGCCCTGAATCTTGTCGGCCCAGCCAGCGTAGTAGCGAATACACTGAATCACGAGCGGAATATCGGCGGCGCGCGAGTCGCTAATCGGCTTGCCGTTGTCGAGCGTTTCGAGAGCGGCCAACTCGCCAGCGTTTTCCTCCAGCAAGTCGGCGAACTGGTACATCAGCCGGCCGCGTTCGCGGGCATCCATGCGCGACCACTCGCCACCATCGAACTGCGCTCGAGCGGCGTCGACCGCTAGGTCGATGTCTGCGGCATCGCCTTCGGCAATTTGGGCGATTACTTCTTCCGTGGCCGGGTGGAGGGTGTCGAATGTTTTTCCGCTAGCCGACGGAATCCATTTGCCGCCAATAAAGCACAGCGTTTGACGAACTTCGGGGCGAGCGACCTTTTGAGCAGAATCTTCGGCGATCGTAGCCATGTGGGGAGCCTCCAGGAGAGAAGAACATGAGCAGGAATAATAAAAGTCTACCGACTGCCGTATTGCCACGCAATCCGGCTACGAAACGGCTGCGAATTGCTTCGTTGCATGTTTCGCATCCTGCATCCGACCGATGCACGATATGCTTTTTTCTGTAGAAATCTTTTTTGGACCGAGTGAATTCCCACTGACAATCGCGATTCCCCCTAACCAAGCAGCCTTAATTTTCGCCCCAGGCAGACAACTGCAGACCATGAATTTGTTGGTGGATCAACGATTGCGTCGCAGTGCCGCGATTAGAGTCCCCACAAGCAGGAGAACGCTTCCTACTGGCTCAGGTACTTTTTCCACGATTACTAATCGAGAATTTATAGGAATATCTTTGAACACCTGCCGTATACCTGAAGGCCATTCCACGACTAGCTCGTACAGCGGCGCAGTACGATCGCCCAAGCCAAAATGTACTTCCAAATCAGACTGCGACAGGAAATTGGTACCTCCCGAAACATATCGGGTCTGAGCAGACCCCCCTTCATCGGCGATGAGCGTCAAGAATGTGCCAATGCCATCGCGATTCGATACGGTTCCCTCAGTCTGGATGGTCAGGAACGCCCCGCTGGCATTGGTCTCGTTTCGATAGAGCTTGGGTTGTCCGCCGTTATTGACAATAAACAAATCGAGGTCTCCATCCAAGTCGTAGTCGAAAGTCAACAGCCCCTTCCCTGAGCCCGTGTCCGTCAACCCCTCCTCCGCAGCCACTTCAGTAAAAACTCCGTTATCATTACGCCAAAGCTTCATCGGATCTTGCTTGAACGGAACGAGTTCACGATGCCTTCCGGTCATTCCATTGGTCATCACTAGATCGAGATCGCCGTCATTGTCATAGTCAAAAAAAACGGTGCCCCACCCCCAACTACCATCGCGGACTCCGTACAGATCGGTAGCATCCGTAAAAGTTCGGTCCCCGTTATTGAGGTAAAGCCGATTGCCGCTACCGTTCCAATTGCATTGCGCCTCGGGGCAGGGCAAGTCTTCTTGATAAATCGAAGTAACAAACCAATCGAGAAGCCCGTCTCCGTTGACGTCTGCAACCGCAGAACCCATGCCGTTTTCATCGGTGCCAATACCAGACGGATTGGGAGTGAAAGGGCCGGGGGCTCGGTCGAAAGTCCCGTCTCCGTTGTTCCAAAACAACTGAGAAGTATTGAAATCCCCCGCTATGGCAATGTCAGCGAACCCATCGCGATCGAAATCTGCGAAAGTTGAGGAAAAAGTGAAGACTCCTGTCCGATCATCGTTGGCTCCATAACCCGCGATGTCACCCATATAGATTCCTGTTTCGAGCGTTGCGTCTTCAAAATATCCTGGATTTTCTGCCCCTAGATTATGTAACACACGTACGTGACTCCAAAGCGAAGGTGGCAAAAACCTCGTGTTGCCCCATTCGTTGACGTGTAAGTCCAGATATCCGTCATTGTCGTAATCTCCCAACGCGGCGCTGGTGCCGTAATGGATTTCGTCGGTCACAATTCCAGCATTTCGAACTACAGCTTCTTCTGAAAAATTCCCGTTGCCATCGTTCATATAAAGGTAGTATCGATAGCCACCTACCGCAGTCACATAGAGATCTAAGTCGCCATCGTTATCGATGTCTCCCATGGTAGCTCCGTTGGTATTCAAGCTAGCCGTGAAACCAGATTCAGCGCTGACGTCAATGAATCCTCCCTGTTGGTTATTGAGATAGAGAATGTCTGGACCGTCCACTCGGGTAACGAACAGATCGGGATAACCATCGCCGTCCACGTCTCCAGCAGCTGCGCCGCCAGTCATTCGCATTGCTTCGTTATTCTGAGGCAATATCGTCCACTGTTGATAGTCGATGCCTGAAGAGAGTGTAACATCGGTAAAAGCTGCTCGGACCTGCCCGCAATCTGGACTCCAAAAAGTCAACAGCACGACCGCTACAACCAAGGAGGATTTCATGCGAACTAAACCTGCTAAAAACTAGGGAAAAGACTACATAAAACACGGAGGCTGCCTAGAGCGGCCAGTTTACCTCGGCAACAACACTCCATGCTAATGAATTGTGGAATAAGAAGTCAAATCAATTGTAACAGGAAATATATTCCCCCAGGGCTACTTCAAGTACTTTACTTCCCACGCTGAGGCCGCTATACTCTCGTCCTCATACGTAGTGTCTGAGGCTAGCGTAGCGCTGGATGTATCTCACACACTTGTGCTTTTCTGTGGTTTTTTTAAGTATTTTCCGGTTCGGAATCTTGCTTCCCATTTGAGATCAATAGCATGCAAATGGATTTCCTCGTAAATAAAAACAATTGGCGCATTGGCTGTTTCGTACTCTTCGGCTCGTTACTTTTTTTTTCAGGCTGTGGTTCGGATGTGCCATTCGGTATCGTACCAGTTCACGGGACGGTAACCTACGAAGATGGCAGCCTGATTCCTGCTGATGAGATCACTATCATCTTCAATCCGGTGAATCCGCCACGCGAGGGCAAGATGGTTGCGCCGGGTGGACGTACCAGTGTGGATGTTTCCGATGGAACTTTCAAATCGGTAACCAGTTATCGACCCAACGATGGTGTCGTCTTAGGCCGGCATAAGGTAGTGATCATCTCTTCCAAGAAAGGCTCCGGAGCTTTAGTTGCTGCAATATACCGTAAGTCTTCAACGACTCCTCTGGAAGTTGAGGTTTCTGCTTCAGGTCAGTTTCTTGAAATAAAGGTAAGCAAACAATGACTAACAATGCACTGCGTTGTCATTCACCAAGCCCACGTACACCAAGCCAGCGTACTCGCGCCTTTACGCTGGTAGAGTTGTTGGTGGTTATCGCAATCATCGGTGTTCTGGTTGCTCTCCTCTTACCGGCAGTCCAAGCAGCTCGCGAGGCAGCTCGACGTACTCAATGTCAAAACAATGTCAAGCAACTGGGGCTTGCTTTGCAAAATTACCATGATGTACGCAAAATCTTTCCGGCCGCTCTCAAGTTGACCGATGGAGAAGAGAGGCGTCCAGAAAGAGCAACGACGCACCGAGAAAACTGGGTCATCCAACTGCTTCCTTACTTTGAACAACAATCCTTGTACGACGCGTTTGATTTGACGGTTCCCATTTCTGGTACGGATGTAAATTCGCAAAACTACCGAGCACGCGGTATAGAACTCGAAGCGATGATTTGTCCCTCAGATGCCTTCAGTGACCAAAGTAAGTATAGGGGCCGTGGAGCCGAAGGAGGCAACTGGGCACGAGGTAACTACGGCGCGAATGGTGCTTTAGGATTTATGAATCTTGATGAAGCTGGCGGGCCTGAGACAAGATACTGGCTCGACGAGCGAATTCGTGGTGTGATGGGCGTGAATGTGGCGCTGAGTATGAGACAAATCGGCGATGGTACGTCGAACACGTTACTTATCGCCGAATTACGAGCAGGCGTCTCGGAGAGCGACCCGCGCGGCTCGTGGGCTCTTGGCGGCCACGGTGCGAGCAGCCTGTGGGCACACGGTTCGGACAACAACATCGGTCCAAACTCTTGCAAGCCTGGAGGCGACGGCTTTGTCGGTTGCGGGCATATCAAGGGGTCAGTAGGTGGCGAAGAAGCATTAGTGGCCGAATGTATGCCTTGCGACAATATTGCTGGACAAGCTGGTCCACGAAGTATGCATGTCGGTGGCGTTAATGCAGCTTTTGTAGACGGTTCTGTCCATTTCATCAGCGACTTTATCGACAAGGGCGACGAGTGGATTCTTGACCCCACTTCGTATCATACCTGGCAACGAATTTGTGCTTCAAGTGATGGGCAAGTCGTTGACCTTTCCGAACTCTAAATTGTGTATACGCACGGTTTAGCGTTGTGTCGATTCACTTCCGAAAAGGCAGCGATCTTGGGCGGTCGCAGACTTGCAAAAAATCGGGGGTAGTAGGTTGGTTGGCAATACCGTTCACCACATGGGCTATGTGTACGCCATCGATGACGTTATCTGTTTCGTCTGCTTCGACGCCTAGCACAATACCATTCGCCCCAAACATCGCCGGATCGAAAGCGGCCTCGACGACCGAGTTGAGTGTCGCATTATAACTCTGCATTGCGGCAAGAATACCCTCGTGGGTTTGCACTCCACCCCCTTCGGGCTGATTGCCAGCAAAGAGTCTTGCACTTCCGCCATTGTCATCACGACGAAACATCACAAAGATGACAGCTGCTCCTTCGCGAAATTCATGTTCCGCAATCGCGTGTTCGATCGAGTCCCAGACTAGTTCTTCGCTTCCTTCAGAATTATTGATGATGCTATTGTCGGCGACAGCGTCGAGTTGCGAAGCAGTGCCGAACAACACATCTCCGTCGCTATTTGTATCGTTGATATCAAGCACATGCGAAAACCCATAGCCACCGGCACCTGTAATTCCTCCGTTTCCAAATCCAATAAGTCCATAACGTGGATCAATATCTCGCAAGGGGTCGGTGAGATAGTCATTTAACCCACCCACCTCAGAAACCATATCGCCGATCCAGGTGTATTCCTCACCACTCGACTTCGATTTATCAATAAGAAACACAATGTCGGCTTCGGCAGACAGCATGCGTCTGTCTTCCAACGCTTCCAACCGCAACTGGCGGAAACCACTATGGGCCCTATGGACCTGTTTCCGTTTCACGGATTTTCGCTGGGTACCCATTCCAAAACAATTAAACAATTTGCGAATCATACGAATGTTCCCTCTAGGTGGTTGACAAACGAGGCAGCGGCGTGCATGATTGCGGGGGATTGCGGGGGATTGCGGGGGATTGCGGGGGATTGCGGGGGATTGCGGGGAGACTTGTCAAGCGTTTGTAACTTGCGGGTTTTCCTTCTATGATCCGCCATTCATTGGGAGCGTTGCCGTGCGAATTGCTGCCGTCTGCCTATTCCTCTCAGTCCTCCACTACCAGTCTTCTTTAGCCGCCTTCACTGATTTCGGTGATTATACAGAGTGGACAGAATTCGCCATTGGCGAAGAATTTCAGTCGAACGAGCTGTCTTTCAAGGCAATCGAGTTAGCACAGACATTCACAACCACTCTGGTCCATACAGAGCTTTTATTTCCTTTATTTGCAGATTTGCATGTTGGCCCTGGCGTAGAATTCCTCCTCCCGAACAATACTCAAGAGATCTCCTTTTTTTATGAAAGCGGCGGTGGCAGGGCGATTACAATTAACGGAGTGGAACCGCCATCGCCGAGAGACGCGAGCCTGAGTTTTCTGGACGGAACCTCTGTGGCTGGCGTCGACATTACCACGGTGCTTGATTATCAATCTGGCGAACCGGGAAGCTTCTTCGGAGTCGTGGGCGAAGCGGGCATCATCACTTTACGTGGCCCCATCACCTCGTTTGCCATCGCGGGCGTCGAGTTGAGCATCGATGATGTCTCGGTCATTGTGCCCGAGCCGTCCTCTTTGCTACTCTTGCTGCTAGGTTTGCCGTTTCTGTCGCGGTGGCGAGCATGAATTCAAGATTTTTGGGGAGAAACATGCGTTCTGCAATCGTTACCGTTACCTTTGCTATTGCGGTTCTTTCTTACACGCCTTGCTTAGCCGCCTTCACGGATTTCAGTGATTATGCACTGTACACTGAATTCGCCATTGGCCAAGAATTTCAGTCAAACGGGGTGTCTTTCAAGGCAGTCGAATTGTTGCAGACGCTCACAACCACTCTAGTCGGTTCAGATTCGCTATTCCCCGATCCTTTATTTTCAATTTTAGCGGTAGGCCCAGGCGTAGAATTCCTCCTCCCGCCCAATACTCAAGAGATCTCCTTCTTTTATGAAAGCGGCGGTGGCAGGGCGATTACAATTAACGGAGTGGAACCGCCATCGCCGAGAGACGCGAGTCTAAGTTTTCTGGACGGAACCTCTGTGGCTGGCGTCGACATTACCACGGTGCTTGATTATCAATCTGGCGAACCGGGAAGCTTCTTCGGAGTCGTGGGCGAAGCGGGCATCATCACCTTGCGTGGCCCCATCACCTCGTTCGCCATTGCGGGCGTTGAGTTGACCATCGATGATGTCTCGGTCATTGTCCCCGAGCCATCGACAGCCATGCTACTTCTCGCTGCCAGCCTTTCTCTCCTCGCAACGCGCCGCCGCCGTTTTGCATCGTGATGTTATTGAGCTGCTTGCCGCGTAATTTTCTCGGCTATTTCTTCGGCCGGCACTTCACCCGACAGTTCCACAAATCGGCATTCTGACAAGCTGCGGAACCACGTGCCTTGGCGTTTGGCGAAGCGGCGAGTGCGGGTTTTGATGTGGGTCGCCATCGTGCCGAGCGAGTTAAAGGGTGAGCGCCCACCAGAACCATTATAGACAGGCCTGCTAGTCTTGAGCGTGGTAATCCCCCTTCTTCTTTCTAGCGGAGGTCGCGATGTCTCT
>JAJRWS010000505.1 GCA_024276705.1 Planctomycetota bacterium | reverse complement strand
GGCCACACCAACAACCTCAACACCCGACTTCCGAATCGACACTCCAACCGCTTCTCTGACTCCAATATCGCTCACAAAACATCCCCTAACCGCCCCAAAAAGAACAATCAGATTTTGTCTCACTATTATTGGCACAGAGGGCAGGCATGTACTTCTACCGCTTGGTTACCGGCGACTACATGGAATCAAAAAAGATGGTGCTGATGAAGTAGGAATTCGCGATACGAATCATCGACCCTCGAGGTTCATCCTCGGGGGTCTTTTTTGTTGTCATCGCTTGGATTCTCCGGTCACCAAATTTCAGATATGTCCGCCGATTTTCGCCCCGAAATCAAACTCCTGGGCTTTTCGGCGCGGTCTAAGGCGTAATTGAGCTGCCTCACCGATTGGCATCTCATCCGACCGAATCGCCTAACCATTTGAATGGTTGGCAGTTACGGCATACCGACTTGCGCAAGTCTTCGATGTAAATCTAAGTCAGGTCGAATGTAAAGTTCGAAGAGCGTTCGGAAAAGCTCCCCGGGTGAAACGCTGTTCGAACCAACTGCCGCAATTGCTGTCTTTCTCATAATCCGTTGATAGACAGTTGAAAATCAAACTCTGTTTATTCTCGGCTGACGGGGGCAAAGTCGAAATATTGTTGCATTTCCTTGATTCATGCCTGTAATTGCCGAGTAATTGACACGGGAACAATTTATGGATCGAAAGCAGAAAATACTCGAGCTTGCCAGGCAAATGGGGCTTATTCGGCCTCGCGACGTGGAGGCGGCGGGCATTCACCGGGAATACCTCCTGAGATTGTATCGCAACGGGGAGCTGATACGGGTAGGGCGAGGGCTCTATGCCCTGCCGGGTGCCCGGACCAGCGAGTCACTCTCACTGGGGGAAGTGGCCAAAAAGGTGCCGAACGCGGTGATTTGCCTGATTTCAGCCCTGGAGTTTCATCACCTGACGACACAGATTGCTCATCGCGTGTGGATCGCTATCGAAAATAAAAAATGGGAGCCGACGTTCGAGTATCCCCCTCTTGAGATCGTTCGTTTCAGTAGCCCGACTTTCAGCTTTGGTGTCGAGGAGCACGAGGTGGATCGAGTCCTTGTTAAGATTTACAGTCCGGCCAAGACCGTTGCCGATTGTTTCAAGTTTCGGAACAAAGTCGGTCTGGACGTCGCCTTGGAGGCGTTACGGGAAACCTGGAGAGACCGGAAAGCTACCATGGACGAACTCTGGGAAGCCGCCCAAATATGCCGGGTGGCGAATGTAATACGCCCCTATCTGGAAGCCGTCATATGAGTCCGGACGGTAGGGATAATATCGGCCACTCCGTTTTCCAGCGGCTTTTGAACTATGCGAGAACCCACGGAGAAGACTTCAATCTCCTGCTTTTCCGCTATGGCATTGAGCGCCTTCTGTATCGTCTGAGCATCTCGCCCCATGCGGGAAAATTTATCTTAAAAGGCGCGAGTTTGTTTCTCGTCTGGCAAGGACAGAACTACCGCGTGACCAAGGATGTGGATCTTCTGGGCTCAGGTCCTGCAGATGCGGAACATCTCCTTAATATTTTTAGAGACCTGTGCCAAATAACAGGGGAAGACAGTGATGGTATTGAGTTCATGCCTGATACGGTTTGTGCGGCACCGATTCGGGAAGAACAAGCCTACGACGGTATCCGGGTGACGTTGCTGGGGATGCTCTATCAGGCCCGAATCTCCCTGCAGGTTGACATCGGTTTTGGGGACGTAGTTACGCCGGAACCGGAAGGGATTGAATTCCCGACCCTGCTTGACTATCCTCCACCTCAGCTTCTTGCTTATCCACGTTACACCATGGTGGCGGAGAAGTTCGAGGCCGTGGTGCGTTTGGGCATGGCGAACAGCCGGATGAAGGATTTCTATGATCTATGGCTGATGAGCCGGTTGTTCGAATTTAACGGCGCGACGCTTTGCGATGCCATCCGCAATACGTTCAGACGCCGTTCAACGACGTTGCCCGATGGACTGCCAATGGCGTTTACAGATGAATTCCGGAGGGACACACAAAAGCAGACACAGTGGCGGGCATTTGTCCGCAAATCCAAGCCGGCGGATGTATCTGGAGATTTCGCTGCCGTTATAAACGACGTTTCGGCATTTTTGATGCCTATCATTGAGGCGGTGCGCGGGGGAAAGTCGTTTGGGAAGTTGTGGCCGCCAAATGGTTCGTGGGAACAGCTGATCATGAATTGACTGAAAAAAATCCAAACAAAGAGGAAACACGAGACAAACCATAAAACGCAGTGACCACCCTCCTTCAGAGAGCAATTATATCGCCGGGGTGGTACACTTTTCCACCGGCCTTTACAGGCGGCAGCTTTTTATTTAAAGGCATGGTGTGTAAGTAGTTTTAATTATTGTGATTACCACTGTGTCGGCGAGCTGCCTCTTGTTTGCCGGAAACAGTGTCAGGGTCCATGATCCTGATTAATGCCCATGTCACAGCTCGGTGTCACAGCTTGTCACAGCTCGGTGTCATAGCTCATCATAACTGCCGATCAAGGAGTGGTTTCTCTCAACATGTAGCATTTTGTCGGATCAGTAGGACTTGTAGCTTTTTCAACAACAACCCCTTCTTCGATCATGGACTTAAGATCTCGCTGTACAGACCGCCGATTGACACTGGGGAACAAACCCTCGAGGTTCTGGATAGTCAGACGCCCATGCTCCAGAATATATTCGAGAGCCTTGGCCTGGCGGTCAGAAAGTCGGTGTTCTTTGACCAGCACATCCCGGCGGATGGCTCGCTCACCACGTTCCCTGACCTCGGTAAGCTGAGCGGTCAGTCCTTCGATGAAGTACTCAAGCCAACCCGTCAGGTCCATACCGCGCTCGCGGACGCTCTGGATGGCCCAGTAAAAAGCGGGCCTGTTGCGGTCGTAGTATTCACTGATCGTGAAAAGCCGCTTGAAGTCGTATCCGGCTCGGTAGAGACATAGGGTCGAGAGCAACCGGGACGTTCGCCCATTGCCGTCCAAGAACGGGTGGATGTGCACGAATTGGAACTGGGAGATGCCGCTCATCAACACCGGATGGATTTCCTGTTCGCGGTTAAGCCAATCTGCCAGCTCCCCCATCATGATCGGCACCTCGTTTGCCGGAGGCGGGGTGTAGATCGTCTCACCGGTAATGGAGTTAACCACGTAGTTCTGGACTTTTCGGTACTCGCCTGGATCAGCGGCCCCACCTCGGACGTCTTTTACGAGATGTCTATGAATCTCGCGGATTAGCCCTTCAGTGATCGGGCCCCCGTCTTCAAGGTACTCGGAGACGAATTCAAACGCTGTCCGGTAATTCAACAGTTCCCGCACGTCGTCGGGATCGGCCTCAGAAACCGGATTTCCCGCAAGCAATCGTTTGGCCTGCTCCAGAGTCAAGCGCGTACCCTCGATATGCGTAGTATGATGCGCTTCCAGGACCAGGGCGCGATGGCCCATTTCCCGCACCCAGTTTTCGGACAGGGCCGCGGCGTCCAAAAATCCCCGAGCACGCTCAATCTGGGTTAAGCCGGCGGTGATCCGGTTTGTGATGGTAAAAATGGGTTTGAATCTCTCCGTCATTTCGCCGTCCTCAATCATCCAGGCCCCGGTGGGCGGTAACTTCTTCATCCACCCAATCCTCTTCTTCCCACATCATGCCTCGGCGGCCGGGCACTTTGCGTGTGGCCCCAGCCCGGTACAATGTGCAATTTTTCGGGCCATAGCAAAACGTTTCGAATCGATATCGTTTATTGGCTGGATTCCACTGATCGATGATGATCTCGACCGGCATTCGGCAACCCCAGATACAGGTCAAGCATTTGGCGTCGTAGGTCCGGGCAGCCAGCCGGCGATGTCCACGGCTGCGATAGGTTTCCAGGTCAGGAGGCACGCCCAGGAACGGCGGACCAGCCGATGGCTCTTCTTCGGCATCCTCCAGCACCTTGAGACCGCTCGCTTTGTAAAATCCGGCGGTCTCCAGTCGTGGATCACGAACCGGAACCGCCAGACCGCTTACGTTCATGCCCACCTGGAATTGATTTTTTTCATGGGCGGCCTTGCCGACGGCGATCAGGAATTCACCGCTTTCCGTGTCGCATATCCCGTTAATGCGCAACACATATCCCCGATAACTGTGGCTCCGTTCATCAAAAGACCGCATGAGGCGGATGCGGGGCTGGACGGATATAAGACGGCCAGACCAGGCGACTTTTTCCGTGTCGGCCTTTGCCCTCGCCATCAGCTTTTTCCGACCTTATCCAATTTGCACAAAACCCGGTGGATACGTCGAACTTGTTCATCGTCAGTCGTGAACAGCGTAATTCCACGGTTGAAGACCGTGATTTCGACCGTGTCATTCGTCAATACCAGCTTCAGGTAGTCATACTCCACCGGAGAGCCGACGTACTCGTCCCCGTAGACACCTCCGAGGTTGAGCAGGTTCTCCTCATTTATCGCCTTCCTTACGTCCTCGGGGATTTTCTCCCCAAGCCAAACCTTCGCAGTGAGGTCCTCCGGCTTCATGCCCTTTTCGAGCATGCCACGACGATACTCGATTTGTTCCAGGTCTTGAATCACGTGGTCAGAATCCTTTTCATACATTTACCCATTCCTGGCATAGCACCTCGGTTTGCTCAAGCACTAACTCCGTCGCGCGTTGTTGCATGTCCGGCGGATAGCCGTGTTTACGGAGAATGCGCTTCACCAGAACACGAATCTGAGCACGTGCGTTTTCACGAACTTGCCAATCTATGGTCACATTTTGCTTCACTCGGTCAACCAGTTTCTGCGCCAGAAATCGCAGTTGCTCGTCGCCCATCACATCCCGAGCGCTTTGATTCTCAGCCAACGCGTCATAAAACGCCACTTCATCATTCGTTAGACCGAGTTCCTTTCCGCGAGTTTGCGCCTTCCGAATATCCTTAGCCAACTGAATGAGTTCTTCGATTACTTGAGCTGCTTCAATTGCACGATTCTGATATTTGCGAACGGCCTGCTCCAACATGTCAGCAAATGATCGTGCTTGGACAACGTTCTTGCGCATGTGGGTTCTGATCTCATCGTTGATCAGCTTCTTCAGAAGTTCCAGTGCCAGGTTCCGCTGCGGCAGTTGTCTTACCTCTGTAAGAAACTCGTCAGATAAGATCGAGATGTCTGGTTTCTCGAGGCCAGCTGCGGCGAAAATGTCAACCACCTCGGTAGAGTAAACCGCTCGGGATATGAGCTGCCGGATCGCGGACTCCATCTCATCCGGTGTCCTCTCCGACTCGGACACTGTGGCCTTAACAAGCGCCGAACGGATCTCCTGGAACAGACCCACTTTGTCTCGAATCGCCAGAGCTTGCTCGTGGGGCACAGCCAATGCAAAGGCCTTGGAAAGGGCTGAGACAGCCTGAAGGTAACGTTTCTTGCCGTCATCCAGTCCAAGGATGAACTCCATTGCTTGAGCGATTGCGCTCATCCTTTTAGCCGCTTCAGTGGTTAGAATGGCCTCGTAATCGAAGCCGTGGAGCATGTCGCACACAACCTCGTACTTCTCCATCATCACGGCAACAGCCTGGTCCTGGTTGACCGTAGCCTGGCCCTTTCCACCACTGGCGGTGTACGTTTGCAGTGCCCGTTTGAGGGCGTCAGCGATGCCGAGATAGTCAACCACAAGTCCGCCGGGCTTGTCTTTGAAAACCCGGTTCACTCGCGCGATAGCCTGCATGAGGTTGTGGCCGCACATGGGCTTGTCAAGATACATTGTATGCATGCTCGGGCAATCAAATCCGGTCAACCACATGTCACGGACAATCACAACTTTAAGCCCATCTTCCGAGTCCTTGAACCGCTTTGCGATGGCTTCCCGGGCTGCTTTGGTGCGGATGTGAGACTGCCACGAAGGCTCGTCTGAGGCTGAACCGCTCATAACGATCTTGAGCACGCCTTTCCCGTCATCATCGCTATGCCACTGTGGCCGCAGCTTGGTGATCGCATTGTACATCTCCACACAGATACGACGCGACATGCAGACGATCATGGCCTTGCCGTCCATGGCCTGCAGGCGTTTCTCGAAGTGGTCGACTATGTCCCTGGCCACGAGGCCGATCCTCTT
>JAJRWS010000504.1 GCA_024276705.1 Planctomycetota bacterium | reverse complement strand
CATGAAAAGCGATCCCAACGCATACCGTCGCGAATTTGAGGGAAAGGTGGTTTGGGAAATTATTGAGGCGGACGATGATCTGCCGGAATTGGACATTTCGATCTCCCCGTTGGAACCGCTTGCCCCAGTCGGAGAAGAACCACGAGATGAAAATGAACCCGCCATCCCGACCTCGGCGGTCTGCGTGACGGATGGACATTTGCTGATTGCCTCCCATTTCAATTTCCTGAAGACCGTACTCGCCCGAAAACAGACCGATGGGACACTCGTGGATACAAGCGATTACCGTGAGATGGAGATGGCCCTATCGCAATTGATTTCGGGACCCGTGAGTTTTCGTTGTTTTCTGCGAACCGACGAAGCGTATCGGCCCACGTACGAACTACTGCGTCAGGGCAAGATGCCGGAGTCGGAAACCTTACTGGGGAGATTGCTCAATCGGATGCTCACACCCCCGGACGACGAGGATGAGGGGATCTTGAGGAAGCAAAAAATCGATGGCCGCGAGCTGCCCTCATTCGAGATGGTGCGGCGTTACTTCGGTCCCGCGGGACTGATCGTACGGAGCGAGGAGGATGGTTGGTTCATCGCCGGGGCGACTCTCAATAAACAGGCCCCCCAGGCGCGTGCCGACGTCTCCGCGCCAGCAGCCGATCAGAGTGCAATCCGCTAGCTGCTGAAATGCGGTTGACACCTGGTTGGACCATCCTAATACGGTTCTCCTGCAAGAATCACTGGCTGATTTACCGTGACCTTATACAGGCTGCCGAAGTGAAGGGAAATGTCACGACCGGTGCCTACCTGGCTGCTCTGGCAATCTCGCGTGGAGCTACGATGGTTTCGTTCGACAAAGATTTCAATCGCTTCGAACAACTCCGCTGGGAAAACCCTCTCGCCGAATGAAATCAGCCGAGTCGACCGGACCCGCCGGCATGTGGGGCGTGGCCGAGGCCCCTGGTTTCCCGAGTTTGTGGCAACCGCGGCTTGCCGTAGCTCATTTCGGCCTCGGTCACCCGCCGATCGTACCCAGCGCAACCTGCTCGGCCGACCATGGTTATTGCCACCTAACCCCGGGCAGCGGCCAGGCTCGTTGAACTCGCCTGGCCTCGCCCGGGGCTAAACGCTGCCGCTCCTATGGAGCTGTTATGGGGCAGTTCATGAAGGGCCGATTCCGAGAGCTTGGACCGAGCTCGACAATAGTCACCCGTGTCCGAAGGCGGTGGCTCAACGCCCGTTTGTTGGAAGTACCTGACAACCCTGCAACGGCCGATTGGCAGGATGCTTCCTTGCCACGGATAGAAAGTCGGAATTAATCATGAATCATGGTTAATTCCGACTTTGCTGTTCGCCTGGGAATCTCCCCCAAGGAATCACCACGAAATCATCCATCCTCGACGACCGTACCGAAGCCGCAGAGCCAATGCCCCGGCGAGGCAGCTGAGCAACCAGGCGGACGGTTCCGGAACGGCCGTGGCAATCTGGAAAGTGGGCGCCATAGGGTTGCCAAAATCGCCTTGCCACAACAGTGTGTCGAGTTCATTGATGTCGTGGTCCCCATTGGCATCACCTTGCCAGCGGGTGGCGTCGCCGACCAGGCCCATATTACGCTGGAGTACCAAGAAATCGCTGCCGTCGGCATCGTCGTCGGCATCGAAGTCGCCCGGGTAACGGGGCACGACTTCGGCCACTTCGAAAAAGGCAGATTCAATCGGCAGGTCGAACATGACCGTTCCCTGCATCACCTCCATCGCTGCCTGCCCGGTAATGTCGAGCGGGCCGTCGTTGCTGTCCATACCGGCCACAAGGTCGATGAAGTCGTCGACCGATCCCCAGCAAGTAATGTCGGGGCTGCCGCACTGATAATGGACCTCCACGTCACCCGTGCTGCCCGGTATAGGTGGATTCGCGAACCCTTGTTCAAACTCCCAGCGACTGACTTGCCCACGCTGGTCGACGAACATTGCTACCGACGAACTGATTTCGGTGCGATCCGTGCTAAGTTTGTCAATGTTGAAATCGTCAAGATCGTCGATGGTGAACGATCCCAACAACGTGCCGCCTCCCAGTGGCGAACTGTTGTCGGCAAAAGTAAAGCCGAAGTTGATCTTGGACCCTGGGCCCGAGAGTTTCTCGGTGATCATGATTGGCCCCGAACCAATCCCATGGATGCTGTCCGGGCCATTGGTACTCTTCAGGTCGGCGGCGAAGCGGTTGGACAGCGTGTTGCCGGAGTTGACGACCGCCAGGGTTGCGTCGGCAGAGACTTCGTTGCCGTTAACCAGTTCAGCGGTGTGAATCTCCGCGTCCATGCCCCACAGTCCACTGTTGCCGATCATCTGGAAGCCAAAATCGTTCAGAGAGGAGAGACCAAAGCCGTAAGAGACTTGCGACCCGCCACCTGTCATATGAGTCGCCGTGAGGTCAAGCAGCGTCATTTCCAACGGCACGTTGGGCCATTCGAGCACGGTATCTCCGTCAACGTCAGCGCCTATGAATTTTCCAGATACAACGATGTTGTTGCCCATGTCTGATACACCAAAGAAGTTGTACTCTTGTCCGAATGCCGGGGAGCCGAGCCCCGTCGCTGCCAATACCATGGCCAGATACTTGACAATCGTAGTGTGGGTGGAACGTTTCATGACAGATTCTCCCTTGTTTGCAGGAATGAGGCCGCCGATTGCTTGCTGCCGACGTGGCAGGCGATTGAGCAATCCGGGAATTCGGCCGTTTGAGCGGCAGTGCCGCCAGGGAGGCGCCTCCCTGGAAAGATAATCAATAAAAGGGTGCCGCAAGATGACAGGCGGGCGAGAATTATTTTTGCCGTCACGGCTAAGAAAATATTTTTAAGGCCAACGTTTCAGCCAGATTGAGGAGATAACAGCCTGCAGCAGGAGGCAGGTTGCAGGTTCTGGAACTCCGACGACGACTGCGGCCGAAGCGGAATTGGCTCCGAATTGGGCTTCCCAGATGCTCAGATCGGCCGCATTGACCAGGCTGTCCCCATTGGCATCTCCCTCAGAGAGCATGCTGCCAGTTCCCAGCCCCTGTTGCCAAATGAGATAGTCCGCCCCATCCACATCGCCATCGCCATCAAAGTCGGCCGAGGCCACAACAACCCGTGCGTCGAACAAGCCCACATGGTTTTCGCCTGCCACGGCATTGACATTCCAGGAGTGAGGAGCGTCGTTGGGAAGCCCAAAGACAACCTGGGTCTCCGCGGGTGAGTCGTTGTTGTGGGCAACTCCCTGCAATCCGATTTCCAAGAAGAGGTCGGTTGCCACCCCGATCGTTGCACTCGCCTGAAAAGTGACGGTGGCGAATAGCCAGGCGGGGCCGCCCGGTAGATCTGAGCAGAAGAGCAGGTCTTCTGGATCACAAATGGGGCCGAACCCGGCGCCAGGCGGCAACTCCGTTTCGCCTTCGAAAAAGCTGAGTCCGAGAAACCCTTCGATGAGATTAGGCTGCAGATTCAATCCCGTAGCCGAGTCAAAGGTCAACTGGTGCCGAAACAGGCCCAGATTGATTTCCGGATTATGGACGACAATCTGCTGGAAATCGACCGCACCAGGTTGAACTGCCACCAGGTTGAGAGAAATCGCGTTGAGCCTATTGCCCGCTTGGGGCCGTCCCCAGATGTCCACGGTTTGGATGGAATCGGGCGCCACGTACAGGGTAGGTGTCGCGGGACCGTTGGCCACAGTGGAGAGCCAAAAGTTGGCCTCTTGGGCTGTTGCCACGCTTGTCTGCAGTACGTCCAACAGCAGCAGTGGGACTACGATGGCTCCAGCCATCACCCAATTCAGTATGTCTGGCCGCTGTGAGAAAGACATCTCTATCACCTAGGATTGAGGCCTTCTATGTTTGGCGCCTTCTATTATTGACGAATGTCTAGCTTCGAAAGAGATGAAGAGCACTAGTGCAGCCATCCGCAAATGCACCACAGCCTACCTGAGTATGATGGACCCAAAAGAATTGTGCAACTAAGACAACGCCCCCACCAGAGTCGGGTTTGGCGCGATTCAGCCTTTTAGCAGAATTTCGTAGTGATTTTAGAGTAGAATGATAGATCGCCTGTCATGAAATCGATCGTCAGCTTGATTACCCCTATAGCAAAGTATGTAGATCGAAGAAGGGGAATTCCGAATGGTACGAATCACACGAATGGGTGTTATTCGGCAGCTTTGTCAACGTTTTACCTAAGGTGGCCAGGTGATGAGCATGAAAGCGAACCTGCCTGTTTTTCGAACACGACGCTTGCTTGTGGCCGGATGTCTGGCGCTCGCCGCCGCAACGCCCCATTCGGCGGAGGCGATGGTTTTTACTTGGAATCTCGATGCGGATAGCCCTTGGAATAATACTGCCGGCTGGACTCCCCTTGGACTCCCTAACGGCCCCGACGACACGGCCATCCTGGGTGGGGTCATTACTGCTGGGCGGACAATTATGCTCATGCCCGACATTGCCCTCAACCAACTCATTTTCGACAGTAGTGCGTCTTACACCCTGGGTGGCTCTCCCTTTGCCAATCGTTTGACCTTGGGTGGTAATGTGGCGACTGCAGGCATCGATGTGCTGCAGGGGGACCACCAGATTCAGGCCGATGTTCAACTGGCGGTTGATGCGGCGATCGAGGTTGGCCCAGGCGCGATGATCACGTTGGGCAGTGGGGCGTTGGCCGCCGGACTGACACTCAACGGCAACCGTTTCACGAAGACCGGCCCGGGCGAATTGCGCATCAATTCCGCTATCGGCCTCAGCGGCGGAACGCTGGACGGACGCGCAGGTTTGGTCTCAGGGATCGGCACTCTCTCCGGGGATTTTGTGAGCCGGCAAACAGTCGTCTCGCCTGGCGAGAACGACCGGGGGACGCTCACCATTTTAGGCGACTACACCCAGTTGGCAGGTGGAACGCTGGAAATTGAGATCGGCGGGCCCCGAGAGCTCGATCAGTTGGCGGTTGGCGGAACCGCTTCGCTTGGCGGCACACTCGATCTTCGGCTGATCGCTGGCACGAGTCCGGTGCCGGGCGCAGTCTACCAGATTCTCACTGCGAATGAGTTTGAAGCGGGCCAATCCTTTGATTTCATCCTGGGACTGGCAACACCCGGTGGCGGGTCGTTTGGGTTTAATTTCGACCTGACAGACGGTCTCAAGCTCTCTTTCACGATTTCCAAGGGAGACATGAACGGCGACTTGGAAATCGACGGATCGGATGTAGAACGCTTTGCCTGGGCCATTCGCGACCCCAATACCTACTTTGAGCGGTTTTTCCTCAATGGACAGCAGGAATGTAATCTCGTCACCCAGGAAGGATGCACTTTCGTCGATGACTTCATGGCCGATATGGATGGGGACGGCTTCAATACGTTTGCGGACATCCCCCTTTTCGTCGAGATCGTCAACAATGCTCCTGGCATGGGAGCGATTTCGGTGAGCGATGTGCTCAACCTTATCTTAGCCGTGCCCGAACCATCATCCGGCTGGTTCGCACTGGCTCTGCTCCTGGTGTTCGGAGGGAGGCGGTTTTAGATGTTTGATCTAAGATTGCTGATCTTAAAAAACAGAAACTCGCGATTACAATTCGCCTGTTCCACATCAACCATCAAACATCCCACATCAAACATCCTACACGGTTTCACCCTGGTTGAGCTGCTGGTGGTGATCACTATCCTCAGCATCTTGCTGGGACTGCTGTTGCCGGCCATTCAAGCGGCCCGCCAGGCATCGCGTCAGACGGTGTGTCAGAACCATATCAAGGGGCAGTTGGTGGCCCTTCATGGCTACCATGCCGGACATGGTAAATTTCCCGAGGGAGCACGGCGTCACCAACGCAACCGGGCCAAGAGTGTTGGCTGGCATGTGTTGGTACTTCCTTTCTTGGAGCAGGGTGAGCTCTATGCGCGGATCCATCCCAATGCCCTGGGGGGTGCCGACCTGTTTGCTGGGAATGAGTTGGTCCCAAGCTACTTTTGCCCGAGCGCCGAACCTCCTTCCGCCACGAAGACCGATCTGGAGAGTACCAACTACGTGGGGGTTGCCGGATCGGGTGGTTCGAAAAAGGCTTGGCCTCTTGAGCAAAAATTCTGTGGCAGTGCCTTTACCGATGGGGTACTCCACGTTGAGAGTGAAACTCGTATGACTGATATTTACGATGGCGCATCGCACACCCTCGCCATCGGCGAACGCCTGCTCACCAACGCATCGGAGGATTGGACCCTCGGGGCGATCTGGTATGGCTTTTCCGCTGACGATTTGCCAACCAGGATTTGTGTCGCCTCGACCAAGCAGGTTGTCTGGCCCATCAACGCGCTGCAGCGCCGGCTCGCCGCTTGGGTCGGTAATTTTGCCGAGCCATCCGAACGCCGTCTGATCCTGAACAATGACCTGTCGTTTGGTAGCCGTCATCCGGGCGGCGCCTACTTTGGCCTGGCCGATGGGAGCGTCCACTTCCTGGAAGAATCGATCGACCTGAATGTCTTTCGCGATCTGGCAAGTCGCAATGGCGAAGAACTGAGGGGTGGCAAGTAGGGTGGGGCAGAACGGGCATTCAATGCTCGGTTTGCCAAATCGGTGGACGCATGGGTTCCTATCGGGCTGGCGATTGGTTTTTGAGAGTGTCGCCCCACCTGCGTGCGTGAGGGTGCTCGTGGCTCTGGTGGGGCGGCGCTCGCGGGGAATCGTGATTGCGGACGCTTTGTCGGTGTGCAGGGCTGCGGCTAGTGAACCGCCCATGCCGGTTGTCGCACTGCCCCACCCTACGTGGTTGCTAATATTTTGCTACTGTGCATGGGATGT
>JAJRWS010000503.1 GCA_024276705.1 Planctomycetota bacterium | reverse complement strand
TGACGCATTTGTCGAAATCGTGTCGCGGAAAAAAGTCCATCAGTTGTGCAAACACCAACTTGTCCTTGAACATCAACCACCTCTAGCCGTAGAAAAAGGGCCTGAAAATGGTTCATTGTTACTAGCAAGTTGAAGTCGTGCGCGCTCATTTTGTGTCGCAAGTCCTTACCCAGAAACTACTTCAAACAATTTTTGAAATTCTTAACCGGACAGTAGTGGGCCAATCTCAATTTCTCTAGCACTCTTGGCGATCTGGACATTACCGAATCGCTCACCATCGACGCCTCCGCACTTTCAAGCGGCATAACCATCGACGCCTCGGGCAACGACAACAACGCCACGCTAGACAATGGCGGTGGCTCCCGCGTCTTTGATATCGATTTGAGAAGCAGCTTCACCGTGAAAGAAGTCCGCCTTGAGGGTCTCACCATCACCGGCGGCGATACTCCGCAGGGAGGTCTTGGCGATCCGGAATCAGGAGAGGGAGGTGGTGTCCGCTTTCGAGGGTCGACTTCCAGCGCGGCTGGAGCTGCCAGATTGATCATCAGCAATTCTATCATCCGAGACAATTACTCCGACTCGGACGGGCTTGGCGGCGGTGGGATTTCGATCAACACAACTGATGGCTTTGCCTCAGAAGCCATAACAAGCGTACTAATCGTCGCTACCGAAATTTCTGATAATTCCGCGAACGCGGCATCGTCTTTTTCCGATGGCGGAGGAATAAGGATACGAGCGGACTTTACCAAAGTGGAGATCCGTGATTCATTTATCACCGGGGATAATATAGCAGGCGATCAGGCAGCCAACGGGGGAGGTCTCTATGCGAATCTCTACTCGGATAACTTTGGTAAGTCACAGCTTGAGATTATACGAACTGTATTTTCTGGTAATAATTCAAGCAACGAAGGAGGCGGACTTCATGTGTTACTTCGCGGCGGCGGTCGGCACACCGCCGAGGGAGATGAGCAACTCAGGATCATAGACAGCACGTTTGACAACAACAAGTCAAATAAAGGCGGAGGTGCCTATATTGCCACCACCGCTTCCTCCGCGTTGATTACCGGATCAACGATTACTAACAATAGTTCTGTTGGAACACAAAATATTCTTACTGGTGATAGTACTTTGGTAAACAGAGACGGCGGCGGTGGGCTTTATCTACGCATTGGATTAACTAATTTTGATGGCAAGAACCAAGTGACGATTAGTGAAAGCACGATTGCCAACAATCAAGCTTTGAATACTACGACCAACGGCGGTGGTGGCATTTACGCCACGATCTATGGAATCTATGACGCTGATACTACCCCGCTTAATGGAGTTGAGGATGTCTTGGCGGCCCAGTTTTTTCTCAGAAATAGTACCATTTCTGGAAATACTGCTCCCAGTGGTTCTGGCGGCGGCATGTTCGTTAGCGAAGTCCACAGCGGCACCTTTTCTGCCGAAAACAGTACGTTATCAGGAAACAGTTCTGCAATCCGGGGGGGAGGCTTGTACATTACACGCGTTACAGAGAATTACATAAATGCATTTAATGCGACGCTAAAAAACTCAACGATCACCCAAAATTACTCTCCCGATGGAGGAGGCGTGTTTAGTAGCAACGTGCCGACCTTCACTTACGGCTACCCAGTCGGAGTCATTTCTCCCGTTTTTGCAAAACTGAGCAACACCATTATCTCTGGCAACAAAACAAGCACTTCCGGCGGCACAGACAACAATTTCTCGGGCTCATTTGACCCTACTTCAGATTACAACTTCGTCGGATCGGACAACGGAGTTTTCCCAGCGTTACTGACGGAAGGCTCGCCTCGCTTCAACATCCACAGCGATACACCCAAGCTCCTCCCCCTCACATTAAGCAATAAAGGCCCGACCGCGACGCACATGCCCATGTCCGATAGCGGAGTCATTGATATGGGAGAAGATCCGTTTTTAGGTTCTGCTATGTATGATCAACGCGGTATGCCATTCGACCGAGTTGTCGATTCGACGGACGACAGTGAGCCGAATCCTAGAATAGACATCGGAGCGATCGAATACGGTGCCGGTCCTGTCTGGGTCACCGACGTTATTTTCGATGGGATTACAATCCTTGAGGATCTAACTACTACTCCTTGGATGCGTGATCCCATCGTAATGAGCGAACGCGTTGCCGCCGGCGAGCAATTGCTAGGAATCCCTGTCGAGGGGATCAATAGGATTCAGATTCAATTCAGCGAAAACGTAGTGATGACTGGCAACGAGCTGACATTGGCTTACACCACGTGGAACCAGCCAGGAATGCTCGAAGGCGACGTACTATCAGTCACTCCGGGCGAGCTGACTTTTGACGGATATGATCCAGTGACCCATATCGCCACTTGGGAAATTGAGTATGAGTTTATCAGTGGGAAGATTGGCTTGCTTAACGGAAAATACGCAATCCATCTAGACGACTCCGTGGTCGACCAAGCGGGTAACGCACTCGACGCTGAGTGGGAAAATCCTACCAATGGTACCACCGATGATTTTACCGACGATGTCATGGATGCAGCGTTTGACGCGGTCTTTGCCAGCGGCGACGGTGCTGCGGGAGACAGTGACAACGACGGCGACATGCTAGAAGACTTCCGCTTCCACTTTGCCGTCTTAGCAGGCGATTACAACGGCAACAACTTTGTCGACAACGGCGATTTTCTGCTTTGGCAACAGGAATACGGAGCGACAGGCGAACTGAATAACCCTGCCGACGGAAACGGCGACGGAAATGTGAATGACGACGATTTCGACATCTGGGAAAACTATTGGGCAGAACCGCTCCCGCTAAAAGGTACTTCGAAATACTTCTCGCACGACCCTACCGATGACGAAAAAATCGATGGTTTGCCAGGAAAAGAACATAATGACTTAATGGACATTTGGGAGGCAGCTAAGGACGCGAATGCGGTTCCTGGCGACCCACTATACTTTGCAATTGTTGACCCAAACAACGATGGCATGGTAGATGTGAACGATGAAACCATATTGAATGACCTGAAAGATTTTGAAAGTGCCTGGTACAAACCGTCAGCCGCTGTGGCTAATTTCTCTGCCGTAGGACCTTTTGCCCAAGTCACCAACGTCATCGTCAGTGGTTCCAATTCCCCGCACGCTCCATTTTCGTTTGATACGGTCGATGGCAGTGGACAGCAACTCGCCACCGTGCCTGTCGGAGCAGCCGACACGATCTCCATTGTCTTCAGTGAGGACGTCCACATCTTGTCGAACCAGCTGGTCGTGACTGGGTTAAGCACGGCCACACACCCAAATCTGATCGACTTTGCCTACGATCCCACCACCCGTACCGCCACTTGGCAATTCGATGGCTGGGCCTTGGGTGATCAGTACTTGCTCGAGCTCTCTGAGCTTGTCACTGACTTCGACGACAACAGGCTCGATGGCGAATGGACCAACCCGGCAAGTATATTTACGACCAACACGACGGTCAGCGAGTTCCCCTCCGGCGACGGCACTCCAGGAGGTAGTTTTGATTTTATCTTGACGCTCCTCCCAGGCGATGCTGACTTGAACGGAATCGTCGATGCGATTGATGCAGGCATCTTGTTCGCCAACTGGGGCGTGTCGGGTGGTGCCCTGTTTGAAG
>JAJRWS010000026.1 GCA_024276705.1 Planctomycetota bacterium | reverse complement strand
GGTATTGATGATGACCGATCTTGCCTTCCAGTTGGGTTCGAGTACGAGTACCGCTTTGCTGAGTACGAGTACGATATTCTCTCCCCGGCTCCTTTGAGGAGCCTTCCTCAAGCCACCCGCTATGCGGGTGGTACATGACTCCTTTCAGCGCTGGGGCACGATACGCAACACGCATAAGACTTTCGCAGGCAGCTCAAAAGCAACTTTCGTTCTTGGGCCGGCAACCGTGAATTCGATCGGCGGCGCGGCGGCCGCTTTGCCATCCCGAGGGCCGATCTCCAGAGTGTAGTGGCCGGGCTGGAGCAGGTAGAACTCGGCGGACATGGGTCGTACTGCGGGCCCGAAATGGAAGAGTTCGGCACTGAACCGGTCGCGTCCGGAGTGCGTGACCAAGGCGGCAATCTCGCGTGGAGGGGTCAGCCAGCGGACTGAGTTGAGTGGGAAGATACCGAACTGGCCTCGGTCGCCCGTCGCGGTGGCATAGAGGAGCGGAAGATTCGGGCTTTGGCTGTTGCCAGGCATCGCTTGAGTGAACATCATGTCGCCTCGAAACATCCGTGGGAAGGAGAAGACTCGATCGGTGAAGCGAACTTCACGGGTGAAGCCTGCGAAATTCACTCGCATGGCCAAGGCGCATTGGCGGAGAGCCTTGACAAGTGCTGTTCGTTCGACGTCCGAGGGTCCTATGGCCTGAGCGAAGTTGTCGTGAGCAAGCAGGTCGTCGAACTCCTCGCTACCGGTCAATAGCCGATACTTGGCCAGCGTACCGGTCAGGAAGCCCATCCTTTGGGCGCACCACATCGATGAACCAGGTTTGGCGAGCCCCTTGGGGCGGTTCTTGAGCCATGCAAGACGCAGCGCCCCCATTGTGCGGAGCGGTTCGAGGTATTTTTCGTCGCCGGTCATGTGGTAGGTGAGCAGGAGAGTGTCGGTCATGTACGACATGGCGGCTGGCCAGAGGTAGAGTTTCGGTTCGTTGTGGTGGCGAGGATCCCACCAGTCCTCGCCGGGGCCCTTGCAGTCGCCGTCTGGCCAGTGGATGGCAGCCGGAATCACCCCGGCTGGTTTGCCATGCTCGGCCCTGGCGGTGGCATCGACCCAGGTATCCATCCAGGCGGAGAAGAGGGCGCCAAGCTTCTCATCGCCGGTGCGCTGCCAGAGAAGCAAGGCTGGGGGGACGGCGGCCGTGTGATAGGGTGTATCGCAAGCTTTCCTGGGATCGGGGTCGACCCGATCGACGCTGAAGTAGGTGCTCTTGAACTGCCGTTGTCCGCGCTCGTTCCGGCCTGTCCAAAGCGTTTCCATCAGTTCGGCCAAGCGCAGGGCCCGCTTCTGCCAGGTTGGGTCATCCGGCGCCAAGTGCAGCATTGGCGTGATCGTGTCGGTGGTAGGCTCAGCCGTATGCTCGACATCGTCGAGGTGGCTGGTGTACCCGCCCCGCATGATTTTCTGGTTCAACAGGGAGTTGGAGAAGAGGGCTTGCGCTTGGGTTATTTGGGGATGTTCGAAAGCGATCATCACCGGTACCCAATGCCGCCACATTTCGCAGTCGTCATCCCACTTGCCACCGTACTGGCCGTCCGCGCGAAGGCGGTGATCGATCCACCACTCGACGATGTCGGTCAGTCGCTCGAGGCTTTCCCGTTGATAGACGGCCCATCCGGGCGCTCCTGCTACCCCAGGATAAATCTTTTTGCACGGAATCGCTTCGCCGAGATACATGCGGATGATCCGGTTCTGCGGAAACGCGGCGGCAGCGATGCGGAACTCACGGGCCGCCTTGTCGAGAAATTTGCGGCGTTCCTCATGATAGCCGATGATGTTGCCATATTCGCTTGTCACCCAGAAGAGCATCCGGCCGCGATAGAGACTGGCCAGGGGGGCAAGGGGCGATGTTTCCGTGATGCCGAATTCGTAGCCCAGCGTATTGCGGACCTCGCGATGGTACCAGTTCCATAGCGATGGGTCATGTTGCCAACGGTCGACCAGCGCGACCATCTTGTCGACGTCGGCCTGAAGCTGCTTGTTGAGCCCTGGTCGAGCCTGGAGTTGCTTGAGGATCATGAGCCGGGCAGCATCGTCTTCGGCGTTGCCAGCCTGGCGGATGAGGGCTTGTACCAGCTCGGTTTTGTCGTCCGCCTGAGCATGGCGTGGTCCGCTGGAAAGGATCGCGGCAAGTATCATGCACGGAAGGGTCATGAGTCGCCTCCTGTGGCCAGGTTGCAGAGATGCCATGTACTGAAGGTTGCGTTGTCGAGACATGAGTTGGGTCCATGGCAGGGGTTGATACGTTGAGTCGAGTGGGTGCTGAAAAACTGCGATCTGGCAATGCAACCACGCCCTTCGTACCTCAGGGACGTGCCACCCGGACTCAGAGTTGTCCGCAGGGTCGTATCCATCGTGCGTGAACGGCACTCAGCACAGCCACTAAAAAATTTTTCGGAACCCAATTGGAAAAGGGCAAGTTGTTGTTGACCCATCCTTTAGTCCTAGTTGTCGTCCGTAAGCCACTCGCTATGCGGGTGGGACGTGACTGCTGGCAGCCTGCAACACCATCGACTATACTGACGGCAGGCCAATCCGTACACATGATTCTGGGGGGTGAAGCGATGAGAAAGGTTCTGCTGGGGTCCGCCGCGTTCTGCTTACTGATCGGTGTCGTTGCAGCCGGCGAGCCTCGAATCTTGTTTGAAGATACATTCGACAGCAAGTTGGGTGACGGTTGGACATGGCTGCGTGAGAACAAGGACGCCTGGCGGATCCAGGAGCAGGGCCTGGAGATACGTGTCGAACCGGGCGTGGCTCCTACCGTTAAAAACGCTTTGCTACGGAAGGTGCCGGATCGCTCGAAGGGTCCATTCGCCGTGGAGGTGACCATCACCTTCACCACAACACCGACCCAGCAGTACGAGCAGGGAGGGATCACCTGGTACCACGAGGAGAAGCCCGTATTCAAACTGGTTCACGAGCACATTGATGGCAAGGAGTGGATCATCCCCGGAAAGAAACCCGCCCCGGGCAAAACGGTTCAGCTCCGACTGGTTGTCGATGGCAATCGCTGGACAGCCCAGTATCGCGAAGACCTGAAAGATAAATTTCAGACGGCGGATAGTGGCAAGTTGCCGCCGCCGGGAAAGGATTGGGTGAGTATCCAGTGCTACAACGGCCCGCCGGAGGCGGAGCATTGGATTCGTTTCGAAAACTTCAGGATTGTCGAACTCCAAGAGTAAACCGCTCATTCACCGCGGCGTCGCCTTGACGACTTTCCAGACGAAGACTTCCCAGGGACGGGCGGTCTCGCCGGTCAGCCGGCCTTCCCGTACGGCCGTGTCGGTTACCCGTGTGCTTCCCCAAGCTTGCAGTGTCGCTTCCGCCACTTCGCCCTCCAACGAGCAAGACAGCGGTTGTGACTTCGGGCTGCCGTTCACGGCCACCAGGAACGTTCCGGCCGGTCTCCGCCAGAGGGCCAATATAATATGGGCCTCACGCGTCTGTTTGAAGGCATTAACTGGGCAGGCACAAACGTGCCATCCGGTTCGTCATAAAAATACCAAAAGCCGAGAGCCGGATGGTCCTTGACGGCGTTCACCAACACCAGCATCTCGGCGACACCGTTTTTCTGCGCGGCCCATCGGTGGCCCGAGAGATTGAACAGGACTTTCAGTCCTCTCTGGTGCGCCTGATCCAGGTAAGCCAGATCTCGAGCAATGCTGGCCTGGTCATTGCCGCTACCCAGGGCGTAGGTATGCACGTAGGTCAGCCCCGCCTTGACGACATCGTCCATCGCCTCTGCATTATCCGCCGAAAACATGCCCAGGGGAAATTCGTTGGCGTCCAATCGGAATGGTATCGCCCTGTGAGATTCATGGCCGAACAGGGGGCTTGTGGCGAGCAACATCAGGCAGGCGAGAAGACCCAGGCGGATGCCACGGCACTTTCTCCGTTGGTTATGGTGGCTTAACATAATTACATCTGCGTCAATCTGCGTTATCCGCGGGCATTTTGAATGGGGAACCTTAGGAGCATGAGGTTGCCGTGATTCTCTTGATACTTGCTTCCAGGTTCTCGTTAAGGAAGACTTTCTTCCAGTCGGGTTGAAAGATGTCTTGCTTCGCTTCTTCAATGGCTTGTTTGCATCCGGCCGAAAACTCCCAGTCAATTTCATCGAACAGAATGGCCATTTCGATATTCAGGTGTCCCATGAGAAAGTCTCGGGCGGCCTCGGCGGGCACCCCTCGGGCCACCACTTCGTCGAATCCTTCACGGATGATGGTCAAGCAAGTCGCCGCGAGCGTCTCGGCCAGGGCCGGTTCCAGCAGGGCCATCTGTTCTACCGTCACACGATGCGAGCGCAGGATTGGTTGGAAGGCACGCTTTGCGATGGCTTCGCCCAAGGCGTAGTGTTCCTCGGGGCCTTGCATGAGCGCGCAGACAATCGATTGCCTGGCCTGGCCACTACCAAAAAAGTCGCGGCGTGCTTCGGGGTTGACCTCATCGTTGAAAAGAGGCGGATGCGTGGGGTGGGTCACAAAATAGGAAATGTCTTTTCGTTGGGGCAACCGGCCACTGTAAGGGGCTGCCGGGTCGAGGCACATGCAGATCGCCCCGTTTCGCAACTGGGGGACCACCGTCTCGGCAACGCGAATTAGAATGGAATCCGGGACGGTCAGAATGACCACATCCGCAGCCGCCACCGCTTCGTCTAACGGGGTGGGCGGGTCGCCCCGGTCCAGCAGCTTCTGCTGGCCCGCGCCTGCCGCTTCAACAAAAAGAATCTGGTAGTCCTTTTCGTCCCGTAGTTTATCTGACAGGCGAGTGCCCATGGCTCCCGCGGCCCCGATGATCGCTATTTTTGTCATGTTGTTTTATGCCTTTCCGGTTATGGTTTTCCTGTAACAACGCGTTCGATAAAGTTCACGTTTCCTACTTGCCCCCCCTTGAATACGAACTCCAGTCCGTCCGCCGGCCCGCTGGCCGCATGAGCCCGGCAGAAGGGGCATCCAGGCGCCATGGGAGCAAGCATTTCAAGTCGCTGGATGTTTAGTTTGGACGCCACTTGCCCCGAAGTATCACCGCCGGTGACCGCCACCCGGCGCAGTGGAACTTCAGAGAGTATCTGGCGTCCCATCCGCCCCAAGGCGGCTCCAAGTTGGCTGGAACGGTCCACTAGCTTTGTCGTCTCCCCGCCGAAATCCTCCAGTTCGGCCAACCGTTTTTGCGTAGCCAGCAGACGAGGGTCCTCGGGCCCCAATGCGGTGTGGAGAATCACGCTGTGGCCTTGTTTCAGTTGCTCCACGGCCTCTTGCGCCACCTCGCTTTCAAGCTCATGGCTTGAGGGGGAGTCGGGCCAGCGCAACGTGTCGAAAGCGACTTCCTGGAACCCTTTGGTCAGGGCCCATTGAATCTGATCTCGGGTGACCGGAGAGCAACTACCCGAAAGGACGAGCAAAGGCTCGACCTGGGCCATCTCAGCGAACGTAGCGGTGCCAGGGGCCAGTCCCATGTGGGGCCATGCGGCCCCCAGGGCCATTTCCACTCCCGAGGAACCAATGACCAGCAACGGGTCATGATTGCCGGTTTGCTCCCAGAGCAGACGGCCAATATTTTCCAGTTGTTCTTCAAGCAGTAAATCGATCAGGATCGCATCGGGCTGAGCTTCGGTAAGCCGCTGGTAGGCACTCTGGATTTCCTCCCACGGGGATGCGACTTGAAGAATGTCGAGCAGCTCGATTTTCCCATCGGTTTGCGCGGCCAGATGAACTCGCAAGTCACTTTCTCCCATGGGGGTGATCGGGTGCTTGCTCATCGTTGGGTGGCGGTCGAGTCGATAGGGCCGGGAGCCAAGCCCGGAACGGGCGAACAGATGGCCGAACACCGTATAACGGCCCAGGATGGGTGCCGCCACGAGTAGCGGGATGGGACGGCCCGGAAAGATTTCTCTGCCCAGGTCCAGGACTTTGCCAATGCTTCCGACGGTTGGGGAGGAGTCGAAAGTCGAGCAGATTTTGTGGTGGACCAGCGGTAACCCGAGCGCATGGAGCTGGCGGAAGATGGGTCGAAGTACGGCCTCCATCCGCTCGGTCGGCAAGGCCCGTGTGGCTGCCGCGATGCCGATCGCATCGACCCGGTTTTCCGAATGGTCCAGCAGGGCGCGCAGTTGGGCCTCGGTGGGCAGGCCGACAAAAAGGGCCGTCCGCAGGCCGGCTTTTTCGAGGAACTCCATGGCATCGGTCGAGCCCGTGAAGTCATCACCCACAAAGGCAATCAGAGGTCCCTCAAAGGCAATTCGAGCATGGTTGGATTCGTTCATCCACCGTTCCCGTCTGTATGAGACCCGTGAACTTTGTCCTTGCCAAACCGCTCGATCGCGTGAGCCAATTCGAGGTGGCCGGTCGCGTATTGGGACAGGTCGATTCCTGCGACGGCCGCGTCCCAGGCCTGGCGGATGGCTCGCATGCCGGCCGCGGGACCGTCGGGGTGGGCGTGGATCCCTCCGCCCGCCAGGTAGATCACGTCCGTGGTGCCGATCGCCTCGTAGGTTGCCGGTGCCTGGCCTCCCCACTGTCCGGAGGCGAGCACGGGCATGAGCGGAGAGAGTCCGAGCATCGGTTCCTGGCAAGCTCGCAGCGAACGAAGAACCGAATCGTTCGGTTCCCAGAATTTGTTGTCGAAGGCATTGGTATGAAGATGGTCGATCCCGGCCAGGCGCCACAATTTCTGGTAAGCCTTGAATTCGATGCCAAGCCACCGGTGGCGGGTGTACATCCCCCAACCATTGCGGTGGCCATGGATGGGCAATTGACAATACTTTCGCAGGTGGTGAACCGCCGGCAGACCGAGGCTGTTGAGGCTCACCATGACACAGGATCCACCGGCCGCCACGACCGTATCGTGGTGGCGGCGCATGGCATCGATTTCGTCGGTGATGTTGAAGGCGACCATCACTTTTTTACCGGTCCGCTGGGCGTGGCGATCGACCACTTCCATGACTGCCGCGACCCGCTGGGCCAAGGGAGAGTGGGGAGGATTGGCCATCAGTTCGTCATCTTTGATAAAGTC
>JAJRWS010000502.1 GCA_024276705.1 Planctomycetota bacterium | reverse complement strand
TGGAAGGTCAGAGCCGTCTCCTGCCCCTGGGAAATGGTCAGTGCATCGAATATGGGAATGGCGGTTGCCCGCTCTCTTGCCATGCCGTCGCTGCCGGCCAGGACCATGCGGCGGAGGCGCGTGCGGGTGTGTTCCCATGGGGCCGTGTCACAGGTCAGTAAGGTCTCTTGTCTTGCGCTGGTCCCATCCGTATCGCTCAGGCCTACTTCGATCCTCAGCGGCAAATCTTGTTCAGGCTTTACGCCCAGGGCGATCCAGGGGATGGCCGCCTCCAGAATCCAACCCGTGGCGGTCTGAGCCGATGCCACCTTCGCTCCGCTCAGGTCATGTCCTCTCGGTCTGTAGCAGAATAGCTCTGGTGTCGTATCGACCAGGGGATCGCCCGTGTTCGTGAAATTGCCCGGGCTCAATGCGATCTGAAACTGGCCCGCGCCGAATTGGGTACGTTGCGGCTCGGCATCGGGCCGCACATCGATGTAGATTTCCACGTGATCGCCCTGCCAGATTCCCGAACCCCGCTGGCCCTGCGCCACCACATCGTCGGTCACGGTGGCGAGCAGGAACAGATACCCCTGCCGCCACGCCAACTGGACCGTGCCGCTCATGTCCGCAGCGCCAGTCCACGCACCGGCACCAAAGACCGCCTGGCCAGGCTGATCGATGCGCAAGGCGTTGGGCACACCGGACCAATCTCCAGGGTCGCCATCCACGGCGATTGGGGGATCGGGTTTCCGCGGGATACCATGGAGGGACTGGGCATAGCCGTTTGCCGCTAAAGATGCAATCACAACACCGATCAAGAATGCACCTGCCGGTCGAATCATCAGCACACCTCGTTTCGAAATAAGTGGCGGGCAGGCTATCGCACTAAGAAAAACCGTGCCGTCCGATCATCCATGTCTCGCGGGCATCTGGCTGAACATCTCCGCCTTTCAGCGCCACGACACAGACTCGTGCCCACTGAAAAAATCCAGTATGGATCCTACCATGATGCATAATAACCGGATAGCATGGACTCGCTACCGACTGGCAAACCACAACGACTCCGCGACACTTGGAGCCCTAGTGAAACGGCCCTTTTCATCATGCCCGCGCAGCAAGGAACCAAAGACATGACCAGGCACCCGCACCCGGCGACCATTCTGGCATTGGCGTTGACTCTTTCAGTCTTCGGACTCTCCAAGCCCCCGAGCGCAACGGCCCAACCGTCGAATCTTCCGGTCACGGAGCCTTACCACTTTCTGGCAAAAGGAAGCCCGCATCACCATCCAACAGATCGCCTGGAAGGAAGGGCTGGCCGAGACCTCGGACGACTGGTCGGCTGCAACATTCTGGTACGAACCGGTTCCCAGCGCTAAGCTACCGGACATGCCGAATCTTAAAGCAAGAACGGCCGACCTCTGGGAAGAATAATCCCCGATCCGTGACCGGTAGCAGCAACCATTCGCACGTCACGACGCTACGCCTCTTAAGGCAGACCGTAGGGATTCCGGTATTGCTTACCTAGCAGCCGGTTCGCTTCGTGGGAGTCGATAAACTGTTCGGTTGTTGGGTTGAAATTTAGTTGGCCTTGAATTGCGACATGAGATTACGACCGTTATCGGCATCCGTTGTTATGGTTTGCGGACTGTTCACCACCGCTTCTGTGGGTACAGAATTTGTCTTGCCTTTGCCTGATTCAAGTACCGCCAGGCAATCGGGTAACGGCCTCATGCCTGCCGGCGAGATGAAAAAGCTCCGCAAACAGGCGGCCAATCGACAGCGACGGATCGTCTACAACGACGACGGCTGCCATGGGACTCCGGGAACTACTGCCGAAGATTGGCTTGCTTGTCGTATCCGGCAGGTAACTCATACCCAGGTCGATACGATCTATTATTGCACCGGAGGCGGAGGAGTTTTTTGGGCGCATCAGCCGAAAGTCGGCGAAGTCCTGGGCGCCTGGGTCGAAGAAGGCCACGGGCAGTACGTCAAACAGATGCGAGATACGCTTATCGCCATGAAGAAACTGGGAACAGACCCACTGGCGGTGGTTGTGGATTATGCGCACCAGCATCATCAAGAGGTATTCTGGAGCTACCGCATGAACAACCCTGAGTGCTCCTTCGCTACTTGGGGCTTGTCGCAAAGGAAGCGGGAAAACCCCGAAACCATGATGGGCGAGAAGGCGGATTGGAAGAAGTATCCATCGACAATCCTGCCCAGGAAGCCGTGCTGGGTACTTTCAAGATGGTGATGGTTGGGCCCAACAGACTGCCCATGAACGTTGTACCCAATCGAGCTACCATGGCCAGACTGCCCGTCGGGGAAAATATCGTTGCCAATACGCCGACCGGCAATTCCGTGTCCACATTGCTGCGTCTGCGCCTGGCCGGCATGCTGCAGGGCGACACCATCAAGGTCCAATTCAACGGGCATCCCCTGAACGTCACGGGCCCCGTCAAGCCTCTTACCGCAACGCCTGCAAGTGCATGGTTCCATATTAAAATCGATCCGAAGTGGGTCGAAGCCGGGTATAACATGGTCGCCGTCCAACTGAACACCAAGCGTGCCGCCGCGTCCCCAGTTATCCTGGATGGACTTGATATGGTCGTCCATTACATGGGCTCTGCGGAAACCCTCCAGTGAGATTCGCGACCACCGCGGAAAGCGATAGTCAACCGAATACTATAACCTCGGGCCGACCGGTCCGCTTTCGAGGGCTAGGACGCCGAAAACGCATTCGTGGACTCGCCGCAATGGTTCACGACGAACGAAGCGTCCCAATGCTTCGATGCCGAGAGCAAATTCGCGAAGAGCAAGCGCGAAACCAAGGAACAAAGTGAGCAAGGAACAACGGAAAAGGAACGGTCCGCCCATCTGTCGGCAAGAACTCATAAATTCACTCCCAGTTGGTATTCTTTACCGCTGAGGCCCGAAAACCACCTCCCGCGGTTTGCCGACCACGGAAGGTATGTTAAAGGTTTGGCTCCAGCGTTGGGTCGAGGGATCGTAGTCCGTTTGCCAGAAGTCGTTGCCGTGAACGCTCTGGTTCAGTCGCTGCCCATCGATCCAAATCGCGTAGCCGCGTGGAGAATCCAG
>JAJRWS010000501.1 GCA_024276705.1 Planctomycetota bacterium | reverse complement strand
CCGCGTCGGGTCGCTGCTGGAGGTGGGCACCGGCTTCCACCCGGAGCTGACCGGCCGCGAGAACATCTATCTCAACGGGGCGATCCTGGGCATGAAGCGGGTGGAGATCGACCGAAAGTTCGACGAGATCGTGGCCTTCGCCGAGATTAAGCGCTTTCTGGACACGCCGGTCAAGCGCTACAGCAGCGGCATGTACGTGCGGTTGGCCTTCGCCGTGGCCGCCCATCTGGAGCCGGAGATCCTGCTGGTGGACGAGGTGTTGTCAGTGGGAGATGCGCAGTTTCAGAAGAAGTGCCTAGGCAAGATGGGCGATGTGGCGAGTGAGGGAAGAACGGTCCTTTTTGTTAGTCATAATATGGCTTCAATTATGCGCCTTTGTGGTCGGACATGTTTGATCGACTACGGTACCCTGACAGTGATTGCCTCCCCCGAGGAGGCTGTTAGACGCTATCTGGAGGAACAGCGACAGCGGGCCGATTCATATGGTTCTAGTAGCTCTGTGTCAGACGGAGCAATTGCTATTACGCAAGTTAAAATTATTGGCTCTAGTAGTCAAGATACAGAATTCGTGTTTGCTGACGAGCACTTCAAAATAACCGTCGACTTCGCAGTGAATTCCAGACTTCAGATGTGTCAAATTGCAACAGCGGTTGTGTCTGAAGTAGACGGTGCCGTGGTGTTTGTCACAACTAACGCCGACGCGGACATCAACCTCCTGCGCCCACTCAAGCCAGGAGGGTATATAGCAACTGTGTTTGTACCCGGTCATTTACTCAACATTGGAAGCTACTACCTGAATGTTCGCGTGTGGGAAGTTGGTTCTGGTGGTACGAGACAGGATATCGCTAGTGTGTTCAATGCACTAAGATTCGATGTTGTGGAGGCAGGATCAATTGCAACGCGATTGTCGGATAACCGGCGTGGATATGTTACGCCGATTCTTGACTGGGACTTGACGCGATGGGACTGAATTCATTGCCTAGCCTGTTTCCGAGAGCAAAAGCTCCAGTTATTGTCATGGGCATGCACCGCTCGGGTACGAGTATGTTTATGCGGATGCTAGCGGCACTTGGCGTGTTTGTAGGAAATGATATCAGTAGCAACGTCGAAGCCCTTACGTTCCAGAATTCAAACCGCATGGTGCTGAAGTCATGCGGAGCTTATTGGGACAATGTCGCTCCTGTTCTTAAGTGCCTTGAGAACCCTACAGATGTCGTACAGTATACCAAACGGATGGAAGAACGTCTTTTTGTCCACAACGCGATATGCAAGTATTGTGATCGATTCACGGCACTTCGGCTGCGCGCATTTGATAAGTTATGGGGATGGAAGGACCCGCGTAATAGCTTAACTCTTCCAATATGGTTAGAAATCTTCCCAGACGCGTTCGTTATCAATGTGATCAGAAACGGAGTGGATGTAGCGATTAGTCTTCACCGTCGTGAGAGTAAGCGAGCGCTTGATGATCCCGATCGTAGCATATCCTGTCATGAACCAGACTACTGTTTTAGATTGTGGGGCCAATATGTTCAAGCAAGCCGGTTACATTCTCGTTCTATCGCAGCCAACAAGTATTTGGAGGTGCGCTACGAGGATCTTCTAGCGTCGCCAAAGGGTGAGCTTGAACGAGTTATTTGTTTTCTTGGGCGGGTTCCAGATGCCAGAAGAATGGCAAACATAGTCAGGGCCGTGAACCGAAATCGGCTAGACAATTCAGTCTATCGTGCGCAATATGGTACAGCGATCTCTCGCTGGGAAAACTCTGACGTAATGGTACAACTTGATTATGGCTGATACACCGGTTGTCGTCTCGGTCGTCGTAACTCACAATGGCCAAGACTGGATTGATCAGTGCCTACGGAGTTTAGTCTCGAGTGACATTCCCGTCGAGATCATTTTGGTAGATAATGCTTCCACAGACAATACGCTGGATGTCGTGAATACAGTGACAAGTGTCCGTTGTATACCACTGCAACAGAACATTGGATTCGGAAAAGCCAACAATATTGGGATATCCGCAGCACTGTCGTTAGGAGCGGACTATGTATTCTTTCTCAACCAAGACGCTGGTGTACCACCAGGGACTATTCGGCATCTAGTCGAGGAAGCTGAATTGGATTCTCGATACGGAGTTCTTAGCCCGGTTCACCTTGACGATTCCGGGTCTGCCCTCGACCCTAACTTCATTCAATACGTTGCTTCGAGTGGCGGAGACATGTTTGCCGATCTATATTTCGGCAGAAGGCTCAGAACTTATCCTGTTAACTTCGTCAATGCCGCTGCATGGCTGATTTCCAGAAGATGTCTGGAAACAGTGGGTGGGTTTGATCCCGTTTTTTTTATGTACGAGGAAGATGCTGATTACTGTAGGCGTGTTCTATTCCATGGCTTTCAAATCGGAATTGTGGGTAGCTGCCATATTTGGCATAGCAGATGCAGTTCCCCAGTCAACCTTCACAGTAGTTGGCATCGGAGAAAAGCTAATATTCAACGGCTGTCAAATAGAGTATTTAACACTAACACCCTTTTGTTGAAGGATCCGCAGTATCGGTTTGCATACGCACTATGTATTCTGCTGGTGGAGTATATTCGGAGTCTCGTAATTGCAGCTGCCAATCACAGCCCTCATTATATCTTAGTCCTCACCATCGGGTTTGTACGAACGGTGAGAAATCTAGGCGTGATCTTCGCACATCGCCGACAGAGTTTTCAAACGGGTAGGCTCTGGATAGAAGATGCAGGAACAAAATCCTATCTTTTTCTGACTGAAATAGACGGGCCGGTTTATGCCGAAGACTAATTCAGATGACAAGCCATCGACAGCGTCCTGGCGCAGACGCACCGAGACTACGAGATCCGTATGATGACGGATGTGTTGAGGTGAATCAATACTCAGAAAGCGGCAGAATATGTACGAGGGCTCAGGTACTGTTGTGCACACCGTTTCTCATTGCTGCCTTCGTACTCAGCCTTTCGGGGCATGACCTCGTACTGGGGCAAACGGCCGACTGGACCGAACCGATGTCCCTTTCCAATGAGTCGATAGGTCTTTCGCGATGGCCCAGTATTACCGACGATTCTCGGGGATATCTTCACGTCATCTGGCTCGAAGACAGCTATGTTGTGAATGGCATCGCCGACGCCATTTTTTATACCGTTTTTGACGGCAAAGAATGGTCTTCGCCCGTGGACATTCTGACGTCACCCGATCAGACATCCATGGGTGCCGGTGAGATCATTACTTTACCTACGACTGGTGAATTGGCGATACTCTGGGTTGCAAGTCGTACGCAATACCTTAGTAGAGCTAAAATTGGCGACGCCGAAATGGCCCGATCTTGGCGAACATCGACATTATTCCCATGGCTTGAAATCGACCATGCATCATTAGTTTATGCCCCTCCGACAGATTTGTATCTTGCTTTCAGCTTTGGAGAGGATTTCAAAATCGGTTTTGCCCATTCACCTGATCTCGGCACGAGCTGGAGTGATCCGGAATTGGTTTGGAGTCCTAAGACCGGCGATTATGCCGCGACGAAGCCTCAACTCTGTATCGATGCTACCGGAAAGATCGTGCACCTTGTCTGGCAAGAGAACGCAGGGGCATTGAACTGGAATCCCAGTGGCATTTGGTATGCTCGATCTGAAGACCAAGGTGTCACTTGGTCAGAGCCAGAATACCTGCCATACGAGGGCAGTACTCCAAACTGCAACTACGATGGCAATGGGCTGCTTCACATGTTGTGGAACAGCGGGGTCGGTTCGGTCGATGGGCGGTACCATCGTCTATCACTGGATGACGGGCTTACATGGACTGAGCCAAAGGCTGTCCTGCCCGGTCTGAGTGGTAGGACGAATAAGCCGGCGCTTGCCGTCGATAGTAGTGGTGTACTGCATTTGCTGAGTGGGGCAATGGCGGATGGCAAGACCCGAATGTTTTGGAGCCGTTGGCAAGGCGACAGGTGGACCGAACCAGTATCCATTTCTAATCATATGAAATCGAACGAAAGCCCCAGTTTAGTAATTACGAACGGAAACCGATTAAATGCCGTCTGGTACAATCCCCAACCAGACGTTGCCAATCCACACACAGTTTGGTTTTCTACATACGAGACTGATTCACCAATAATTGTCACTAAGAGCAAGGGATTCCTATTGGCAGACACGACAGTAGCGGCGGCGGATGCGTCTGCACCACGAGTGCGACCAAACACTTCGCCGACTGACGTAAGTCAAGTAATAGATGTACCTTCCCAATCTCCCTCATCGACTACGGACCTTACGCCTACCGATAGACTGCCAGCATTCACCCTTGGAGCATTGGTGGGGTTTGGCCTAGTCCTGTCCGTTGTAGCTGTCACACTTATCAAACGTCGATATTGAATTATCGAGAAATGTCATTACCCTTAGTCAGCGTAATCATACCAACCTACAACCGCCGCGAGTACGTGCAGGAGGCCATCGACAGCGTACTGGCGCAGACGTACCGCGATTTCGAAATCATCGTGATCGACGACGGTTCCACGGACGGCACGGGCGAGGCCCTGACCGCACGATACGGCGACCAGATTCGATACATCTGGCAGAAGAATGCCGGTGAATCGGCTGCCCGCAATCTTGGGATCGATATAGCGCGCGGACAATATGTGGCGTTCCTTGATTCGGATGACTTGTGGCTGCCAAACAAGCTGGTCAAGCAGATTGTAGTGCTTCGTCAGAACAGTCAGGTAGGTCTCGTATATAGTTATGTCTACCAAATAGATCGCGAAGGCAGGCGACTTCCCGGAGCTCCCCTGGGAGAAAGCACCGCCGATGTCCAGCCGGTATTTGAGAACCTGGTCCAGTCATGTATCTTCGCACCCGGCACAGTAGTCGCCCGTAAAGATTGTCTCCAGCAGGTTGAAGGATTCGATCTCACTATTCAGTACGGAGAAGACTGGGATCTTTGGCTGCGACTGTCTCTTGTGACAGAGTTTAGCGCAGTTCGTGAACCGCTCGCGGAGATCCGAGTACATCAGGGTGGACAGTGGCGATTTCCGAATCTCAACACAGTCGACAGAATGCTTGATGATCACCTGCGTCTCCTCCGGCGCGCCTTTCTTCTGTGGGGTCAGGATCATGCAAGGGCCAGTTTTCTTCAACGGATGGCGGTCGCGAACGAATACGATAGGGCAGCTTGGGCTTGTTTCCAGTTGGGGGAGAATGAGCGGGCCTCACATTTCCTTTCGCATGCATTCGACATTGATCCCGATCGTTGTACCGATATGTTGCGCTTGGCACGAGGTATAGTCGGCTCACTTGCAATGCAGGAACAAATGAACGGCGGTCATTCGTCTGTCGACTTGGAGGAGTTCATTGATACCGTACGTGCACACATGCCGGAGTGCGCCTCAGAACTGGGGAAACGACGAATGGCCCTACTTGCCCAGTGTCACCTTGAATTAGCTCACCAGTGTTATCAACAAGGTAATCATCAGCTCTCAGGGCAGCATCTGGCTAGAGCCCTGTTTTACCGTCCAGTTCATCTTACTGATCGAGGTACCATGTCGTTTCTGGCAGACGTTGTCGTCGGCACAAATATAACAAACGTTATGCGCAGATTGAAGCGCCAGGTGGTCCGCAACGCGCAAGATTAGCGCATCATGCCTGCGTGCAATGACGTATGATGCACCAGCAGCTGCATCACTGGGACCGGATCGTCGTCAATGATGGCACTACCGACACAACTGCAGCCGTTTTGTCCGTTCCTCCACTCCGCGCATAGGAGTGATCTCGTAGGAATACTCGGGCGGCGCGGCGGTAAGGAACCGAGCGTTTGGAGTAGCAGCAGGTACATTTATCGTATTCTTCAACGCCGACGATCTGTATCTTCCGAACGCGCTGGAGGATCTCTCCAGATATCCGGAGCAGCACACAGGCGTCAACGGCGTTTTCGGACGGTTTTGTCGGGCCCGTCTACCGACAGCGATTGATTCATTCACAAACCAGAGCAAGAAGTGCTTGCGGTCACGCTGAATATTCCTTTCTACGCCTAACTTTCGGAGACACTTCAAATCGTGCGAATAGTTATCGTTCGGCTTACCGATGGGCTGGGCAATCAGCTATTCCAGTACGCTATAGGCCGAGCGATTTCACTGAAGAATAAGGCATTTTTCTTGCTGGATACTTCCGTGTATGGCGACAATTCGCCGCGCTCATATAGGCTTGATCGCTTCGATATTTCTGCGCGCGTTGCGCCAGGCCGACTCGTTTCCTTCTTAATGCGCAGAAGCCACCGCACGGCAGTACGAGCTGCGTCGGGGTTGTCATCTAGGATGGTTCCAGGTCTTCATCCAACAGTTGTGCAAGAGAGATACTTCCACTTCGACCCAGAAGTGCTTGAACATATCGGAAGCGTATATCTTTCTGGATATTGGCAGAGTTATCGGTACTTCGATAATATCGCGTCGATACTGCGGCGAGAGTTTTCGGTGCGAAGTAGACAGATGGGCGATAACCTCGCCATGGCACAGTTGATAGCGTCAACTCAATCCGTTTCTTTGCATGTGAGACGAGGAGATTACGTATCTTGCTCACTGGCCATGAGAAGACATGGCGTCTGTCCCCTAGAATACTACGATGCGGCCATTCGGATCATGGCTGACCGGATGAACTCTCCACATTTTTTCATCTTTTCTGATGATATCCCTTGGGTACAGACCCACATTCAATTACAGTATCCATGCACGTACGTTACCCACAACGGTGTCGCCAATGACTATGAAGATCTAAGGCTGATGAGTCAGTGTAAATCTCACATCATTGCAAATAGCACATTTGGTTGGTGGGGCGCCTGGTTATCGCAGGCTCCTGAGAAAATTGTGATCGCCCCCCGAAGCTGGTTTGCCGGGTTGGACTATAATACTGGTGACTTGATTCCATCAAGTTGGTTACGATTGTGACTGCTCCTCACTCGTGTCGGCAAGAGCGTTAAACACAGGCCAGAGAGTTGACCCATGATGAGCGTCTTCCAGGGAAGCCCGACCGTGAGTGTAATCATTCCATGCTACAACCATGGGCACTACCTCAGCTTCGCCATTGACAGCATACTTGCGCAGACCCTAGGGGGCTGGGAAGCCATCATTGTGGATGACGGCTCCTTCGATAATACCCGTGAAGTGATGGCGCAATTCGCTGACTCGCGCATCCGTTACGTCTATCAGGAAAACCAGGGCGAGGCCGCGGCAAGAAATCGTGCACTCCAGGCCGCAACAAGCACATATGTTGCATTTCTCGATGCTGATGACCTCTACCTCCCGAACGCGCTGGAAGATATGTCCGGGTATCTGGAGCGGCGCACAGACATCGGCGTCGTCTTCTCGGATGGTTACATTGGGGATACAAACGCAGTACCGTTGATGTCCTTGTCCGAGTGCCGACCGGGCATATACGAAGGCAATATCCTGGAACCGCTCGTGCTCAGTCCGGGCGTGATCACAGCCCCAGTATGCACTATGGTGCGCGCCAGTGCGCTGTCGACAACTGGGGCGCTTTTCGATCGGAATCTTATGATCGGTTAAGACTGGGATTTCTGGATTCAGCTTGCCCGACACGTCCAGTTTGGCTACCTGGACAAGCATACGTGCATCTATCGGATTCACGACACGAACATCACGAGAACTACACACACCCGCCGCCGTAAAGATGACCTTGTACAAGGCCGGCTCAAGGTGATGCGTGCCGATTGGTTTGAAACTCTCTCGACCGAGACTCGCGCCCAGTTTTTCTACCAGCTGCTCATCGGTCTGTTATCTGGGGATTCGTCCAGACAGCAGGAAATTCTCGACTCAACCCAGTTTCGCGATTTGCCGGCATCCAGCCAGGCTGATCTTTTGCGACATGTCGGAACCGACTCGCTGTCAAATGGTCAAGACATCGAGTTTGGGTCAGCCTGCCTGGCCGAGGCGCTCAGACGTAACCCCAGCGATATGAAGGCCAGAGCGTTGCTCGCGGCCCTGTCGCTGGATACGTCTGTCGCCACGGCGCTGCTAAACGGGTGGCACGCGGCCCATGTAGTCCAGAAGAGGATCCGTACACTGGGCTCACGGACGCCAAAGCCTGTGCCGGACGGTCTGTTCCCAATCGAGTGACGGATGCGATGAGCGGTCCCATGTGCGCTGTAACGCGGTACGACAGGTGGGAAGCCCGGATCGAGCGCAGGCTCCAACTCGCCAGAGGACGCTTGATTCAATGGAGAGGAGCTACTGCGGGAACTCGTTTCGGCGTCGGGCGCGGGGTTCGAATTCTGTATCCGAGCTACCTAGAAGTCGGAGATGATGTGACTATCGGAGACCACGGATACCTCCACTGCTTGTCAGAGAAAGGCGTACGGATCGGCACAGGTTCGGGCATCGACAGAAACCTGTGGTTGCATTGTGGTGGTACGGCCGCGGATGCCTCGCATGGTTTCGTATATATTGGTCGAGATACGTATATTGGTTGCAACGCTGTGATTGGAGCGGGGGGAGGCATCCAGATAGGCAACCACGTTCGTGTAGGCCAATCTATTAACATGCATGCTGAGAACCACGTGTTTCGGGACAGGGCAAGACTAATACGCGACCAAGGCGTAACGTATGAGGGTATTACAATCGAAGATGACGTCTGGATTGGCTCGAAGGTAACTATTCTGGACGGCGTTACAGTCGGCCAGGGAGCTGTGATTGGAGCCGGTGCAGTCGTCACAAGAAGCATACCGGAGTATCATGTAGCGGTCGGCGTACCGGCCAGGGTGATCGGCAAGCGTGAAATGGCACGAGATCCATGAAACTGGCCATCTACCACAACCTACCATCCGGCGGCGGGAAACGAGCTTTGCACGAACTGACGCGCCGACTTGCCCAGAATCATGTCATTGATGTCTATGCGCTATCGGCTGCCGATCACGAATTTGGAGACTTGCGACCCTACGCCAGTAGGCATCAAGTCGTCCGGTTCACACCGTTGCCATTGGCGCGACGTCCGTTCGGACGGCTGAACCAGGGGATTCGCGCTGCCGATCTGTTGCGGCTTCGCGCCCTGCAATGCCGGATAGCCAAACGCATCGATGCTCAGCAATACGACGTGGTCTTTGTCCATAACTGTCTCTTTGGTCAAAGCCCCGCGGTGCTGGAATTCTTGGATACGCCCGCCGCATATTATTGTCAAGAACCGCCGCGCCAACTGTATGAACCGCCGGTTCAGCGACCCTATAACTCATTTTCCAGGGCGCAGCGGATCGGAAACCTGGTCGACCCTTTTCCCGCCCTCTATCGGCGGGCGTTGCGTTCTCAGGATCGGAGAAACGTACACTCGGCTGATTCTATTCTGGTCAACTCGGCGTATTCAAGGGAAACCATGTACCGAGTGTACGGCGTGTTCGCTGACGTTTGCTATCTGGGAGTAGACACGTAGCGGTTCCGGCCTATGGGGCTTGACAAGGATAGGTTTGTCCTGTCGGTGGGAGCGTTGAACCCGCGCAAAGGCTTTGACTTCATAACACGAAGCCTTGCCCAAGTTGCGCCGGCGGATCGACCGGACCTGGTCATCGCCAGCAACTTCTCGCTCGACGCAGAGCGACAATATCTGTCCGCTCTTGCAGCGCAATTGAATGTCCGCACCACCCTTCTGGAGCGGGTCAGCGATGATGAACTCGTGAATCTTTACAACAGGGCCAGCTTCACGGTCTATGCTCCGGTGATGGAACCGTTTGGTCTGGTACCACTGGAGTCGATGGCATGCGGCACGCCGGTAATTGGCGTGCGGGAAGCCGGCGTACGCGAGACCGTACGAGATCGCGAAACTGGCCTGCTAGTGGACCGTGACGAAGGCCAGTTTGCACAGGCGATTCAAGAATTGGTGCGTGACGACTCGCTGACTCGCGACCTTGGCGAACGCGGCCGGCAATATGTGACCAAGAAGTGGACGTGGGATGTGTCGGTATCTCGACTTGAGGGATTTCTGAAGGCGACGGCTGGTGTGGACTGCGGACGGGATAACAACTGGTAATGTCAACTGATCAGCGGATGCCGAAAGTCACAGCCATAGTTCTGAACTGGAACAACGCGCCGGACACGGTAGAGTGTGTGCGTTCCCTTCAGGCAGTGACCTACCCGAACCTGGACATTCTGGTCGTGGACAACGGGTCTACGGATGATTCGGTTGACCATCTCCGCGAGGGGCTGCCCGGTGTTGACCTGCTGGAGACGGGCGCCAACTTGGGCTATGCCGGCGGGAACAATATGGGTATTCGGCACGCGCTGAAGACTGG
>JAJRWS010000025.1 GCA_024276705.1 Planctomycetota bacterium | reverse complement strand
TCAAGGGACGATCCGAAACGACGACGCTTCCGTGACATGATTTTCTCCTGGTTCGAAGATACTGATTTCACTACCAGTTTCGTCGATCCAAGGAAACTTTTCTATCTAAGCCGGTGGTCCAATAATTGGGGTCCACTTCAGACCGATTGTCGTTCCACGCCAACGCACTCGACACACACTCAACTATTCTCGTTACACTCCCGAAATATTTCACCATCTGACCTTCCATCGTGTCTGCTTTGCCGAAGACTTCCCTCGTTTCCTACCCCATCGATTCAAAACCGATCGATTGGCTCGTAAACATCTCGAATCGCTCGCGGTCGAAGGGCACATCGACATCCTCGAATTTGCCGAATGGCAAAAGCCACAGATATACGTCATCACCGACGAAGGTTTTTCCGCTGCCCAACACCATCTCAAGCGTGTTCCGAGTACCTTTCCGTCGCGGAAAGTCGAGATCAAAGGGCAGCATGTGCTCCACGAGGCGCTCATCAGTGAAGTGGCGCCGCGACGTGAACGATTCTTGCAACAACAAGCGGGATTTCGACTCCTTTGGAAAGAACGCTTTGGCTTCCAAGCCATTCCGGGATTTGACGATGTTATCCCCGATTACGCCGATGCCTTTGAAGGACCGTATGGTCAGCTCGTCGATTTCGTCGAAGTTCTCAGCGGTGAGCAGTCGATTACTCGCGTTCGCAAGAAACTCAAGGCGTGGGAAGCGTGGTGGCTAAGCCCAGAATCGCGAGACTTTTTCAAGCAAGCCTACCGAGTGTGGGGAGCAAAAACCGCCAAGCCTGCCTTCCGGCTCATCATCGTGGCGCACAATCGCAGCTTAGTGAGTACCGACTACGCTTGGGAACGCGAGATTCTGGGAGCAACGTTTGATCTGCACCCGGAACTACAACGTCGCATTTGGACCACTACCAACTCTGCGATCAAAGAAACCAATCGTATCAACTGCCCCATTTGGCACAACGCTACACACTTAATACGACACCGCCCACAGTGGCGAGAATTGCCCAAACGCAAACGGTTTGCCTACCTCACCAATGTGCTGGAGCAAACGCCAACCTACGGTCTGTTCACCTTCGATACATGAAGCTGTACGTTCGTATTCTCCTGGCCGGCGGACTGATCGAATACGGACTCTTTGCTCTTCTGTGCATACTGGGGTTTTCTCTGTCTTGGGTATGGTATGGTCTGGCGGGCGGCTGGCTTCTTCTGTCCGAACGTACGGTACGTCGCTACGTGTTGCCACTACTGTTTGTGACCACACGGTGCAATTGCTGTCGTTAACGTATCCAGCTCTTCTCGCGTTGGAAACGCGGTGAAAAGTGGACCGACAGCAAGATTCGCCATGCGCTGCAAGTGTACTCTCCGAACCAATACGAGATCGGCAGTTTTAGTTGCCCGAACTGTAACGCCACGATTGAATTGCAAAAGTATACCAAGAAGCGCCTGACCCATTGGACGCAAGCCGATCCACAGGCAAGAACCGGCAGCCTCCAAAGCAGCTTTGATGGTCTTCACATCGTCATTGAGAAAGGCTCACTGCCCACGGGTATCGTACGGCTACTGCGACGGTTGCTCCATCTGTCGCTCGGACGAGCCGCAGTGGTCAGCTCTTCGTTGTTGGAAAAACACACTGCCATTTTTGGAGCCACCGGCTCAGGTAAGTCTACGCTCATCGTGACACTGGTGAAGCAGCTTCTGAAATCTGGGGAAGGAATTACGATCTTAGACCCGGCTGGGGATTTGGCACGCGTTATTTTGTCCCACGTGCCACCTGAGCGGGCTGATGAAGTGCTGTACCTCAATGTCGAAGATCAAGAGCACCCGTTTCCATTCAATATTCTCCATGCCACCGATCAAAACGAACGCAACCAACTACCCGACGAAATTATTTCTCTGTTCAAGGATCTTTACGCTAGATCGTGGGGTGACAAGTGTACGTACCAGCTACGAATGGCCGTGAATGCGGTGTTAGAGTTCGGCGGCTCGCTGGGTGATGTCTACAACTTGTTTGCCGACCCCGATGCTCGTCACCGCATCGCTTCACGACTCAAAGACCCCGAACTACGAGAATTCTGGGAAGAGAAGATTATCAATCCCAAGAACCAAGCCACACGGTACTCGATGATCAACAAGCTCACCGAAATCGTCAAACACCCGTTCATCGGTCCGATTGTCAGCTCGCGTTCTTGCATTCTCGATGCCGATGACTGCATTACCAATAAGAAAATAGTTATCGTGAATCTCAATACCGGTAGCAAACCTGGCCATACGGCAACAATCCTCGGCACGTTTATCGTCAACAAAATCATTAGCCCGGATTATTCACGAGGTACATTGCCAACAGATAGAACCATTGCGTGATCTTCGGTGTATAAAGGGTGTAACAACCAGGGCCTTTCATTTTTTCACAATACCCAGCATGGCGAGCATTCGCTGAGTTTTCCAGGTGCAAGCACGCAGTGCAGCGGCGATATTTGAGTGCCCCTCCATCCGGAGCATCGAGACGATGG
>JAJRWS010000500.1 GCA_024276705.1 Planctomycetota bacterium | reverse complement strand
CCTGGAGTATCACATCCCCCGATTCCAACCCGACTCGAGCCGCGGGGCTTGCGGGAATCACGTAGGCAATCGTTACGTCTTCGTAATGGATAATCCCTGCGTCGGCCAACACGAACCCGTAGTTTCTTTTCAGCCCTTCCATGTCGCCCTCTCGCCCAACACGGGAAGGCCCATTTTGAGAGGACCCCGTACGCGAAGACCCAGCATCGGTGGACTCCTCCGCAGGCGGCTCCTCGGGAGTATCTAGCGAAATCACTATTTCTCGCTGAGAAGGAGAAACCGCTGGGTAAGCCGGATCGGTCGGCGTGCCTGGGGCCGTCTGGGAAATAGCCTGGTGGCACGTTTTACAACGGTCGAATCGGGCAACTTGCGAAAAGTTATAGTTGAGCGTCAGATCAGGCAACCAGATTTGATCGATTTTGATATTGCCATTGTAGAGCGCATCCAGAATTGGCAGTCGGGTAACCCACTCGCCGACATTGGAGGTATCCAGATAGATTTGCTCATGCAGCCGGCTAAGCTCCGCTTGCATGGCATCGAGTTTCTTGACCAGCTTCTTTCCCTCGGCATCCATCTCGGTCTGGCTTGCTTCCAGTTTCCCGAAATAGGTCGTGGCATGGACAATCTGTTCGGCCAACGCTGACACGCGATTGTCAAACTGATCAATCGTACGTTGCACCTCATCCTGCTCCGCCTGGGACGCTCCACTGCCGACAAGCAGACTCAGTTTGCTGACCGCTGCGGTACGGTCGGCGTTCACGAATTTTTTCTGGTCGACCAGCAATTTCTCACGCCGGCGTGCCTCAGCCAGGAATTTCCCCATGGCGTCGAAGAGCCCGGTTCGGGCAGCCAGAGCATTGTCCTGGGCTGCCGCCAAATCGCCAAACGGTTCACGAGCCCGGCCGATTTCATCTTCTTCGACCGCCCCTTGATTTGCGGTATCCTCCGACGCGTGTCCGGCTTCCGTTTGCCTGAGTTCCGTTTGCCCGGCAAGGGCTTTTACGGCTTCCTGGGCATAGAGCGCGGCGGTCTGATAGGCCTGGTAGGCTTTTCTCAAGTCGCCGAAACCGATCTGCTGAGTTTTCACCCCTGCTTGTTTCAATCGAGCATTTTCGTTTTTCACCACCGACTCGAATGCTTCGATCTGCTTTTTATCGATCGGCAGGCAACGCGCCGCGCGCAAATCTCGTTGAAGCTGTGCCATCAGGCCAGCGTACTGGTCGGTTTTCGCATCGCGACGGGCAGCCAACATCCAGGCTTCCTTCTTGCGATCGGCCAGCTGCCAGTCTTTCCATTCTCGGTTGTGGTCCTTCGCCATCAACCAGAAGGTGGCAAAGGTCATCACCAATGCGCTCACGCCGAAGACGACGTGCAACACCTTCATGGAGCGCCAAGTTTGTTCCGTTGCAGGCATGGAATAGGTTCTCGGTTATCAACTTCTCGACGATGAGCTATCGAACTGGCAACATCTCCCCGGTCAAACACTCCCATGGAGACCTGCCAGGCAATGGACCCATGGCTAAAAATTCAAAAAGTATTCGGGGATTGCAATGAGGTATTTCAGATTGAGCACCCAGCGTAAAATCATTTTGATGGGCAAGGAGGCCATGAACAGCAGCAAGTTGGCCATCACCATGTAACGGATGAAGCCCATTCGCATGTAAAACTTCCGGAACACGGTCAGCGCCATCAACGGCGGCAACATGATAAAATACCCCAACACCATAACGATACCGGGTAGTTCGCGGACGAGGATTGTGCCAATTTTCTCGAGCATGCCACTGCCAGCCGCCGCTATCGGCAGACTCCGGCCCAGCCAACTTTCCCAAAAATAATCGGAAAGATTGATATTGGAAAGTGCTTGAACCTTGTGCGCATCCCAATGCTCGTACGGCCCAAAAAAGTTCCAGTTCGGTCCACGCAACAAGGTCCCCAAAACGATGAGCGTGATCCACATTTCCAGGAAACCGAATTGAAATACGAGATAACTGAACCGGCGTTCTTTGATGGTGTAGTAACCATTGCCAGCTTTGTTGAAATCGAGATAAGGTATGGCCATCAAGCCGACCACCACCAGGACCGGCAGGACGATGCCCGCCATCCACGGGTCGAAGTAAACCAGCATTTCCTGCAAACCCAGAAAATACCACGGGGCTTTGGACGGATTGGGAGTCTTGACGCTACTGGCGGGCTCTTCCAGGGGAGCCGGCAGGGCGATCGCCCAGAAGATCAAAAACGCAACCAGTGCGATCATGCAGATCAACTCGATATAAACCAGGTCGGGCCAGACAAGCACTTTTTCGTTGTCCAGTTTTTCCAGCGGCGGCTCGCCCCGCTCCATCCGGCGATCGTTTTCGACTGCCCGGTGGGTTGCCAGCCAGGTAAAGAACGCCAGCAGGAAGATCAGCATGACGATCGGCACATTGTCGGGCTTGGCCACGATCTCATAAAAATCGCGATCGGTCATCGAAAGTCCAAGCATCAGGAACATCAGATTCAGAATGCTCCAGGCGACGGCCGGCTTGACAAAAAACGAGCGGAACAAATAGAGCAACACCAACAGGGCGGTCGTGCCGGCGCTATAGACAACCGGCCCGGTGCTTTGATTGATCGCTTCGCGCCAGGCTTCGGGCAAGGCCGGCATCCAATGGCCATTGCCACTGGATGAAAATCCGGCCAGCAGCACAAAGAGAATCGCCAGAGCCAGCCAGGCCAGGACATTGGTGATGGCAACCCGCTGGCCCGCGATGGCCGGCGACCGAAACCAGGTTTTGCTCTGACCTGTTTGCCAGAGATAGAGGGCGGCTACGCCATTGGTGAGCGCAAGCATCAGATAGAATGGCCCCAGAAAAGAGGAGACCATCACAAAAAACTGCGCGTCGGTGATTCCGTGCGTCATATTCTATCGCTCACAAAGGCCCACTAATCCCACCATCCTTGCGAACTCGCCAGAAATGGATGGCCAACAATAGAGCCACACCCAACGGGATCGCGATGCAATGCAAAATATAAAATCGATTCAACGTCTCTTCCCCCACATCGCGGGCAGCAAGCAGCGCAAAGCGGGCATCGGAAGCGTTGGTAATCATATCGACTCCGCCCAACGTAAGCAGTTGCTGGCCAGGCCCTTCATTTCCCAGGAATGGATGGGCCCTGGCCATATTCGATCCGACCGTAATTGCCCACACGGCCAACTGATCCCATGGCAACAAGTACCCCGTGAATGACAGCAATAGCGTCAGCAACAACAACAACACACCCACCACCCAATTGAACTCGCGCGGCGGTTTGTAGCTACCTGTCAAAAACACCCGATACATGTGCAGCCATACGGTGATCACCATGGCATGGGCTGCCCAACGGTGGATTTCACGCAAAATACCCAGAGAGTGGACATCCCGAAGCATTTGGATATCGGTGTATGCCCACTCCACGGTTGGCCTGTAATAAAACATCAGCAGGACACCCGTGACCGTTTCCACCAAAAACAAAAAGAAGGTCACTCCTCCCATGCACCAGGTGTAGGAAAGAGCGATTCCCTGTTTCTTGATCGAAACGGGGTGCAGATGCAGAAAGAAATTGGTCAGCATCACGACGATACGATTGCGCCGATCCACCGGCATCGGATGACGGAATATGCTTTTCCAAATTTGCGATTCGCGAATCATCTCGCCCAATCCTGCCATGGCAATGCTTCTTCTCTATGGGTTGCTTCCGGATATTGTGTAAAATGTCGAACACGAACTTTCGAGGCGATGCTTGTCCGCGCGACCGGTTCGCGAATGCATGCAGGGAGCGTCTCGCCAAATTCGCCGACCCGCCTGCTCCGTGGGCAAACTTGATGGTCCAGTGAAAAATACCGCCCCGCCCCTCCAACCGACACTCCTTGACCTTGCCCTAGACTGGAATAAAGCAGGCGGGGTCGCCCCACTCACCCATTTCCTCTTGAAAAGTACGACTTTTATCAATCTCGACCTGCCCATCATCGGCAATTTGAATCGCATAGCGTTCCAGGGGCCGGGGAGCGGGTCCTTCGAAATTGATACCATCCTTGTAATAGCCACTACCATGGCAGGGGCATTTGAATTTCTGTTCCGCTTCAAGCCAATTGGGCGTACAGCCCAAATGGGTACAAACCGATTTAAGAGCGACCAACTGCTGCTCTCCATGATACTGAGTATTGACCACCCAGATGCCATACTGGGCTTTGTACTTCGTCTGTACCTGGCCTGCCGAAAAACCATCCCGTGAGCCTACCTTGAATTTACTGGGAGGTTCGCGCAAGACGTTCGGGAACATGAACCTTACCGTTGCCAAAGTCCATAACGTCAGCACGCCACCCAAAGCGATAAAGCCAATCGCCAGGAACGTACGCAGATCGTCATCGACTCCCGATTTCCCCTTGCCACCTTTCCCCTTACCTGCGCCTTTCCCTCTATTCACGCCCTTCCTTCTATCCACACTGCCAACGGATGCTTTATCCATCGCTCGAGTGACATAGGCAGGCCTGGCCGGCATGGGCGGAACAATCAATTTTTGCTTTGCCTTTGCGGCCTGGCTCGATGCTCCCGAGTCCTGCTGCAGCTTGGACTGGGATGCAGCCTCCGCCTTACTGACAGGTCCCGGCCTGGTCGATTTGCGCGCGGCCGCCAGGATGCTAGCCGTGTCGCGCGGCGCACTGACTGCTGCCGATGGCTTGGCCTTGGCCTTACCGGTTGCCGCTCCTTCAGCTACTGCCCCCTTGGCTCCAGCCCCTTTCGCTTGGGCCGCCGTTTTTTTTGCCGCCGTTTTTTTTGCCGATTGGGATGAAGCTGTCCCCTTGGCCTTCGACGCAACCTTTGGCGGTGCCTGTTTCTCTGCCCCAGCTTTGCCAGAGCGGGCCAGCGCCAAGATATCGGCTACCGACATTTTCTTTTTGTCAGCCATCGGGACATCTCCCTCGGAATATCAAAGATCTAGGTTTTTGGCATCTGGGACTTCGGCGAGTAAGGCCTTCGATCCTGGAAAACCATTACACAGACTTTTGCCTGGCAACCGGGTCACAAGCTCTGGCCACTAGCCGGATATAGGCCCTTGGCGACAAACGGCGACTCACTTGCCTCGAACAGCCTCGAAACGTCCCAGCATGCTTAAAAAGCAGGGAATTGTCAACCACCGTTTCTCCAATTGGCCCTTCACGAACACGACATTAAGACCCTTTTTTACCACTGTGTCATGTCCCGAATTGGCATGCGTTTCCGTAGCCCTGAAATTGCCATACGGCAACGGTTCTTCCCGACCAGGAAGAATGCGAATAGAGTATGCCGAAAGGTAGCGGACAATTACGGACCTATACCAGAAATTCTCTATCCGGCTCTGGGAGTAAAAACCATGAAGGTATTAGTCGTTGGCGGTGGTGGTCGAGAGCACGCGTTGAGCTGGAAGATCGCTCAAAGCAAACGCGTACGGCGACTCTTCGTTGCTCCAGGGAATGCGGGCACCACCGACGTGGCCGAAAATGTGACTTTGACAGATCCAGACCAGCCGAATTCCGACATTCCGCGTACGGTGGAATTCGCCCGTCAAAACCAAATCGACCTGGCCGTGATTGGCCCCGAGGCGCCGCTCGCGGCGGGGATGGTCGATGCGTTGGAGGAAGCGGGCATTCGCACGTTCGGCCCTTCGCAGCAAGCCGCGGAACTGGAAGCGAGCAAAGTTTTTTGCCGAAAACTGCTACGCCACGCGGACATCCCCAGCCCCGACTTTCACGTTTTTCATGACGCGGCCAGCGCGTTGACCTTCCTGACCCAGCGTGAAGATGTACCCATCGTGGTCAAGGCGGATGGACTTGCGGCGGGTAAAGGCGTGGTGGTTTGCGACAATTCAGCCCAAGCTGCGGAAGCGGTCGAACGAATTGCTACTGACAAGGCGTTTGGAAAAGCGGGCAACCAACTGGTACTTGAGCAGCGACTCGTTGGCCAGGAGATCAGTGTGCTGGCGGTGACCGATGGACGGACCATCGTCACCATGCCCGCGGCCCAGGACCACAAACCGGCCTACGATGGAGATCGAGGCCCCAACACGGGCGGCATGGGCGCCTACAGCCCAACCCCCCTGGCGACCGAGCAGCGGATGCGACTGATTGAGGAAAAAGTGCTCGTGCCAACCGTGCATCAGCTCAAGCGTTCCCGGCGCCCATTTCGTGGTGTGCTGTATGCCGGTTTGATACTCACCCAACAAGGCATCAAAGTACTGGAGTACAATGTTCGCTTTGGCGATCCAGAATGCCAGCCGTTGATGATGCGTCTCGAGAGCGACCTGGTCGATTTACTGGAAGCGACCGCGGCTGGCCGGCTCGACCAGCTCAAACCGCCGCGTTGGGATCCGCGGCCCGCGATCTGCGTCGTGATGGCCAGCGAAGGGTATCCGGGCAAGTATGCCACCGGCCACGCGATCCGCGGACTCGAGGACGCAGCCCAACTGCCCGATGTGAAAGTTTTCCACGCCGGCACCGCCATGCGCGACGACCAGGTGGTCACCAGCGGTGGCCGGGTCCTGGGTGTCACGGCCCTGGGCCAGACGATATCCGCGGCCAAGCTGCAGGCCTACAAAGCCGTCAAATGCATTCGCTGGGATGGAGCCTGGTGCCGCAAGGACATCTCCGACAAAGCGCTTGAGCCGATCAACACTTGACCACCATGCGGCGATAATCATGTACCACCCGCATAGCGGGCGGCTTGAGGAAGGCTCCTCAAAGGAGCCGGGGAGAGAATATCGTACTCGTACTCAGCAAAGCGGTACTCGTACTCGAACCCAACTGGAAGGCAAGGTCGGTCATCATCTCGAATGGTCATTTTACTCGCATTTGGCCTCAGCAGCCGGCGCCATTATACTGGATCGCATGAGCACCACGCCACTTCGCTACGAACACTTCGACGTCCACGTGTCATACCTCGGCACTGGCCCCTACCGGGCAGCGGACTATTGGCAATTGCCCGAGAGTGAGCCGGTCGAACTGGTACGAGGCAGATTGATGATGTCACCCAGCCCAACGCCGTATCACCAAACGCTTGTTGTGTTATTAGCGGAGATGCTTTCGGGGATTGCCCGCCAGTCTGGGGGATTGGTCTACTGTGCTCCGATGGATGTCGTGCTGGCCGATGATACGATTCTGCAACCCGACCTGCTGTATATCGCCAAAAACCGATGCGACATCGTCCAAAATCGCATCGAGGGCCCCCCCGACCTGGTCATTGAAATCCTCTCGGAGGGCACCGAGCGTCGCGACCGGCTGGAGAAACTCGACTTGTACGCCCTCCACTAGGTGGCGGAATATTGGAT
>JAJRWS010000499.1 GCA_024276705.1 Planctomycetota bacterium | reverse complement strand
CCCGGAGTGCTGCCTTTCAGGTTACTGGCATCTAAGGAACCTCGCTCGTGACGAGTTGCTCACCTTGGCGGAACCAGTGCCAGAGAGCCCGCTTTGCCAGGAAGTGGCAGCGTTGGCCTCCCGGTATGCGATGACCATTGGTGTGGGACTTGTTGAAGTTGCAAGCGGCGATGTCCTGTATAATGCCTATTATGTGGTGAATGCAGATGGGACTTGGGTCAATCATCGCAAGTTGCATTGTTTTGTCAGCCCGCACATGCAGAGCGGAAATGAGTATACCGTATTTACCGGTCCGGGTGACCACAAGTTGGGCATTCTGACCTGCTACGACAACAACATCGGTGAAAACGTACGGGCGACGGCATTGCTGGGAGCGGAAGTGTTACTGGCACCCCACCAGACAGGTGGTTGCAACTCCGGAAGCCCATGCGCCATGGGCGTTATCGACACGCAGTTATGGGAACGAAAAGAGGAGTGCCGGGAGCAACTTGAGGCGGAATTTCGAGGTGATAAGGGACGAGGATGGTTGTTGCGCTGGCTGCCCGCCAGGGCCCATGACAATGGCCTGTTCGTACTGTTTAGCAATGGCGTAGGACGCGACGATGACGAAGTGCGCACGGGCAATGCCATGATCCTGGATCCCTATGGCCGAATTCTGGCGGAGACGAGTGCCGCGGAGGATAAGATGATAACAGCAAGCTTGGATTTTTCACTGCGTGATCGCTGCACGGGTGTGCGCTGGATAAGGACTCGCCGCCCTGAGCTCTATGGAATTATCAGCCAGGCGACTGGGCATGAAATGGATACCAGGCAGGTGCGGTTCGAACACCTCGAAGATTGACACCAGGTATTTTAATAGCCTCCTTTTCCATGGTAGTCTTTCCCGCTCCAACTGTCGCGGCATGACTGCCGCCATGTGTCGAGCGTCTGTATCATCGCCAGCATCCTGTCGTAGTGCCAGTCGACAATATTGACCTTGTCGCCCGGATCTTCCTTCAGGTCGTAAAACAAGTACTTTTAAATATCAGGAGGGAATTCAAGTGATAAGATACGCTGAGCGATTCACTCTCACGACCGTCATTCTCCTGATGCAGCTTGCCGACGGAGTTGCTGGAACAGAAAGTTCTCAGCAACTGCCGCAACAGAACGGCAGTGTCGATGTTGCCACCCAGGAGTCGCCTTGGCTCGAGGGGCCGCGAAGCGTGAAGGTTTACCTCCACTACCCTGGAGGAAAGTTGTCCAACGTCAATGCCAGCACTGGATTGATGCTCTCACTGCATAACTGGGGTGGCACCCACGCCATCGGCACGGCGAACCCAGATGCACTTGCCGGTCGATACAATGTTGTAGGCATCTGCGTCGATTATCTGCAAAGCGGAAAAAACTGGGACACTGGCGATGCTCCCTACGATTGTGGGTATTTACAAGCCATCGACGCTTTGCGTGCTTTGTATTACGTTTTCAATGGGCTGCAAGAAGCAAAAATTCCATTTGACTCCCGACGCATCTTCTCGGCTGGCGGCTCTGGTGGTGGCAATGTCACCTTGATGGTCAATAAATTTGCGCCGCGCACGTTTACCTGCGTCATCGACATGAGTGGTAGAGCCCGTCTAAACGATGATGTCGCCTTCGGACTGCCAGGTGGCAGCAAGCTAAATGCCGGTTACAGCAACGAGCCGAGCAAAGAAACTTATCTATCCGAAGATGCCCAGGCAATTCGATATGCCGGTTTCCCAGACCATCTTCGCTTGATGCACCATCTAGGAAACCGATGCAAGTTGATCGTCGTTCACGGCACGACGGATGCGTACAACTCGATCGAGGATAAACGGGAAATGGTTTACGCCATGAAAGAGATAGGCTTGGATGTTGAACCGTACTTTCTCACTGAGGAAATGCTAGATGGCGTTGCCTTTAAAACAACCGGTCATGCCTTGGGCGATCGTACGCAGATTGTTTTCAAGGTGGCCGATCGCTACCTGTTGCCAACCAGCCCAGACAAGTTACTACGTCAGGGGAAGACCGACTTTCAGTTGCAGGATGAATTGGTTCGCTACACGACGGCTGGCGGCGAGTTTGTGATTTCGTATAAAGAAGGGGCGCCTAGCGTTCGTTTTGAAACGAAGTAGTGCGAAGACGGTTTCAGATCGAATGCTTATCATCACCCAATCCACGTAGAGCTGCTCGTGGGACTGCCTTTACCCGGGGAAGGTCATCTTTTCCAAAAAAGAAATTGGTCCTGTTGTCTTCACCTGCCTGGCCGACTTTCAGATAATCATTAGGCAGTTACGATCCGGCCCGAAAGACCGCCGAAATAGATGCCCGAGATTAGCACGTTGGTGTCGAGAACGATTCTCATTCCCGTCCGTAAATCACCAGCTCTGCTGGTGAGCACCCATCTAGCTTCGGGCGTTCCGTCGTGAATGAGACGGCGTAGCTCTAGGGGGCTTCCTCAAGCCACCGGCTTTGCCGGTGGTACATGACTTGATGAGGTGGCCTGGATTGTCAAGGCCTATGACTTGCAGCGCCCCTTGCCGCCATCAATTATCGCCTTGTCTGAGAGGATGGAGTGCTACTTGACCCCACCTTGGCCAGTCTTGAAAATGAGTTCTATGAACCCTGACGTCACGACAAGAATTGCCGTTTGGCTGGCACGAGCCAAGAAGACGGTTGTCTTCACGGGAGCCGGTATCAGTACGGAAAGCGGGATCCCGGATTTTCGCTCGCCTGGTGGCATTTGGTCGAAGTACCGGACGGTCTATTACGACGATTTCATTTGGTCAGGCATTGCCAAACGATGTACTCGAGAAGGCTGTCGAGTGGTGCCAACAAGCGGATTTGCTGCTTGCGATCGGTTCGTCCTTGGTGGTGTCGCCAGCGGCCGATTTGCCTGCTATCACAAAAAACCGAGGTGGCAGGCTGGTCATCATCAATCGTGAATCCACTCCACTGGACGCGATCGCCGATGAGGTTGTTCACGAATCGATCGGCCCGACGCTTGCCTCGCTTGCCCGCCGTTGTACCACCGTGATTTCGGATTTCTAAACTCCGGAAAAGTGCGGGTATTGTCGGAGACGTACCATGCCCCAAAGACGAATCCTTGGTGTCATCGTGAGCGGACAGTAGCGTGCCTTCAGGTCAGGTATTTACTTTCCGCTTTAAATTCTTTTCGATGGATTCCATTTTGCTATCCATCCGAGGTTTGTCGCCGATCCTCCAATCACCTTTGATTGAAAACGTAATGCGGTTACAGTCACTCTCTAGCTCGATAAAGCATTTCTTTACCACGCTCATCACGTCATCCCATTCGCCCTCGATGCAGGTTCCCATGGGCCCCAATTTATAATCCAGGCCAGAACGGTCGATCACATGGATTATCTTTGCAACATCCTGAGCGACACTTTCGTTTTTGCCCAGGGGATTCATGGAAAGCTCGATAAGTAGCATGGCTTTATTCTTCCTCCGGTTGATACCTGATAAGAGCAGAGTTCGAGCCGACGAACCGCCGATCGGCCTGGCACTCCGCGTATCCAGGGCAGGTGATTTTCTATATTTCCAGCTCTATTTACAAGAGGCTTGTCGTTGAAGTTGCTCCAGTGGCAGCACGCCTCGTTCTATGGACCATCTCCTCGATGGCGGAAACCTCGAATTCCTGGTTGGACGGGGTTTTTTCCAGTGCGCCGAAAACGTGCCCGGACAACAGCCGATCTCATACTTTCTGGCACGTTGATGGTTTGTCAAAGAGGTCGTATCCGACGATCTTGTCACCAAGGGCAACGGCCATACCCGATGGCTATGGGGTAACTACCGTGCCAGTGATAATCTCCGCAAAACCACAAACCAGACCCATCAACTTTCAGGTTGCCCAAAATAATAGGTAAAATTTCAAGAAAATCCTGAAAACCATCTCAAAAAACCCCCGCAATGGAGATTCTTTATATGAGGAGGATTAGACATTAAGGGATGGTACAAGTTGGCGATGGTTAGTTGGGTATGGGCAAGCGTGCGATACGGCCACTTTCGAATGGGGAGGAATTATGGCACGCTTTAGTTTTATCCCCGAACCCTCCACTTTGCTCTTGATGCTACTAGGTCTATCAGCAGTCGGTATCAGTAGTCGGTATAGACGGTAGCTGTTGTTGCGCTATTCAATAGATCCCACGACCGTTGATCATTGAACAGATATTGAGCGGCCCGATGAATAAAAGACATGGCCTACGGAAATTATGTTTTGCCACTTTGCCCATGACTACTTTTGGGTTTATGGCAGGCTGGGCTGCACTAATATCCCCCTCTCAGGCTCACGGTCAAAGCATGAGCTTCGAAGAAATAGGAACTGTTTTGAAGGCTAATCCGCCTGCGACGGGAGACCTTCTGCAGCGAGATTCGGCCATATTGAATCTTGACGAGTATCTCAAGAACTATGAATCAACACGACAAACTCGCGCGGATGTCGCAGATTTTTATAAGCGAATGATAAGTAATGTTCGGTTCGAACTTCGTTGGCCGGTCGTAACAGGTAGCCGCATCTGGAAAATGTACAACCATGGCTTTATCGTCAAAACGCCCAGCTCTGTTTTTGCGTTCGATCTTATTGACGGCTGGTCCAACAATTACTTTTTCCAGGAAGAGCTGCTGCAACAGATCGATGCGCTGTTCGTGAGTCACTCGCATGGAGATCATTCCGATACGCTTGTTCAAAAGATGGTAAGGAATTTTGGTGGCGATGTTTTCAAAACCAGTAATATTTCCGCGGGAACAACGGTAAATGCTGACGGGTTTCAGGTCACTGCCTATAACGGCTTGCACAGCGTCACGAATTATATCTTTACGGTAACGACCTCCGAGGGTTTGACGATTATGCATACGGGTGACACTCAAACATCAAGAGTCTTGCCTGACAATGTGAACCCCGACATTTTTTTGGTTAACGCCTGGATGAACGAAAGCGGAAGTCGGCCTGCTACAGTCGGAGTGCGCAATGCGGTGAGGAAGGTGGCTCCTGCTTTGACGATTCCTGGCCACATCCAGGAACTTAATCACGCATACAATCCGGCGTCCGTGAAAACACGTGTGCCATACGCATGGCCACTTGCCGTGGACGACGAGCCAATTCCCGGTAATCTCAGCGTTATGGCATGGGGTGAACGGTACGACTACAACGTGGGACCCATCGAGCCGAGTTATACGGGAGAACTATTGCTGTCAACGCACGCGGTCTTTTCAACAAAAGATAATGACAGCGATTTAACCTTTGATGGCCTGGGGGATTCCTCGCGAAACGAAATTCGCAGAAAGGAAACTGTCGTTGGCGAGAACGATACAGAAAGCAATAATGATGTAGTTCGACTGATCAGTCAGTTTGCATTGCCTGAATTCGGGGCTGCGGAACGATTGATATCAGCGAAACTCGGCTTTTATCTGGAAGAGATCGCAGGCGAGCCTTCGGGGCCAGTCTCGATATTTCATAGTGTGCAAGACAACAGTTCCGTCCCTGCAGCTGAAGATTTTGAAGACGCGACCTACCTGGATACGCAGTTAGACCTGGTCCATCCCAACGATCCAGTCGGGATATACTATGAATTGGACGTGACGGACCAGGTGTTGATGGACTATCACACGGATGGCTTCAACGCCATCAGCTCATTTCGACTGCAGGTCAACGAGGCGGACTTTGTGGACGACGACCTGAGCCACGGATACCAGTTTACATTACCAGGACGAGGAACAAATAGTCCGAGATTGATTCTCGTATTCGTGCCGGAGCCGTCGGCCTTGGTGTTGTTAATCGGCGGTCTCCTAATCTTACAAACGTGCGCCAAACGACAAGGATGACCTTACAGTACCCAATGAACGTAGCAAGCGTGCAGTTTGAGCACCTCGGAAATTGACGCCTGGAATTTCTTCGATCCAGCCGATCCGTCATTCGCCGCCCTGGCGAATAGCGGACCGGTAAACGTGAAGGTTGAATCGACAGCGTTTACACCGAAGCCAGTACACTGCCATGGCAGGATGTAGAGGCCACTTCGCAGGGGTGCCTGCTCAATGGCTGTGGTAACTACCGTGCCAGCGATAATCTCCGCAAAACCACAAACCGGGCCCATCAGCTTTCATGTTGCTCAAAATAGTAGGTAAAATTTCAAGAAAATCCTGAAAACCATCTCAAAAAAGCCCCGCAATGGAGATTCTTCATAGGATGTGCTTTTTCAGCGACGAATCGGTACACCCATAGGTCTCGATCCAATCGATTGGGATTGGGGTTATTACGAAACGGCCGATGGCTTCCTGGTTAACAGAGGTGACCTAAGCCGTACTCATCGTGCATGGAAGTGTTTAGCATCCACGGGAGGCTCATCGGCGATCTCTGACACAAGCTTGCAAGCCTGACTCATGACAACTCATCACAAACACTCGGATCCGCAAACTTCTCGCTCCCTGCTCTCCGGAATCACAGCTCGGTCGCAATATCAACTAAAAAGAGTGTGGTCAGCACCTCCCGCAGCACTCCGAGGAGAGGTGGTCGATTTCTGGTTGGCCGAATCGGCCATTTCGAGCCTGGCAGTCGCCCAGGATCGGGCTCACCATCTGCTTGTCGTTGCGCGGGCCTCCGATGGGAAAGTGGCTGGGGTCAGTACGGCAGTGCGGCAGCGCGTGGAGCAGCTTGGTTTTGAATGCTTTTACTATCGCACTTTTATCGGTCAGGCACATCGAACTCGTGGCGTTTGCAGTACTGAGCTAATTTGGGAAATCCTGCAACAATCCTACCGGCTATTGAATGAGTGTTTTCAGGATGGCAATGATCCAAAGGTGCTGGGGCTCTACGCCGAAATGAAAAACCCCTCCATTATGAAATGCCGCAACGAAACGGTATGGCAGGAAGACGGCATGAATTTTGTTTACATTGGCAGGACACAGGACGGCAGGCATAAGCGTGTTTGGTATTTCGACGGTGCGAGGATTTTATGAGATTCTGTTGCCACGAACCCGAACTGCCGGTAGTACTTTGGATGGCCAAGAACCATTACGAACGGACAGTTCTGTTTGCGCATTGCGATGGCGAGATACTTGACCGCGCCTTTGCCAGCCTTGAAGATGGGGCCTTGAAGATGGGGCCATGCATAGTTACTGGAGTACCCGATGAACGTAGCAAGCGTGCAGTTCCAGCACCGGGCAGGCGACAAACCTTACAATCTTCTAGTAGTACGGCAGTTTGTGCAGCAGGCTGCCAACCAGGAGGTGGAACTGATCGTTTTCCCAGAGTGCTGCCTTTCAGGTTATTGGCATCTAAGGTAGTCTTTCCCGCTCCAACTGTCGCGGCATGACTGTCGCCATGTGTCGAGTGTCTGTTTCATTTCCAGCATCCTGTCGTGGTGCCGGTCCGCAATATTGACCTTTTCGCCCGGATCATTCTTCAGGTCGTAGAGCTCATAGAGATTCCCGTCACGGCTGTAAAGTTTGTAGCGGTTGTCAATCAGGGAGACTTGTCCCCTTGATTCGAATGCGATGGGCCGGGGCCGTTCTTGCATCCGGCCTTCCAAGAGAGGCAGCAGGCTGACTCCGTCGTAAGGTCGCGTTTTTGCTTCCGAAAGTTGGTCTCCCATCACGTCCAACACGGTCGGGAAATAATCGCTGGTGCTGCAGGGCATGGTGACAATCCGACTGGCCTTGATTTTGTCTGGCCAGACGAGCAGGCCGGGCACCCGCACACCACCTTCGTAGAGGCTCCGTTTGCGACCTCGGAGGCCTTTGGTTCTGCCGGGGGCCATTTTCTTGCCTCGGGGCCGTTGTCGCTGCAGAACCAGAGCATGGTCGGGACTTTCGCTTCCGTCGAGAAACAGACTTCAAAGCCATTCTCCCAGGGGGGCGCATAGTCGGCCGTGTTGCCCGGTTTGCCTCGATTCGAATCGTTGATCTTCGTTGTGAGCGTACCGAGGTGCCATTTGCCAAAATGGCCTGTCCGATACCCGTGGCGCTTCAGCATCTCGGCCAGCGTCAACTCTTCCACCTCCATATGCCCCGCATTGGCATGGACAATGCCATAGCGATAAGGGTGTCTGCCCGTGATACAGCTCCCGCGGGTCGGAGAGCAGACGGGAGCAGCGGAGTAGAAACGGTCAAAACGAATTCCATCCCTTGCCATTTGGTCAAGATGGGGAGTCCTGAGCACTGGATGGCCATTGTAGCCCGTGTCGCCCCAACCTTGATCATCCGCCATGCACAGAATGATATTCGGCGTTCTGGTCGTGCTGTTTTCGGCGGTCGCCAGCCGTGGAAATATTGCCATGCCGGCAAGCAGGGCACTGCACGCCAGGCAGGTTCTTCGTATTATAGGGTTCATGTACATCCCTTCTCTTCGGCGCCTTGATTTTATTCATTTCTACAAAGCAAGTGTGAGATTCGCAATGAAGGACTCGAATATCGTAGCCGGCTGCCTTGCCCTTTTGCTCCTGCTGGTCTCGCCAGTCGCCGCCAAACGGCCCAACGTCATCTTTATTCTTACGGACAACCACGGCGCATGGACCCTCGGGTGCTATGGGAATAAGGACATTCGCACGCCAAACATCGATCGGCTTGCCGAGGAAGGCATGCTTTTCACCCGGGCCATGAGCAGCAACCCGGTCTGTTCGCCAACCCGGGCGACCTACCTGACCGGGCTGCTGCCATCGCAACATGGGGTGCACTCTTTTCTCGATAACAAGTACATGGTGGGTCCACAAGCCTACTACACGCTGGAAGAGTTCGAGACTTTGCCCGAGATCTTGCACTCGGAAGGTTACGTTTGCGGTTTGAGCGGCAAGTGGCATCTGGGGGCGAATAGGACTCCGCAGGATGGATTTTCATATTGGATCACGATGGTGCACGGAAGTACGCAGAACTTTTACGACGACATGATTATCCAGGATGGCGAGATTAAAAAGGCGCCCAAGTACCTGACCGACCTCTGGACCGAGCATGCTGTCAATTTCATCGAACAAAACAAGGATGGGGACAAACCTTTTTTTCTCTACCTGGCCTACAACGGTCCGTACTGTCTCGGACCTTCGCTGTCGGAACCGGCGCGCAACCGTCACGCGGAGTATTACTCGGACAAAGAGTTGCTTTCTTTCCCCAGAGATTCGATCCATCCCTGGCAGTACAACAACAAGGCTTTTCACAACAACATTGTGAGCATTCGCCGTGTCGCCGCGGAAGTGAGTGGGATCGACGACGGCGTTGGCACGATCATGGACACGCTCAAGAAGCACGGGCTTGAGGAGGATACGATCGTCATCTTTACCGGCGACCAGGGCTGGATGGGTGGCCAGAACGGATTCTTCGGAATGGGCGATCACACCCGTCCGATCGGGGCTCATGATCTGATGATGCATGTCCCCCTGATCTTCCGCCAGCCGAAGCAAATCAAACCGGGTAAAACCGACATCATGGTCAGCAACTATGACTTCCTGCCCAGCCTGCTGGACTATCTTGGCTTGGAGGACCGAATTCCGGACAAGCCGAAACTCCCTGGGCGCAGCTTCGCGGCGACGTTGCGTGGCGAGGCGATCGAATGGGAAACGGCGATGTTCTACGAGATGGAGGGCTGTCGTTCGATACGCACGGAGAATTGGAAATACGTGGCCCGGCGTTTCCCGGAAGGACCGACCGAGTTGTACGACATGGTTCATGACCCGTACGAGCGATTCAATTTGTTCGGACAACCTCGGCACGCAGCCATCCAACGTGAGATGGCGGAGCGTCTCGACGCTTTCTTTGACGAATATGCCGATCCCGAGTACGACATCTGGAAAGGGGGGCGTTCCAAAGCACACCGCCTCGTCGCTGCCGAAGGGCATCCCGAATATCGTCCCCAACGGAAGGACCAGGCTCGGAAGAAATTGCGGGGCGGACACTAGAAGAACGTTCATTTAATCGTATAGGGCTTTGGACATCGAGCCGGAGTCATGTACCACCCGCATAGCGGGTGGCTTGAGGAAGGCTCCTCAAAGGAGCCGGGGAGAGAATATCGTACTCGTACTTAGCAAAGCGGTACTCGTACTCGAACCCAACT
>JAJRWS010000498.1 GCA_024276705.1 Planctomycetota bacterium | reverse complement strand
GTACCCGCCACACCGTTTGAAACCGCCGGCGCGTCCATATCCGTCGCCGAAGTGGAAGCCTTGCTCGGCGACCCACGGATCCACTATCTCAGTGAGATGATGAATTTCCCCGGCGTTCTGTCGGGTGAAGAGCTATGCCTGGCCAAGATTCAGGCAGCCAGGCAAAACAACAAACCTGTCGACGGCCATGCTCCGGGGCTCCGGGGCGAGCAGGCAGCCCGCTACATCGCGGCAGGCATCACCACCGATCACGAGTGCACCAGTCGGGAGGAAGCGCTCGACAAACTGAAGTGTGGTTGCAAAGTTTCCATACGTGAAGGCTCCGCAGCCCGAAATTTCGATGCGCTTGTCTCGCTCCTGGGAGAGTACCCCGACCTGACGATGCTCTGCAGTGACGACAAACATCCCGATGAACTCCTGCTGGGCCACATCAACGGTCTGGCACGTCGCGCGGTTGCCCACGGCATCGACTTGTTTGATGTTCTCCAAGCCGCCTGCCTGAACCCCATCTTGCATTACCACCTCGACGTGGGCCAACTGCGTATAGGCGACCCGGCCGATTTCATTGAAGTTGGCTCGCTCACCGAGTTCAATGTCCTGAGGACATGGATTGACGGTAACCTGGTGGCGGAACAGGGCAACACGACCATCGAGCGCATCGAACCCCAAGTGGTCAACCAGTTTGTCACCACGCATGTCGCCCCCGAACAACTATTGGTCCCTGCGCCGACAACCGAAGCCACGGAGCTTTCCGTGATCGAAGCGGTCGATGGCCAACTGGTGACCGGGCGTTTGCTGGTCAAGCCAGCGATCATGGATGAGCAAGTCGTCTGCAATCTCGACCAAGATGTCCTCAAGCTGGTCGTGGTCAACCGTTATCAATCGGCTCCACCCGCGGTGGCGTGGATCAACGGTTTTGGCATCACTCGAGGTGCCATGGCGGGGAGCGTGGCCCACGATTCGCACAATGTCATTGCCGTAGGCACTTCGGAGGACGACCTGGCCGCAGCCATCAATGCGGTGATGGACCATCGTGGTGGCTTGAGCGCGATTTGCCACGCCGACGGCGACCGTTGGGTTTTGCCCCTACCGATCGCCGGATTGATGGCCACCGGCTCCTGCGAAGAGGTTGCCCACGCCTATCAGGAACTGGACTGGGCAGTCAAAGGCTGGGGTTCGAAGTTACGCGCCCCCTACATGACCCTCTCGTTCATGGCACTCCTGGTCATCCCCGAACTGAAACTAAGCGATCAGGGCCTGTTCGACGGAGTCCGGTTTGAATTTGTGAATTCTAGTGGACAGGGAGCAGGGAGCAGGGGGCAGTAAAAAAGTGCCGGTCTACTTCCTCACGATGGAATCCCACTACAGATGGCCAAACTGTTACAGTAAATGAACTTTTTTGTGTGTGGGCCTCTAGGAAGGGAGCAGGCGCAAGTTTTCGGCTTGCGCATCGGTCGGATAAGATGCCAGATTGGCCGAAAATTGAGCCCGACCCCGCCCTCCTGACCGCTACGCCCGAAACACTGAAACACTGCCCTCATGTCTCACTTCCATCGTTTTGTGCTCCTCGGTTGCCTTGGCTGTCTCGGGCTCTTCCCGACGCTCGGGTTTTCCGCACCGGATCAACCAACCGCAGCGGCGCAGGAGTCTTCCGCGCAGCCTCCCGCCACGACACCTCGGGAACCGAAAAGCGAACCTCGCGTGCTGGTCACTTTCGCGGCGATGGGCGATGTGCCCCGGTCACGAGAGGAGGAAGGGCTGTTAGTCAGGCAGTTAGCCCAATTGCCGGCCGACGTTGAATTTGTGGTCCACTTGGGAGATATCAAAGCGGGCAGCACACCCTGCGACGAACGAACTTACTTGAAAGTGGCCGGTTTGCTAGCCACTTCGCAGGTTCCCGTGTTGATTGTCCCAGGCGACAACGAGTGGAATGACTGCCCGCAACCAGACTGTGCCTGGCAACATTGGCAAAATTACTTTTCACATTTTGAAAGACACTGGCCGCCACGATTTACACTCACTCGAGCCTCTCAACGCGACGAACTTTTTTCTTTTGTCCAGGGTAACGTTCTGTTCATTGGCCTGAATCTTGTAGGCGGCCAGGTCCACAATTCCTTGGAATGGGAACTGCGACATGCGGACAACGGCAACTGGACAAGCCTCAACTTCCACCACTATGGAGCAATCGCTGAGCGAGTGGTCGTATTGGGCCATGCTCGACCCACGGAGAATCAGGCTGATTACTTCCGCGTACTGGTCAAGGAATCCCAAGCATATGGTAAGCCGGTGTTGTACCTGCATGGCGACGGCCATCGCTGGTCCCAGCGTCATCCCTGGGAAGCAGATAATCTGCTGGCCGTCCAAGTCGACCAGGGAGCTCTCGGCCCCCCAGTCAAAGTTACCGTAACCGACCAGGAAAACACTCCTTTTGTGTTTGATCGACGGCTCGAGAAGAAAGCGAAATGAAGGGGGAAGTAAAAATGCGGAATGCGAAATGCGGAATGCGGAATTTTTTCTGAACCCTGAACACTGACAAAGAATTTGTCATTTGTCATTTAACAATAGTCATTTGTCATTACGAAAAGAAGAAACCGGATCCGCGACGAATCATAAGTCCTTGCAACCAATTGCCAAATGATAATTGACAAATAACTATTGACAATTGACAGGTTCCGACACCCAGCGGCCTTCGGCCGAGAGCAGGAGAGTGGAGAAAATAGAAAGGAGAGCCGAAATTTTCACTTGGCCCGATCATCAATCATAAATCATCAATCATGAATTCCCTGTTTCCCGACACCTGACACCAGCCCTCCTGACCGCTACCCCCCGAAACACCGAAACACTGCCCACTACCCTGCCATGTTTTCTGCCAAAATCCACTTGAAGCCTCTCGCCCAGCTTTGTCACCGATTGGCCACCGCCACGCAGGCGGGGCTCGACGACCGGCGGATTTGGCGCGATGAAGCGACGCGCGGCAACCGTTCGCACCGTGAGCATATGCAACAAATCAGCACGCAACTAGCCCACGGGACTTCCATCAGTGACGCACTCTCCGCCACGGATGACTACTTTCCGTCTTTGTTCCGTCAACTGACCATCGTGGGTGATACCAGCGGGCAACACGGGCAAACTTACCAACGACTCGCGGACTATTACGACCGGCAGCTTGCCGCTCGGCAAGCTTTTCTCAGCCGTTTGAGTTGGCCCCTGCTTCAACTGGGGCTCGCTCTGGGGGTGATCGGCCTATTGATCTGGATTATGGGTATGCTGCCGACCAGTCGCGGCCCCGAAGGCAAGCCGGTCGATTTTCTTGGCTGGGGATTGACCGGAACGCATGGACTGACTATCTACCTGGCTATTCTGGCCTCGATTGGCCTGGGCCTGCTACTGATATGGGAAGCGGGCAGTCGCGGAGTTCTCTGGACCAGGCGTCTGCAAACCGCGGCATTGCGGATTCCGGGTCTCGGGCCCGCATTGAAAACTCTGGCCCTTTCTCGTTTTGCCTGGGCCATGCAACTGGTCCTCGATACGCCGATGGATTTACGCCAGGCGTTGCCACTAGCCTTGGATACGGCCGGCAATGACTATTACCGGCAACATACCCACGCGATCGTCCGGAACATCGAACAAGGCCAGGATATCTACTCCGCCCTGGCTGCCACCGGTGCGTTCCCCGCCGACTTGCTCGACTCGGTCTCCGTGGGCGAACAGAGCGGTAAGCTGGTGGAATCGATGGAACGCGTTTCGCAGGAATACAATCGGCGTGCCACATTGGCCATCAGCATGCTAGCCCAGTTTGCCGGCTACGTAGTCTGGTTTCTTGTCGCCGCCTTTATCATCATGCTGATCTTCCGTATTGCTTCGTTCTACGTGAATACGATCCAGGGTCTGGCCCAACCGATGCAGTAATTAGCTGCTGGTCAACGGCGGGAGTATCGTGCTACAATGTTGCCGATCTGGATTCACGATCTTCTCTCACTGGCAGGAGAAACCTAATCATGGCCACCGTCACTAAAATAATGGCCCGTCCTCAGGTGCATCAAACAGAGTGCTTCATTGGTGGCCAGTGGCTTCCCGCGGCCAGCGGCAAAACGTTTGAGACGATTCATCCGGCCACCGAAGAGGTCATCGCCCAGGTGGCCGAAGGCGACGCCGAAGATGTCGACCAGGCAGTCGCCGCGGCCCGTGCCCAATTCGATCATGGCGAGTGGTCTCGAATGGATGCCCGCGATCGCGGGCGGTTGATGCAAAAACTGGCCGACCTGCTGGAGGACGAGGCCGATGCATTGGCGGCCCTGGAAACGTTGGACAATGGCAAACCGATTCGTGATGCAAAAGCAGCCGATATTCCACTCGTCATCGATTGCATCCGCTACTATGCCGGCTGGGCCGATAAGATCCAGGGGCAAACCATTCCGGTTCGAGGCGACTATTTTTGTTACACGCGGCGTGAACCGGTCGGCGTGGTGGGACAAATCATTCCGTGGAATTTCCCCGCCTTGATGACCGCCTGGAAGTGGGGGCCCGCCTTGGCCGCCGGTTGCACGATTGTCATGAAGCCGGCGGAGCAAACGCCACTGACTTGCCTGCGAATGGCCCGCCTGGCCCAAAAGGCGGGCATCCCGGACGGTGTGATCAACGTTGTGCCCGGCTATGGACCGACCGCCGGGGCTGCGATCGTCAAGCATCCGGGTGTCGACAAAGTCGCCTTTACCGGCGAACTGGCCACCGCCCAAATCATCCAGCGAGAAGCGGCTGCGACGATGAAGCGACTCACCTTCGAACTGGGCGGGAAGAGCCCCAACATTGTTTTTGCCGACGCCGATCTGGACGCAGCCGCCGCGGGAGCCCATTTCGCCATCTATTTCAATCAGGGCCAATGCTGTTGTGCCGGCAGTCGACTGTTTGTGGAAGACACCATCCATGATGAACTGGTTGACCGGCTGCAGCAGCAAAACCGGAAACTTCGACTGGGCGATCCGTTCGACCCGGAAACGGAACAAGGCCCACAAATCGATCAGGCCCAATTCGACAAAATCCTTAAATATGTCGAATACGGGAAGCAGGACGGCGCCAGGTGTGTCAGTGGCGGAGTACGCCACGGCGACACTGGTTACTACATCGAACCCACCCTGTTCACGGAAGTGACCGACGACATGCGGATTGCCCGCGACGAGATTTTCGGCCCCGTCCTGTCGGTGTTGAAGTTCAGCGATGTCGATGAATTGGCCCGTCGCGCAAATGACACCAACTTTGGCCTGGCCGCGGCAGTCTGGACACGTGACATCGGCAAAGCGCACCGATTAGCCCATCGCTTGCGGGCAGGTACCGTCTGGGTCAACTGCTACGATGTGTTCGATGCGGGCGCACCGTTCGGCGGCTTCAAGCAAAGCGGTCTGGGCCGCGAACTGGGCGAAGCGGGTTTGGCAGCCTACACCGAATCGAAAACGGTCACCGTGGCGATGGGATGAAGGAAATTCGGAATTCGGAATTCGGATTGCGGAATGGATTAAATGCGGAATAGTAATCGACCAAGGGTAGAAATTTAAACCCCGAAGAAGTGGTCCTCGATCAGCCCAGGGCAAAGTGGAGCGAGGAACGAGCGAAATGTAACCCTGGGCTGATCGAGGATAGATACCAGAACCCCAACGGGGTAGCCCTGGGCTCACGAAAATAGGCATTTTTCTCGGAGAAACAACTTCCAGGAAGCAATCGATTTTTGTTCCACTTGTCATCCTGAGCGCAGCGAAGGATCTCCTGCTTGTAGTACGCTGCAACCAGCCCCAAGGCGAGATCCTTCAGTCGTCGACCAAAACAAGGTGCCCGCTCCATCAGGATGACGTGATGGCCGACAGAAAACTTGGTAACTGTCAATTATAAATGGCCCATCCCTGATACTATTTTGAACAGGAGGAAACAGAGGTAACGAAGAGCCAGTTCCTCTGTTATCTCCGTTACCTTCTGTTCAAATCAATCCCCGCTCCTCATTTTTCGTAACCGTTCACGGAAAAGGAACCACGAATGGACACGAATTGATTCTCAAGGAAAGAGGTGTATGAGATCGTGGGGTGCGCCAAGGAAGTCCTGAACGACCTGGGGCATGGCCTGCTGGAAAAACCGCAAGAAAATGCTTTGGTCGTTGAGTTCGGGATGAAGAATATCCCAGTGCAACAGCAGGCCCGATATAAAGTGATGGTCAAGGGCGTGCAGGTCGGAGAATAGGTGCCCGACCTGATCGTTTATGGAAAATTGGTGGTCGACACCTTAGGGTGATTGAGCGAATCACGGACCACGAATTGGGACAGATGATGAACTACCTGAAAATCACGGGATTGCAAGTGGGAATTATCCTGAACTTCAAGCAGGCAACTCTCGAATGGAAAAGAGTCGTCCTGTAGAGGAACCGTGT
>JAJRWS010000497.1 GCA_024276705.1 Planctomycetota bacterium | reverse complement strand
TGTAAGTCAGACCAATGGAGAGGTGCCAGAGTGGTCGAATGGGCCTGATTCGAAATCAGGTGTACGGTTCTCCCGTACCGTGGGTTCGAATCCCACCCTCTCCGCCATATTACATCAATAAACCCTTATAAAACATGGGTTTATTGTTTATCTACTGATCTGGTCCATACTACAGACCATATTCACAGCCTCGCTGCCCCTGTTTTCAAGGGGTCCAGCCGATCCCTGCGTATTGCCTCAAGTGGAGATTTTGGCCCTAGAATCGGGCTGATCTGGCCTCGAAGTGGAGAATCGGGGTTCCTGTAGACAGTCGTGTTGTCGCGTTTCTTATCGCGTTGATCTTGTTGCGTTCGTCAGCAGAAGTTTCGCTGTATGCACTGGGGTTGCACTGGGTCAGTAAGCTGTGATTCCGGGGTTATTCTGGGACTGTTGTCTGCTTTTCCCTGCGGTCGTTCAGTGGCCCATCACCGACAGGCTGGACCCGGCCAGAGGACAAAAGCCAGTCGCGATGAATATGATCATTGAATCGCAAGATCAAATTGCCTGCAAATTATTGACTGTCGAGTATCTCGTAAAATCTGGCCATTCGCGCCTTGTGCTCGGCGGTGGGCTCAAGATCGGGTTTGTCCACAAGGACATGCGGTCCAATCACTAATTTGCTTATCTGCATGGCATGGGTGTCGAACTCACAGAGAATCTCCACCCGTTCCATCCCGCCGAGTGCATTAGGCATTCGGGCAACTCTGGACCCCTTCCACTCATACACCGCAAAGTAACCTTCACGGTACGGAACAAGGTTTCCTTTGGGGCCGGGTCTCGGTCTGTCGAGTTGCACTCTATCAGGGTCACGTGCAGCCGCTTCAATAGCATTCGTGCAGAGGACCAATCCGGTATACGAATTGTCGTACTCCATCTTTAGGCCTTCTTCAAGCCACTCCTCCATTGGGTCTTGTCCACACCCCACCAGTGGCAGTAGAAACGCCAGCCATATTGTTTTTTTCATATGCTTCTCTTGAGTCGATCATCGGGGTTCGTATTCTTGACGTTCCCCTTGCATCCGACCACATCGGCTTAAATCTGCCAGACAGCGGTTGCCTAGTTCCGACTGAAACGCCCAAATTGCGGTGCTGATTTCTCTGACCTAGTTCGTGCAGCCTTGCACACTTGGACCGTGAACAACGCCGACGATGCTGTCACCCTTGATCTGATAGTCAACGACGATTCCAATAGCAGAGTAAGTCTTCGATTGCATACACTGGCCCCGCTTCTGAAACATACTGCCCTTAAATAGTTCGGACGCACGAGTCATGAATTTGGCATCGCTGTGGGAATACGACCGCGATATGACATTGTTGATCATCATCATATTGGTTTCCAGACCAATACCAGAATCGGACATGCAGGTTGCGTCATCAAATCGAATGGTCCCGACCGTCGCAGGTAGCGACCCGTGGAAATACTCTTTTTTTGGATCGACGGTCTGTGTGTACCAGCATTTCTCTCCCTGGTCGTTTTGAACGTATCCTTTACTGGGCATGTTTCCGGCCCCCATTGAAGTGGTGGCTATCAGAACGAATGCGATTGCGGCAACTAACAGCGATACGAGTTTCAGTTTCATGGTTCCTCCCTGCACGACGTGTGACCGTCATGAATTCGTGATAATTGCATCGGCATTGTAGACTATAGTCCGTGGACTGTCAGTCGCCTGTAGATCAGCCTTTGGTCGTATGGGTGGGAACAATCTGGCAACGACATTTGGACAAGTGCTGAGAAAGGTGCGGGAAAACGCTGGGGTTTCTCAAGAAAACTTGGCATCAGAATGCGGACTGGATCGGACTTACATTTCGCTGATCGAGCGGGGCAAAAGAAACCCGACGTTGAAGACAGTATTCGTACTAAGTGAAGCGCTGGCGGTCGCTCCCTCAACATTGGTCAGAAAAATCGAGCGCGAGCTAGAAAAGTCATAACTCTCGGCCACAGCAACCGAAATCACGGCATATAGACCGCGCTTCATGGCAATTCCGTCAGTGTTCCCAGTCCTGACAATTAGCCGCGAGCCAATAGTATGCAAGCGACTGCTGTTCTCCGTCGATCTGGGCTTCCAGGTAGGCTCTCTCTAGCAGGTCCGCAAAGAACTCTTCGTCTTCATACATGCTTTCAGGATAGACCCGGCCCCTGCCGATGATACAGGGTCAAATCTCGGCAATGTCGGCAGTTACTTCCGGTTCTTGGACCGGATTCACTTCGGCAGTTGCGCGAGGACGCCATCGTCGATGCCTTTCCAAACATGCAAAGCCAAGTAGGACCGATATGGTGAAAAATCAGCGGTGATCTCAGAGGCCTCTATAGACACGCCATCGGAGAGCATCTTGAGGCCCTTTTGCAAAGACGAATCTCCCTCAGACCATACGTCAGGCAGACCGCAGTAAAAAATCGCGATCATGTCGGCAGACCAACCACCGAAACCCCATATGCTCGAAACAATGCGGATTACGTCCTCATACTCCGCCGCACGAATTTGTGCCTCCGATATACTGCCGTCTGCGAATGATTGCCGAAGATGTATAAGCGCCTTGACCTTGTTACCGGATAGCCCGCAAGAGCGGAGTGCCGGAAAACCCGATTCGCAGCATAATTCTATTAGCGGGTAACCGCTTTCTGACACAGCAGTCTTTACTCGCGACCAGATTGTTCTCGCCGCCGCAGCGGATAACTGCTGACCCGCAACAGTTTTTGCCATGTATTCGAATAGCTCGGCTCTGTGAGCTTCTAGGCTGAGGGGGCCGTTCTCCTGGATTAACGAGTGCACGTTGCCAAAACGATCACGTGATATATCTAGCAATGTTTGGTGAACGCGTTGGCTCATCAATTTTCGGTGGCAGCGCTGACGTTCTTGAGGCAGTCGCGCGCGATTGCGATTGTCTGGTCCTTAACACGTGCTTTCTTCGCGTGTGCATCGACAAAATCCGCCAACCCGCGAGCATCGAGACCTGGACACATCGCAATGGCGGACTTGAAGAAATCCATGAGACTAAGAAAGACCAAGACAAAACCCTTATCCTCCCAGTGATGTTGAAGTTCTTCCGCTGTCGAGCCGACAAGTTGACCTCTTGGCCCGATCAGAAAGACAAGCCTCATATGACCAGCATTGGCCGCCTTGCCTACTGCATGTTCCACGTCTTGCGCCGTAAAGTCCTTGTCCTTTACCTCCGCTGTATGTAGCAACTCGCCGTCGAGGTAAACATCTACATCTGATACTTCATTCGAAGATGACCCGGCCTGGTTAACCGGATGTACGATGACGTCGAATTCTTGCCGCATACCGACACCGAGGGCGCTGAAAGCTGCCCCCGCCAGCAATGCACAGGTTTCGCCTTCGATGGATACATTGATGAATTGCTCCGCAAACTCAATAAGTGAAACGCCCATAAGGCCGCCACCACCATCGCCGAGAATGTCTGCAACGTCGCGAGACGGTCGTTGAAAGATAAAGAAGATAGCGTCTTTGAGTGCTATCAAAGCAGAATCGGCGTCAAAATTATGGCTCAGCACAGATATTGCAGCGTGCAGCATCTTAGTATCGTTCCCGCTCCTAACTGCGTTGTCTTTCGACATCGTTTGGTATCGCGCAGGCTTATTGAGAAAAGGCTCATTTGATCCGCCCAATCGGCTACCAAGTAATTCTCGCTCCATTGGAACAAACACCTTGTGACACAAGGATCGGGCGTCGAACGCGCCGTTTAGCTCTGCCCCCGCCTGTAGGCAGATCGGATTACATGCAACGTTAGTTGCTTTCGCAAGAAGACCGTTAACGAGTACGTAGCGGTAGGTAATGTGGCTACCAAGAACGACAGCCGAAATGTCCTTTGCGTGAGTGCTTGACGGCTGGTGATTACCAGAAGTGACATCCGCTATCGCTGACCTTAGAATTTTCGCGGCTTTCTTATGATCTATCGTGGCATTCATTGACTTTATTCCACACGCGGTTCATGAGCGTTTTGTCGCTGCCAGTAATCGCATGTAGGAAATCAAGGAACTCCATGATGTCGAGACGGCGCTCATAGCGCTCGATCTTTGAGACGTCCGGCTGAGTGAAACCGACCCGTTCAGCCAACACAGCTTGCGAGACATTGCATTTTTTCCTTGTCTCGACGAGGATGTCGATGGCGGCCCGATACCTGGCGTCGTGGATAGATGGAATTCTTTGATTATTCATGCTGTGGCGATTTGACGCTGCCTAACCGGATATGCCAACATCGCATATATGAAACATGTACCTAATAACACTCCGTCCAAGTCCGCGGTTTCCCTCTTTGCAGGGGCTGGGGGAATGGATATCGGCTTTGAGCGCGCTGGTTTTGATGTAGTTTGGGCCAACGATTTTGACCGACAGGCATGTGAGACGTACGAAACGAATCTTGGGTCGCAAATCGTTTGCGGTGACATTAATGAGTACCTGTCATCGCTGGACCAATATCGCGGCGTCGATTTAGTCTTTGGAGGGCCACCTTGTCAGGGATTCTCAGTTGCGGGAAAGATGAGTCCATCCGATGAGAGGAGTCAATTAGTTCAAAGCTTCATGAAGGCCGTGGACATCATTCGTCCAGCAGCCTTTGTAATGGAGAACGTTAAGGCGCTAGCCAAGCTGACCAAGTTTCAACTGGTCAGAGAAGATTTGGTACGAAAGGCGCAAGAGATGGGCTACCACGTTGAGCTGATATTACTAAATTCTCGGGAATTCGGCGTGCCGCAGAATCGCGAGCGCATGTTTTTGATTGGTATGCTGGACGCCCAGGTGGAGACACGACTCGGGGACTCCGTTGACCAGTTTAAGAAAGAAAGCCCAACGGTTCGCGACGTCATTAAGCCGCTTGGTAGAGCGGGCACAGATACAAACTGTCGGACTTGTAACGCAAAGATCACAATCGCACAAAATCCGGTGATGCGACGATCACCCTACGCTGGAATGATGTTCAATGGCCAGGGGCGGCCCCTTAATCCAGACGGCCAATCCAGTACGCTTCATGCGAGCATGGGGGGCAACAAGACTCCGATAGTGGATGAGGATCATCTCTATGATCATGCCGCCAGCTGGGTCGAGGAGTATCACGCTCACCTGATGAGTGGCGGAAAGCCGTATCCCCTGGAATCTTCACCGAGTCGATTGCGTCGTCTTACCGTAGATGAAGCTATCCTCCTCAACACCTTCCCGAGCGATTACGAGTTCGTTGGTGGTACCAGCGCTATGTTTCGACAGATCGGCAATGCTGTTCCCTGCGATCTCGCTTTCGCCGTAGGGTCGCTAGTTCGCAAGGCGCTCGACGATGAATTAGACGAACCGATCTACAGAGAGCAACAGAATCTGTCATTGGCGATATGAACTGCTCGGTTCCGTCGCGCATTTGTACGACGTTAACGTGCCTTACAAGTTGTCCCTCCAAGATCGCAACAAGATAGTGTTCAGAAACAAGCGTAAGAACACGCCTGGCCCGATTCGAAGATGACGTCGCTGAAACTCCTAGTTGATCGCAACATTCGTGTTCATGCGCAAATCGCTGAGTTTGTGACAGGTAAACAAGAAGTCAATTGGGCGGGTGGAACTACCGAAGTTGATATTTTGGGCTATCGTGGGAAAAAGCCCCGGCAGGGTGAGTGGCTGTCAAAACAAATATCGGCACTGCCGACGATTGCTCGACTCGCACGTGAGGGCCGTCTGGTGTTGTGCACGTCCCGCGAGATTCAGTTCGAAGGAATGTTCGGTGCCATAGGGACGCAGGGTTCGATTGGAGATGTGTTTCGGGACCACGAGTTTCAACACGTTCCTCCCGCGGTAGACCGATCATATTTTTCTGCATCTGTGAACTTTAACAAATATGCGAGCGGCGAAGAGCAAGTGAAATGGTACAAGGATTTTCTACTCAAGGTTGATGAGAGCGCGTTTCTGGAGAAAACAAAGGGCCATCTGGAACTGCCGAAATTTGACCAAGCGAACTTTGAGAATCTTGGTCGATTCAGAGAAATCTGCCGCAATCTTAACTCCGATGATCAAATCCGCGATGCTTTTCATTTATGGACGGCAGAGGTTAACGGACTAAACTATTTTTTAACGGCAGATAAGCGATTTATCAACGCTGTGACGGTCACGGCCAAACTCGAACTTAGTACACCGCCGATTTCCGCATCCTCACTGCTGGAACGACTAGGAATCAAGGAGCCTGACCCCCTTCCGATAGGTGATCAACGGTTTCGTTTCCTTTTCGAGCCGGATAATTAGCTCAGCTCGCGGGACCGTGTCTATCGCTGGCCCAAACTGGTCCGAACGCTAATCCAAGTTGCCTGTCTGCCAATGGCCCACGACAAGCTGGTAAACTCGTAGTTTCTTCATTGGCGGTGAGAGAATGCAAGAGTTACTCGAAACGTATCCAATAATCGGCCAAGTAGGACCGTGGATTGGCGGAGCCATCGGCGGTTCGCTGCTGCTTTTGCTGAGAAACAGACGCCCTCTACTCCGATACGACGTATCTCATCAACAAATCGGCATGACTGCTGAAGATGAAATTCACGGAAAGGTGGAAGTCACCTATCGCGGCAATGTCGTTCATAATCTTTATCTGAGTCAAATCGCACTGACAAATAGTAGCTTCAAAGACCTTGAGGACCTTGAGTTTAAGACGTATCGGGGCCACGACAACATTGAGTTGCTAACTGAGAAGACTCACATCGACGGCACCATTGACCCGATAGAGTTGACCGAAGACTATTTTGATCGAATTGTCGCCAACTCCGAGTACGAAAGTGAGGTGATCGAAGCAGGAACTGCTGAGGAGCCGGAAATCCAACAAAGACTGCAGGCAGACTATCGCTTTCGACATGGTCAGCGGTGGTACAAGGTTCCTGTTTTAAACCGAGGCCAGACGGTCAAAATTACATATGTAGTCCGCGCGGCTCCCAACTCAAGCCCAGTGATTTATCTGTCCTGCCAGAGTAAAGGCGTACGCATCAAAGAAAAGCCGTATCGCCATGCTGTGACACATCTATGGGGTGTGCCGATTTTCCAAGCAGCTTGGACTGGAATATTCACGGCATTCGTCGTGTACGGACTGGTAGTGTGGCAAATTACGTCGCTTTGGATCGCGGCACTAATCTGCACGGTTTTTGGCGTGTTGGCCAACGTACCAGGCGCGATTCTTGTTCGAATCTACACTTGGCTGCGTAGCAAATTGATTGGCTAACCGTCTAGGGGGCGGTCAACGAGCAGGGATGCCACGTCGGTAGCGAATCTCTTCCATCGCCGAACGGAATCCCGCATAAGGAATCCCGGTTACTTGTCCGCCCAGCTTGGGCACCGCAAATGCAGCCGCAGTGGCTGCACCCTCGATCCGACCCACATATCTGAACGCCTGGACACTATGCGTGAGGTGATACGCGATAGCTGCCAGGCAGTCCGCAGTGTCCTTCTTTCGGTTCGGTAGGTGATCCACTTTGCGCTTCTCGAAGTCCACCTGGAGCCATAGCATGTCCTCAACGGTTTCGCCGTCATCGGGGAACCTGAATCGCCCCTCACTGATCGCTGCCCGCAGAGTCTCGTACGCCGCCATCGGATCGTTCGGTTTGGTCTGATCGACGCTTAGGCGGCCTGAATAGATACCTAGCCGACCTACTCGTTGTAACAGGTCGGCTGACTGGTAGCCGTCGCATGAGAACCACTGAATCGGTATTCCCATCTCATTCCAGTCGCGTACCAGCCGGAATACAGAATCCAGTTCGATCTGTCCATTGCGCGGTGGGCGCACTCTCGCAATCGCATCAATATCGATCTCTGGTAGCCCACGGTCGTCATAACGGCGAATGTGCCCGATTCCGATCCCTGTCAGGTCGCCGGTCAAAGAGAGGTCCGCGTGTACAGCACGAGGAGACTCGGGATGAGGAATGCAAAAGCCGTGGGGGCGTGGGAGGAGCCGACTGGCGTCACCGACAACATCGGCCTGGCTAACCAGAACCTGATTCAGGCAAGCAGCCTCACCGAGCTTCTCCTTCTCCGAGAAGAATGCACCGCTGACGTCGGTAGAAATACCCGCGATGTCCTGCAAGGAACGAACCGGGTCGCGCTGAAAGTGGCGTTCAAACCGAACCGGGACTGAAGTAACCAGACTGCGATCAGCTGGGTCAATTTCCTCGTCGTTGTCCAGGATGCGTGGTGCACGAAGTCTGTCGCCGACAAAGACGTGAAACCAATCGCCATCTGCATACTTCTCCGGGCGGATTGACCATTGATTGTGATCGTAGATGTAAGTCGACTCACTGCCCGCAAAGTCTTGTGCCAGCTCATCGGTGAATTGGCCTTTGAATCTTTTCGAGCTGGCAACAAAGAAGCACCCGGAACCGTCCGGAAACCGGCTCTGCTTGCGTCTGAGTGCCCCTTCAAACGCCTCTCGTGCGGCATCAAATGTCCCACCGTGAACCGACCGCTTCGACCGCTCGACCTTCGAGAAGAAGTTACCCTCATCGATGATCAGTGAATAAAGATTCATGCCAAGCAGGTCCTCGGGGTCACCACTGGCAGCCCAAAGCTCGACGTTCTTGTGCAAGAACTTCACGCGGGATTTTAATCGCTGATCGTGCGGGGCGTTAGTGGCGAACCACGGGGAACCCTCAATCAGGTTCCGGCACAGAGCGTAATCGTTACGTTCGGCAAGCCTGCGGTTGCGGTTCTGAACCCCCAGAATGATCGGCGATGCCGGATCGAGGTCGTAATACGAATGGGGGTCCGGTAACAAAAGCAGGCGGTAGAGGGAATAGAGCAGACTCAGAGCGGCAGCATAAGTTTTACCAGAGCCTATACTTCCGACCAGGAGCACGAGGTCATACTGGCCCGAATTGATTTCCTTCAGTTCATCCATGACGACCGGCCAGACCTTACCCTCCAGACCGAGGTAATCCGGGCTGAGACAGAACTCCTCGATGCCAACAGCATCGGACTCCAGTTGCAGTATTCCCTGTCGCCGACGCTCCAGCTCCTGGGCAAACTCAGGATTTGCCTTACGGGCTTTTCTCAGGGTCTCTGGATGAACGCCCGCCCAGCGGGCATAGGCAGCATACGATTCGTCAGGATGCTGCGCCGCATCCGCAAGCACCTGCATCTGCCACTTCTTCAGCTTCACTGCAGGCAGTTCGTTTTCTTGGGGCCGAACGCATCCAAGTCCTCGAAGATATTCACGCCCGCAGAGACGATGCCGCCTGGGTGCGTAGCTGCTGTCCGGATAGCAGCCTGCCGCATACCTTCCGGTGATCGCTCGTGTGCCCGCTGGGCTGCTGCCCTACGAATCTCAGCGTCTTTGGCAGCGTTCTCCCTGGCATGACGCTTGCGTTCGTTAGCCGCAACCTCCTGCGACGCTGCTGTAACCTCAATCGCAGTGGCACCAGCCAGTACACGCTTCCGCATAATGTTGTAGCTGTTGACCTTTATGTCATCGACGATCCAGTAGGTCTTGAACTCTTCCTTTCTCACGACACGATCTCAGTAACAGCGGGGGCACCGTCGAGCAGCGAAGCCGAGGCGAAGCAATGTTAAGACCTCGGCACCGGCACCCCCGCATCTCCTCATCTTGGTTTCCGCAACAGCGGTACTCGGTTGTGATCGAACGGCGACCGTTGGGCGTTGCCAATCCGATCCTGCTCACGCAGTTCCGTCTGCAAGGACGCGACGTCCTGTCGCTCAATACCGGAGCGCGTTTCGTGTTCGTTGGGACCGGTAGGCAGGCCAGGCCATACGTGATCGCTCATACCTTGATTCCTGTGAGATCGATCTTCGCGACCTCGTTGTCGTCCGTCTGCGTGATCGGAGTAGACAGGTCGATATTTTGGGTGGACTTGTGGATTTCGGCATCACGACGCTCGTAGGCACTATCGGACACGGTTGCCTGTGAATGAACGCTGCTACCACCACGCCGGAAGAAGGCGCTGTGACGATTCATTTGCTCCTGCTGATCGGTGGTCAGAACCGCAAGCTCCAGCTCGCACTTTTCGATTGCGTATGTCAGATCGGCGTCTAGGCGCTCGAACAGTGGATGCTGCGGCGACTCCCACAGATTGAGCTGCTGGCGATTCAACGACGCTAGCTTTTGCCGTAACTTCGCGATCTCCAGTTCTTGTTCCTTGTCTTCGTCCATTTTCGTCACGGTAGTCTCCTGGTTCGTGGTCGCCGTGGGTTGGTTCATTCGCCGCCTCAGTTTGGCCAGTTCAGGCATGAGGTCATCCCACGAATCCTGAACGGGTTGCTCCGCCTTTATGATCTTGAATGGGCTGCGATTTGCCCCGTGCTTGACGAGGCTTATGTACTCGACCTCACCGTCCACCAGTTCGTTTGCGACAAGGCGAATCTTCACAGCCGTACCTCTGGGTAAGCATCCAGTGGCAAGTATCGAACCGGCGCACATTTCCCCGGTCCCAGCTTGACGAATGCTGGCCCCAGCCCGCTGGAACGCCATTGCGCGAGAGTGGACTCCGACACTTTTAATGCATCAGCCATTTCGGCGGGTTTCAGAAGAGTACGGGGCATTTGCCATCTACCGTTCGTTGCTATCCATTACTATGTTTTACAACCTCCAACGCCCGGTGTGTTGGATTTCGAGAATATATTTCACCTAAACGCACTCTTCCGGGAGATAGCGAACGAGCGACTCGAAGTAGACGGGAGATGGTGCCGTACCACGACAACAACGTTGACGCAGTGCGCCAGGGGTGATTCCGAGTATTTGGGCTGCCTGCGTGGTACTAAAGAATCGGGCACCAACGGGCCACCTGTTGCCCGTGTACGCCAGGAGATCGCTGATCCTGTAGTAGGTCTTGGGGCCATAGCCAGGGCGTTGTACAAGCGAGTGGTACGCAGGACCGACGCCACGTTGCCGCCATCCCGCGACCGTGGACTCACTGGCCCGTATCGCCCAAGCGAGTTGGCGCGTCGTGAGGGCTAGCCTGGGCATTATGTAACTCATTTGGCGCAGACAATTGCAGTCAGCGTTGATTGGCTTGGTGGACATTCCAGGCTCTCTCCGCTCTCTTGCCCAGAGCGTACGGACCGCTCAACAAGTCGATGTTCCAATAGATGAATGATTCTTCGGCACGTTCCCACAGGTCAATCGGATCGGCACCATCGTCGATAACATCGTCGGCGAATCCAGGACCGATGTTCCGATCTTCCTCCAAGAAGTGGAGATAGTCCTTGGTCATCCCATGTTTCTTTTCCTGGAATTTTTCTTGATGTGCCTTCCTGAGAGCCTGGACTCGGATGAACTCCGGATCGGCGTGTACGAACGCATCAATAAAATCCTGCTTACTAGTCATGATCATGCTCCGCTACAGTGTCGGCCTGCACACGGCTGCGCAGGTATTCGTCAAACAGGCGGGCGGGGTACCGGATACTCCGACCAATACGCACGCATGGAGGTGCCGTTCCAGCGCGATGCCACAAGTACAGCGTCTTGGGCGTAATCTTCAGGCGTTCGCAAACTTGCGAGCGTGTCAGCAGCTCATCGTCCGCAAGGGTGATGTCGATATTTTCAGTCATAGGTTTTTCTCCATTTCAAACATGGCAGATATGTACTTGCCGTAACTGGGCTGAATCAGCAGCCCCTTCTTCAGGAGCTTCGGCAATATGTGCGAGATGCTGTCAGCGGTCGTATCCAACAGCTCAGCAATCTGTGACGGCTTCAGCGCCTTGTCATTTACCGCAGCAACGATGTCCTGCTGTAGCTGCGTTGCAGGCAACTCACACTCCCCCAGCAGTTGCCAGCGTCCGAGGTCCTTGTCGAACATCAACGAATAGTTGGCTTCGCCAACGTCGCGCCCGACCAGATACAGAGAGGCGTTTGACGTGGAGGTATCGCGTTGCAACACGATGTTGGTATCCGACGCGCCGGTAAGCCCATACGAACCCGAGATGGTTTCCTGCGGGTCGTTCGCTTTGGCCTTGCGGACGTGATGGACTAGCACGACAGCAATCTTGTATTCGTCAGCCAGTTTTTTGAGCGGAACCAGGGCGGCGTAGTCCGATTCATACAGACCGCTGTTTTTCTTGGTGGCAGGCCGTATCTTTTGCAGCGTGTCGATGATGATCATGCCTGCGCCTTGTTGGTCCTTTACCCATTCCGCCAAATGGTCCAGTCCACCCTGGTCCGATGCGGGCCATTCGGTCGAGAAGTGCAATCGTGAGGGCGGCTTGTCGCCGCACAGCAGGCGCTTCATGCGGTCCTTAAGTCGGTAGTCGGTATCTTCCAGCGCCAGGTACAGAACATCGCACGGATGCTCACAGTCCATTGCATCGAACAACGCACCACCAGATGCAGCGGCGATGGCCAGGTCCAGAGCAAGCCAGGATTTTCCGGCCTTCGGTTTACCAGCCAGGATCGTGAGGCCAGCAGGAAGTAGGCCTGGAATGATCCATGTTGGCGGTACCACCTCCATCTCGTACAGGTCTGCTGCCGAGATAGTCTTCGGTGTAGACGGTGCACCAGGACCGCCAACCAGAGCATGGGCAGCGGCCTTGATGACCTTGAAGTCGTCCGCTCCTATGTCGTGCGAGTCGGCGAAGAGTTCAGCGAACTTCTGAATCTTGTAATCCGACGTGTTGCCATTTAGCGTCTTGAGTACGATGCCTCGCAACACCATAACGGCATCGTCTTCATTGCACGTCACCTTGCCCGCGATGGCACTTTTGAAATCTTCGTCCCGTAGCATTATTCGCCCTCAAAAAATGGTCGTTCCATT
>JAJRWS010000496.1 GCA_024276705.1 Planctomycetota bacterium | reverse complement strand
GGTTGCTGAAGTTTTACTCCCGTCGCGCGGCACGGCGCCCTGTCCTGGTTGCAAAACGGGTGATGCGGAAGATGGCTCCAGCCGACCGTTGCCTGCTTCAACAATCCTATTTTCGTGATCTGTTTTTACGGGCTTTTCTCGAGGCAACTAGGACGGGTCCTGATGGGGTCATTCAGGATGCGCTCCTCTTGCCCGCGCATTGGCGAATTCCGCTGGAACAGATTGACTTGCCGGTGTCGATCTGGCACGGCGCGTGCGATCGGACCATTGCCGTTGAAGCCAGTCGTGTCTTGGCCAGGCGGGTCCCGGGAAGTCAGTTGCAAATTATTTCCGGACAGGGTCATGTGTCGATCCTGCACTGCTTCGGGTCGGAAATTTTGCAATGGTTAAGCGCTTAGAAGGTAGAAACATGACGAACCGAAAAAGACTGCGCGTGGCCATGTTGGCGCCGGTTTCCTGGACGGTGCCCCCCGATGGATATGGTCCCTGGGAACAGGTCGTGTCAAATTTGACCGAGGAACTGGTGGCGATGGGGCATGAGGTGACGCTGTTCGCCGCAGCCGGATCGCAAACTACGGCTCGGTTGGTGGCGACGGTGCCGCACCCGTTTTCGATCTGGCCGGAGGCCCAGCGGAATGCGCCCGAGCGGTTCGATCCGGGGTCGGGGTTGCTGGAGGGGCCGCCCGATTTTCGCGCCTGGGAGCAACTGCACATCGCCACTTGCATCGAGGCGGCCCGTACCGGGGCCTACGATGTGGTCCACTCGCACCTGCACGTGCATGCGCTCGTTTTTTCGCGTCTGTTGCCCTGTCCGTTGGTCTCTTCGTTGCACGGAGCCGCGTGGGTCCGAGCGAGTCACGTGGTATTCGACCGGTACAAGGACCAGCCGTTCGTGTCGCTCTCGGATGCCGAACGGCAACTGAAGCCGGACTTGAACTACGTGGCAACGGTCTACAATGGAATCAAGCTTGAGGCGTTTCCGCTTTGCCATGAGAAAGAGGACTATTTATTGTTCGCGGGTCGGTTGGCCCCGGAGAAGGGCGCCGCCGAAGCGATTCAGATAGCCAATCGCAGCGGCATGCCGCTGCGCATCGCCGGGATGGTACAGCCACAGCATCAGGAATATTTTGACGACCGGATCAAACCGCATTTGGATGACCGGAACATCACCTACCTGGGCCTGCTATCGCAGCGAGAACTGGCTCCCGAGTACCAGCGGGCGGCGGCCGTGCTGTTTCCCATTTCCTGGTGCGAACCGTGCAGCATGGTGGGCATCGAGGCACAGGCGACCGGTACGCCCATCGTGGGGACTCGGTATGGATACTTGCCTGAACTGGTCAAGCATCAGGAGACCGGTTTTTTAGTCGATTCAGTTGATGAAGCGGTTGCGGCGGTTGGCCAGTTGAGGGAAATCGATCCGCGCGCGTGTCACGCCAATGTGGCCCGGCGGTTCAGTGCTCCGGTCATGGCGGCCGGTTACGAACAGGTTTATCGGCAGCTAGTGGGAAATAAGGCAGAGAGCTAAGAGCAAAAAACTCAGAGGGCGGGGTCTGAAAAAAGGGTGTCAGGTGTCGGGTGTCGGGTGTCAGGGGGCGGGTGTCAGGTGCCGGGTGTCAGGTGCCGGGTGCCGGTAGGTAATCAATGTCCCCTCTCCCCCGGCCACTTGCCGCCGAAAGATGTTCCGTATGGTCAGGACTTTCTCGGCAAGTGGCTGGGGGAGAGGGCTAGGGTGGGCTGGTAAAAAACCCGGAACTTGGGGGGGTTGGGAGAGATTGGCATTGAAAAACTGTTGCGCAACTTCGTATTTCTTGGGTTCTCAACCCCCCAAGAGCGAAGGAGCGCAACAGTGGCTATATCATGGTATGAAAAGGCGAAGGAATTCAAGTCCCCTGCATACGTTATTACGGCTTTTCTACTCAGAAGCCGTGAGACGCAGGCGGCCAATAACCGACAGCTCAGAGAGGAGGTGAAGAAGCTCAACGCACAACTCGACGAGCAAGCACAACAACGGCAACAACAGCAGGAGAAAACCAACGCGCTCAGGCGGCAAGTCGCTGAACTCCAGAGGGAACGCGATGAGGCCAAGCAATCAGTCAATCTTCCAGCGGATCCGCCCCTTGCAACACACGGTTTTGGAGAACGTATGATCTCGTTGTCGGTGAACGTGGCTAGGTCGGTTGGTTTTCGAGGTACCGAACGAGTGCTTGAGTTGTTCTTCGATTGGCTGGGCGTCCCGCAAGCCACACCGTCGCGAACTTCGATCCGCAACTGGCTACAGCGACAGGGAATCGCCGAGTTGCAACAGCCACTGGGGCCCAATGAGAACTTGGTAGTCATGGTCGACCATTCCAACCAGATTGGAACTGAGAAGGTGCTGGTGGTGTTGGGCGTGAAGGCTTCGGCACTGCCTAAACCGGGACAAGCCTTGAAGCATGAAGACGCTCGCGTGCTGGAAGTCAAACCAGGTAGTCAGTGGAAAACCGAGAACATGGAGCAGGAATACAAAGCGATTGCCGACCGCTATGGAACACCTCGCGCGGTGCTGATCGATGGAGCGCCAGAGTTGCGGGATGGCGCGAAATGCCTTGAAAACCGGGGCAACGGCACGACCGTGCTTCGCGATTTCAAGCACTTTGCGGCCAATGTGATGAAGTCACTCCTTGGCAACGACGAACGCTTCCAAAAGGTCGGCGGTCAGATTGGCAGCACGCGATCGGCCATCCAGCAGACCGAACTGGCTCACCTGACTCCGCCGAGCCCGAAGCAGAAAGCTCGCTTCATGAATCTGGCTTCGACGATTCGCTGGATGACGATGATCATTTGGCTGCTAAGGAATCCTGACGCGGCAGCACGGGAGGGAATCAGCGCCGAACGGATGCAGGACAAGCTTGGCTGGGTGGAGCAATATGCGGACGATATCGCCGTGTGGCAAGAATGTCAGGATGTCGTTTCAGCGTCCCTCACATTCATCAATGAGCAGTATCTTTTCCAGGGAGCAGCAGCCGGATTGCAAAACGTGATCGGCGATTCGCTCAAACATGACAAAAGCAAGGAACTGGCCAAGCGCTTGATCGACTTCGTGCATGACGCGGAACAACAGCTCCACCCTGACGAACGCCTGCCCATGAGTACCGAGATCCTCGAATCGACCTTTGGTCTCTACAAGCAACTGGAGCGTCAGCATTCCAAGAGTGGCTTCACAAGTTTACTAGCATGCTTGCCAGCGTTACTAAAACCCCACACGCCCGAAGGGGTGCGAGAAGCCTTCGAGCGCGTATCCGCCAAAGACGTGAAAGCTTGGGTCAAGAAACATTTTGGCTCGACCGTCGCCTCACGCCGCAATGCGGCCTACGCCGAGCACAAAGCCGCCCTCAAAAGCGCAACAGTTCAATACGTAACGACTTAGAGAAATTTGCCACCCCACCCTGGCCCTCTCCCGCAAGCGGGCGAGGGGACTAGAGGAGTTGCTGCGCGGCCGATTTTCTGAATTTTAACACACGTTCTAAGACAATTGCATACGGCCGGTGGGTTCCAAAAGCGCGGGTTCGATGGTTTCCGGCTGAATTTCGGGGATGGTATCCGGTGCGGTTTCGGGTTTCGATTTCCAGCGGTTGTGCATCCAGATCCACTGCGTCGGATCGCGTCGTATCAATTCTTCCAGGGTGCGGTTATAAGCAGTCATCACTTCGATGAGGCGGGCTTCAGGATCCTGGGTTGCCTGAGTTGAAGGTTCGATGGGTGGATAAACGATCACCCGTTGAGAGCCATCGGGCTGACGCTGGGCAAAAATGGGGACCATGGCTGCCCCGGTGCGCAGGGCCAGTTTGAACGGTGCGACCGGTGTTTTGGCGGGTCGGTCAAAAAATGGAATGAATAGGCTTTCGACCCGGGTATCGAGATCGCACAGCACCCCGAAAGCTTTCCCCTGCCGTAAACCACGGATGATGCTTCTTAAATTGCCCTCACGAGGGATGTATTCCACATTGAAGCGAGCCCGATTTTCGGCGACCAGCGCATCGATCCGGGGGTCGTAGATGCGAGTACCGGCTACAAGCACTGGAAACCCGAGTTGTGAAAAGCGAGGTGAAAGCATCTCGAAACAGCCCATGTGCGCGGTCAGAAAAACGACCCCTTTCCCGTGTGCCATGGCTTTTTGGGCAATCTCAAGCCCCTCGATCCGCATAATGTCTTCCGGAGACTTCGTCAGCAGGCGCTCAAGAAGTACCGCATCAATCGCGTTGCCGGCAATATGTCGGAAGACTTGTTCCCCGATCCGATGCCTTTCGGCGGGCGTATAATCCTTGCCAAAAGCATCTTCCAGATTCTTCACCATCTTGTGCCGTTCGCACGGAGCCAGCCAGTAGCCTAGCCTGGCCAGCGAGGTAATGAAAACCAGGCTGACCTTTCGCGGCAACATCCGGATGACCATCAGGCCGGCACGAAGCACGACGTAGATCGCATCGTTTCGTAGGGTTTTCAAGAAAGGCGATTTATGTTTGGAGGACATGGAACCGGTTGGCTAATGGGAATGGCGGAACTGGAAATGGAGACGAATCATGACCGTCCGGGCAGAAAATAGGGATCTGGCCCGAATCCTGCAATAGCCGAATTCAGCTTTCAGGCAAGAGTGTTTGGCACAGAATGTGCGAGATGCAATGAGAAGGGGATGGGGGGTAAGCGTTCAGCTGCCAAGCCATACCACCAAGCAATGCCGTAGTCTTGCGGCGGGGCAAACTGTTCGTTTCGATAGACCCAAATCTCATAGTCGCCGTCAAAGGGTATCTCCTAGGGATTCCTATTCAAAGGAGCCCGCAGATAACGCGGATTGACGCAGAGGATGGTCAAGTGAGGCTCCGGCAGAGCCCTTGTCGTACCCCATAAGCCGCAGTGGCCTTCCATTTTCAGGCCCGAAGGGTCGATACATCGGTCGTTGTCGCACTTGTGTCGGCCCTCCGGGCCTAATGCCAAGGGAGCCACCAAATCCGGTGCCGCACGGCACCGGCTAGGGTTGTATCAGCCCTCCGGGCTTAATGATTG
>JAJRWS010000495.1 GCA_024276705.1 Planctomycetota bacterium | reverse complement strand
GTGTTGACCTGGTCAAGCAGATTTCAGCCGCGAAAAAAGCGCTCAACGAGCAACGCATCGTGGACTGCTTGCGTCTGGTGGATGACTATTGGCCGCGCTACCTGGTTGCCCACGTCCCACCCGCGGATCCGGTCGATATGAAACTGGCTAAAAAACCAAAACATCCCCCCAGCGAAGTGGCTGAGCAGCCCGGTCTGGGACAGAGGATCCGAGGATTCCTGCCTAAGCTGTGGCGATGAGCGTAGAGGGGAGAGCGTAGAGGGGAGAGCAGAGAGGGGAGAGCAGAGAGGGGAGAGCGGAGAGCAGAGAGCGGGGTCTGGTACGATTTTCGGCCAACCGAGTATCCTAGCCTATCGTCATTTTGTTTCATCGGGATCGCTATCGGTCACTCCTTAGCGACTCAGTCGCTGGAGAACCGAAAGACGTTCATATTCGTTTCGAATGACGGTGCTGCCGTATTGGCGTTCCAAGCGTCTTATCGTGAAATGCCCGCGCGCCATGTCTTGAAAATGATGGATGAATACAAGATTGATGGCGGCACCTCCCGCCGCGCCGATTGCAGGGATTGACTGGGCGGCGAATTTCTCGGAAACGGGTACGCTGAATCGGGCGGCAATCTTGGTAATCAGTCGAACCACGGCCGGCGCCCCTTTTTTGCTGAGCCCTCTTTCCGCCATGAATTTTGCAGCTTCGGAAATTGCTCGAGCCAGGGCGGCACGCGTAGCAAAATATCCGGTTTCGGCGCCATCGTCGGTTTCGCGGCGGCTCCCCAGGGCGAAGACTTCGAGACACGCTAGTTGAGTTTCCGCAGTGTGAATATTCTCGCCTTCGCCACGGGCAATATCTGCCATGGAACGGAGCATGATGGTGGTGGAAACGGGTAGTTCGATCGCGAGTGCCGGCAAGCCAAATGCCCCGCCCACGGCACCGCTGAGTGTCGTGAGGACCTTATGCATGCGGTTGGCCGGTTTGAATCGACTCGCAGGGTTCAAGGTAGATACGGCGATGCGCAGGGAAGTGAGCAAGGCGGAGCTGGTGGCTTCGCCAATGCGCCGAGAGACATCTTCGGGGAGCATGCTCACGCCATACTCAATCGGTTTGCCAATCACGTTCGTAATCTGAACAGCCAGTCCTGGATTTTCCAGGAGGTGGACTGCATGCTGGAGGGCATTCTGATCTTTGGTTGAAAGTGGCATGGTGTGATTCCCGCTTCATGAACCTATTGTATTTGCCATCGGGTTGGGCGCTTCGATGGTCGGATGCACACCTGGGCCATCGAGTGCGTACCACCGGTCGAGTACCTCCTGCCATGATCCTGGGCGGCGGACGGTACAAAAATCAGCTCGAACTTCTTCATGGCAGGGATGGAGCTGGGAGTATTTGATGCCGAATTTGCGCATGCCGGGCAGACAACGCTGAGTTCCGTAGAGCTCTTCGGCCAGGCGGTAATGCGAGGCGATCACCTCGCGCTGCTCATGCAGCGTGGGAGGATCGGGGAGAGGCTTGCCGGCGGCCAGGGCCTGGACTTGCTGGAAGATCCAAGGATTGCCGATCGCGCCGCGTGCCACACTTATTCCATCAACTCCCGTGCGGCGGAGCATGGCCAGGCAGGCTTGGGCATTGAACAGGTCGCCACTGCCCAGCAGCACGCGGTCTGGATAGCGTTGTTTCAGTTCACGTAAAAAATTCCATTGCGATGGGCCATCGTAGCGTTGCTGTACGGTACGGCTATGAACCGTGATGGCCGCCACGCCATGCTCGTAGGCGCCCTCGAAAATTTCTTGGAATTGGGCACGGCTTGTGGCCGTGTCGTCGATGCCACGGCGCATTTTGACCGTGACCGGAATGGATTCAGGGACTGCATCGCGCACTCGGGCCACAATTTCCAATGCCAATTTTGGCTGGCTGAGATGAAACCCGCCGCGGCAGCGTCCCAGAACTTTTTTCACCGGACAGCCGAAGTTGATGTCGATGACATCGAAACCCCGTGCGACCAGTTTGAGCGCTGCGGGGCCAAAATTTTCCGGCTGGGCGCCCATCAATTGGCCACCAACCGGGTGCTCTTCGTGGGCCACATGCAGCAGGTGGTGGGTACGGCGACGCTGTTTCACCTGCATCACGAAGTAATCGAGCATCACTTCGCACAGCGTGTAGGGAGCTCCAAGGCGGCGGGCGATTAATCGCATGGGCGTGTCGCTATAGCCACTGAGTGCGGCCTGCACAACCGGCAGGTCGAACTGCAGGTGGCCGAGCCGCAGTGGTTTGAAGGGTAAGGGCATGGGCCCATTGTTGGCGGAGAGATTGGAATGCGGAAGGGTTCGAAGAGAGGGTTCAGGAAAAAAGGTGCCTGACGGGTGCAGGAACGCACTTGGTGCGTTTGCCGCGAGTGGGGGTTGAGCGGCAACAAGCCCTTATGTGTGGCACGGCCCTGGAGCCAGGGCAAGAGATGATGGGAAGACGAACAGACTTTGCCCCCTGGCGAAGGGCGTGGTTGGCAAGTGGTGGAAACAACTGGGGCGTCCTTCCCTTTCGAAAGACGCCCCAGTCTCCTGCAAACCTGGGAAGGGGTCAGGTACAAGTTTTCGGCTTGCACGTCCGACGGATTGGCAAGCCGGTCGGCCGAAAATCGTACCAGGCCCCGCCCTCCTGATGGCAAGCCGCTCCTCACCGCTCACTCCGACGACCCCCACGTGCTTGTCACGTGGGTGAAGAAGATTCGTAAGCTAAAGCGGCTTTGATTTCCTGACGCACTTCCGGATCGGTTTCGACGTCTAGTCGTTGTTGCAATAGATCTCGGGCTGCGGCGTTTGCCAATTGTCCCAACGCCCAGGCCGACGCACCTCGTACCACCGGTTCCTGGTCGACCAGGCCGCGCGCTAAAGCTGGCCGTGCGGTATCGGAACGCTGATTGCCCAAGACTACCGCGGCACTTCGTAGCAGGCCGCGTCGGTGGGCACGCCACAGGGGTGTTCGCCGAAAGTGCTCACGAAAGGCTGCCTCGTCGAGTTCGAACAGCGAGGCCAGGTTGGCTGGATTGGTGTCCTGGCGAGGCGTGAAAGAAGCCATGGGCGATTGAGGCGCAAAACGATTCCAGGGACATACTTCCTGGCACACGTCACAGCCAAAGAGCCACTGCTCTATGCCGGGGCGTAACTCCATGGCAATCGCATCATGATGTTCGATGGTCAGGTAGCTGATGCAACGCGAGGCGTCCAGCAGGTAAGGCTGGACGAAGGCGTCGGTGGGGCAGGCATCGAGGCATGCGGTGCAAGTACCACAGTGGTCGCTTTGCTGAGGTGCGTCGTAAGGGAGGATCTGATCGGTGAGCAGGGCTGCCAGAAAAAAATAACTGCCGGCACGCGAGTTCAGCAGGAGCGTATTTTTGCCGACCCAGCCCAGGCCCGCCAGTTGGGCAAATTCCCGTTCCAGCAATGGAGCCGTGTCGACCACACATCGGGTTTGCGCCTCGGGGATAAGCTCTAGAAACCAGTCGGCCAACTGGTGCAATCGCTGGCGAATAAGATCGTGGTAGTCTTGTTCGCCCCAGGCATAGCGTGAAATTCGTCCCTGGCCAATTTCTGGTTCGATCGGTTTTAAGGTCCGGTAGTGCATGCCCAGCATGACAATGCTCCGCGCGCCGGTGAGCAGATGCGATGGATGATCGTAGGCAAATCTGCGGCTGGCCAGATAATCCATCTGACCCGCATAACCGGCAGCCAGCCACTGGTCGAGGTGGTGTGTTCCGGTGGGGGATACAGCCGGGCAAATGCCTGCCAGCTGGAATCCAAGTTTCCATGCTCGGGTTTTTAACGGGCGAGCTATTGATTCGGGTTGCATCATGGCAAAAAATGTTTGCATCTGGAGCGGGCGGTAATTAATCTGGAGGTTAGGTCGTCTCGTGGTCTCATTGCCAGGCGACTCCCGCCCCCCTGTCTTATCTCTGCTTGCAACAAGAGGATCACACCGATGAACACACGACAATTTTTTCTTCTCTTAGTCGGAATTACCAGTAGTCTCATGTTGTCCGATGCGGCGACTGCACAATACGGTGGAGGTTACGGTGGAGGTTACGGTGGTGGTTATGGCTGGGGCGTTGGTCGGCTTTACGAAACGCTCGATCGACCTCTGGATCGGCGGGTCCCTTACTTCGCTGCCCATCCACCCGTCTACTACAGTTATCCGGTCGCCCGCCCCTACGGCTACACTCCGTTTGCTTACATGCCTCATGTACAGACTCCCGAGATTATCGAATCGCCCATGGGCCCCCAGGAAATATTAAATCCTTACGTGCCTGGCCCTGCCCCGTCGAGCCCAGGCCAATCGAGCCCAGACCAATCGAGCCCAGACCAGGCCAGCCCAGATGCGGCAAGTGAGACCCCGGCGAACAGTGCGATCCGGCCTAATACACCGGGACCCGATACGACGACTCAGCTTCCACGGCAACCGCAACCACTTCTGGTGGTCAATCCGTATGTAAGCCAGGCTGTCCAGCCGGAAGACAGCCTGGTGCGAGTGGCCCGCAATACCAAGTGATGCACGATGTGCATGGTGAATGCTAGCGTGCTCATGGCACGGGTGCCGATGTGTGCTATTGATTGCAATCAATGCTAGCAGAGGCAAGGCAGGAAATTGCCGTGTGGCGGTACTTAGCCGCAGGCGCAAGCCTAATGCCACTTACTTTGCCGAGCCAAACAACTGAGCCGTAGACGCTAGCCTCGCACTTTTGTAGGGTTTGCGTTGTTTCCAAGGCACCCGAGGCTAGCGCCTACGGCTCAAAAAAAATGGCATTGGGCGCGAGCTATGAGTGGAGCCGACAATCCACCTGGACAGGGTCCGCCGATTTGCTACCATTCGCCCTCGCGGCACTCGGGGGGATGGAAAGGATGCAAACGATGCGGTACCTGGTGGCTGTTTTGTCGATGTGGATGCTGGTTGGGTGCCATAACCAAACCAGTTCATTTTCCAATCCATTTCTGCCTCCCGAC
>JAJRWS010000494.1 GCA_024276705.1 Planctomycetota bacterium | reverse complement strand
GTACTGGCAGGGCCGGCAATCTCCGGGGGACTCCCGACTGCGCAAGTTATCTTTGCGGGGGCCGTCGACGTCCGTTCCAAGGCGGCGGCCAACTCCGCCAGGGTCGGATACTGGAACAATTGCGCGGGCGTGAAGCCCAGATCCGCCTCGCCCGCACTGGCGGCAATTTCCAGGCTTTGGATCGACGCGCCTCCCAGGTCAAAGAAATTATCGTTTCTTCCCACCTGGTCGACTCCCAGAACGTTGGCCCAGATTTTCGCCAGCCGAACTTCCACGTCACCGCGTGGGGCGGTGTACTCGACGCCCAGGGCGGGCCGTGTCCTATCGGGTGCGGGTAACGCCCGGCGATCGACTTTGCCCGCCCGGTTGAGCGGAAATTCCTCCAGGGTGACAAAATGCGCCGGCAGCATGTAATCGGCTAAGGTTTTCCGCAGGAACTCACGCAATTCGCTGACGTTCGGTGCGGGTTCCGAAGCGAGCAGATAGGCCACCAACTGCTTGTCGCCGTCGCGGGGTCCTGCGGGTAACGCGACAACAACCGATTGGCGCACCCGCGGGTGCCGGTCGAGGTGGGTTTCGATCTCCCCGAGTTCAATTCGATAACCGCGGATTTTAACCTGGAAGTCGAGCCGTCCCAGCAGTTCGATATTTCCATCTTCGTGGTAACGGGCCAGGTCGCCCGTTCTGTAAACGCGAAGGTCCGGCTCGTCGGGGGAAAGAGAGTCCAGGAAGGGATGCGAGCAAAATTTTTCCGCGGTCAGCTCGGAGTGATTCAGGTAACCACGGGCCAGACCGTCACCGGCAATCAGCAGTTCTCCCGGAACACCCACGGGAACCGGCTGGTGCTGCGTATCGACAATATAAAATTGTGTGTTGTCGATGGGCCGGCCAATCCTGACCGGGCCCGGCTCCTGGCTGATGCGACAGACGGAAGACCAGATGGTTGTTTCGGTCGGGCCGTACATGTTCCACAGGCTGCTACCCAGCGGGCACAACTGGTCGGCCAGATCGCGCGGCAACGCTTCTCCGCCGCAAAGAATTTTAAGTTTCTGCTTGCCCTGCCAGCCTGCTTCAATCAACATGCGCCAGGTCGCCGGCGTGGCTTGCATGATGGTCGCGCCCGACGCATCGAGTACCTCGGCCAAACGCGGGCCGTCGGCGGCAACGGCCCGATCGACCAGCACCACCTGAGCCCCCGAAGTCAGGGGCAAGTAAAATTCCAAGACCGAAATATCGAAGCTGAGAGTGGTAACCGCCAGCAACCGGTCGTGTGAGGTCAAGCCTGGTTCGCGCCCGATCGACTGGAGAAAATTCACCACCGCCCGATGAGGAATCTGAACTCCTTTGGGACGCCCAGTCGAGCCAGAGGTAAAGATGGTATATGCCAGTTGCTCGCTAGCGAGGGGTAAATGAAGATTCTCCCCACTCTCCCGGTCAATCGCTTGCCAGTCGTCTGATTCAGGATCTTGATCCAGGCACAATACGAGCCCTGAAAAATCGGGCAGGCTATCGACCAGCGACTGCTGGGTCAGAATCACCTCCGCCTGGCTCTCCTCGAGCATGACGGCCATGCGTTCGGTTGGTGTACCGGGAACAAGCGGCACGTAAGCTCCCCCCGCCTTATGGATGGCCAGGATTCCCTGCAGCATTTCCAGAGACGGTTCGATCGCCAGCCCTACCATCCGGTCAGGGCCGACGCCATGCACTGCCAACCGTCGTGCTAATTGGTTGGCTCGACGGTTCAATTCGAGGTAAGTCCATTGCCGATCCGCATGGCAGGCGGCGATTGCGGTGGACCTTTTTTCTACTTGATTTTCGAAGAGTTGGTGCAGGAGTTTTTCACGCGGATAGAATGACTCGGTTTGATTCCAGTCAACCAGAATCCGTTTTTTCCAAGCGTCGTCGAGCAGAGGCAGGCAGGCGAGAGGCTGGTCTGGATCGTCGACGATTCCCTCCAGGAGGGTGACGAAATGCTCCACCATGCGCTCGATGGTCGACGGGTTGAATAAATCGGAGTTGTACTGCAGGGCAGCGGAAAGCGAGTCGCCGACGCTGAGCATCATCAGGGTCAAATCGAAAGCAGCCCCTTGTTGGCTCAGGGCAAAAGGTTGAAGTCCCAACGCGGTGGAGTCCGCTGGCGGTTTGGCGGCTGCTGTTGGCGGGTCCGCCACGGCAGAGCCCGTTTGGCTGCCCGCGCGTTCGAAAGACGATTTTCCGGAGTTCGCGGTCAGGCCGACCGCTTCGTCGGCAAAACCTTGCCGCGGTTTGTCCCAGGCAAACGAAACCTGAAACAGGGGAGAACGGCTGGGATCGCGTGGCGGTTGCAATCGTTCCACCAACAGGGGAAAAGGAAAATCCTGATGGTTCAGGCCGTCGAGGACCGTTTGCCGGACCTGGCTCAGGAATTGCCGAAACGTTGTCTCCGGCAGCGGCCGGCTCCGAAAGACGACTGGATTCAGGAAATAGCCGATCAGTTGCTCGAATTCCTCCCGGCTCCGGCCGGCAGTCGGCGAACCGACCAGGATGTCCTGTTGGCCTGTCCAGCGAAAGAGGAGGACCTGAAAGGCAGCCAGCAGAGTCATGAAGGGGGTGGCTTGTTCGGTCCGAGTCAGTTCAAACAAACGCCGGGTAAGCGGATCAGGCAGCTTGAACAGAGTCGACTTGCCCCGATAAGTCTGCAGTGGAGGCCGCGGGTGGTCCAGTGGCAAGTCCAGGTTGGGCAGTTCGCCGGCAAGCTGTTCGCGCCAATACTCCCACTGACGCTGCCCCGTTGGTCCCTGGAGCATCTCTTCCTGCCATTGGCTAAAACTGAAGTAGGAATATTTCGGCGGTGTCAGACTGGACCCTGCCGTATCGGGCCCTATTGCATTGGGCCCTTCCTTGTTTTGGCTGTCCGGAGGCAGGTCGGCTGCTTGGACGTTAGCCCGGTAAAGTTGTTGCAACTGATCGAACAGCAGGTCGAACGACCAGAAATCGGTCGCGATGTGTGCGGTCGTGAAAAGGAGTATCTCCGTTGGGCCCTCGCGTTCGAGTAATTGAAGGCGAAATACTGGGCCCTGCTCCAGGTTAAAGGGCCGGTCGGCCTCTTGTTTCAGGCGTTGCTCGACTTGTTGCCAGGAAAGTCCTCGCGCGTCAAGCACTTCCAGTTGCACCTCCCCGTCAGGATGCACCTGCTGGATCGGTTGTCCGCCGACGGTGGCGTACGTCGTGCGCAGTATGGCATGACGTCGGATCAGTGTATGAAAGGCAGATTGCAGAGCCTG
>JAJRWS010000493.1 GCA_024276705.1 Planctomycetota bacterium | reverse complement strand
TGGATTATTCGCCAATACGACCACGAAGTGCAGGGTGGGAGTGTCGTGAAGCCGTTGGTGGGAACCTGCCAGGATGGTCCTGGGGATGCGGCCGTCGTGCGGCCGGTGCTCGATTCGATGCGAGCGCTCGTGATCGGCTGTGGCATGAACCCCCACTATGGCGATTTGGATTCTTACGCGATGGCTGCCAGCGCAATCGACGAAGCGGTGCGTAATTGCGTGGCTGTCGGCGCGGATCCGACCCGGATCGCCATCCTCGACAATTTTTGTTGGGGCGATTGCGAAAATCCTGAAACCCTGGGCGCTCTGGTGCGAGCGGCAATGGCCTGCCACGATCTTTCGCTCGCCCTGGAAACGCCGTTCATCAGCGGCAAAGACAGTCTCAACAACGAGTTCAGCCACTTCGACCAGGAAGGAAAAAAAGAGACCATCGCCATCCCTTCGACGCTGCTGATCAGTGCGATGGGACAAATGGACGATGCCCGGCAGGCGGTCACGATGGATTTGAAGCAGGCAGGCAATTTGCTGTTTGTCGTTGGCAGTACGGGAGACGAACTGGGAGGGTCGCATTTCGCCCTGACACACAACCTGCCAGGTGGCCAGGCCCCTACGGTCGATCCGCCGCGGGCCAAGGCCACTTTCGCCGCAATGCACCAGGCGATTCGTACCGGTCTGGTGCGCGCCTGCCACGACTTGAGCGAGGGCGGACTGGCAGTGGCCGCGGCCGAAATGGCCTTTGCCGGCGCCCTGGGTGTCGAACTCAATCTCGATGGGGTGCCGATGACCGATGCCCCGTTGTCCGCGGTGACAGCCTGCTTCAGCGAATCGAACAGCCGTTTTCTTTGCGAGGTGCCGCCCGCGCAGGCCGCCGACTTCCAGCAGCAACTGGAGGGTGTGCCCCACGCCCAGATAGGCCAGGTGGTCGCCGAACCGAGTTTAATCATCCGCGCGACGGCCGAAAGTCCAGCCATGATCGAGGCTACCTTGACCGAGCTGAAAGAAGCGTGGCAAAGCCCCCTGCGCTGGTAAGGGCCTTCGACCGGGAGCTGGAGAGCGGAGAAAATAGAAAGGAGAGCCAATTGTGGCGTGTAGGGGCAACGCCCTCCTGAATTTTGCCATTTCTTTCTCCTGAACCCTGACAAAGAATTTATCATTAGTCATTTAACAATAGTCATTTGTCATTGCGAAAAGAAGAAACCGGATCCGCGACGAATCATAAGTCCTTGCAACCAATTGCCAAATGATAATTGACAAATAACTATTGACAATTGACAGATTCCGACACCCGACACCTGACACCTCTTTTTCCGGACCCCGCCCTCCTGATGTCTCCCCCTTTTTTTCTGAACCCTTTACCCTGAACCCTGTCCCCCAATGTCCCAACCCAATATTCTTATTCTCCGTGCTCCCGGTACCAATTGCGATGCAGAAACGGCCTATGCATTCGAACGTGCGGGAGGGAAACCTCAACGCATTCATCTGAACCGTTTGCTGGAGCGGTCGGACATGCTGGCCGATTACCAGGTACTCTGCATCCCCGGGGGGTTCAGTTATGGCGACGATGTGGCGGCGGGAAGAATTTTTGCCAATCAGATACGCCATCACCTGGCCGATACGCTGAATGCGTTTCGCGATGCGGGTAAGTTGATTCTGGGGATTTGCAACGGTTTTCAGGTGCTCATCAAATGCGGCCTGCTCGACACGGACGATTCCCAGGGGCCTGCCGCGACGCTCACCTGGAACGATTCGGGCCGATTCATCGACTGCTGGGTGCCGCTGCAGGTGCGGGCGGAGGGGCCGCCGTGTGTTTACCTGGCTGGCATCGAAAGGCTCTATCTGCCGGTGGCCCATGCGGAGGGGAAATTCGTCACCCGCGATGCCGAAACCCTCGACCGCTTGCAGCAGACCGGGCAACTGGTGCTTCGCTACCGATCGGCGGATGATAACGATAACCCAGGCGGACTCCATGGTAACCCCAACGGATCACTGCGGGACGTGGCCGGGATATGCGACCGTACGGGCCGCGTCTTTGGCCTGATGCCCCATCCGGAACGACACATCGATCCCACCCAGCATCCGAGCTGGACCCGTCGGCAGGATAGTCCGGTTCAAGCAAGCCCGACACACGCAGATCAGGCCGAAGGAGATGGCCTGCAGGTGTTCCGCAACGCGGTGGAGTACTTTCAGTAAGCCGGTTCTTCCCGACCCTATCTCGCATTTGCGAGTAACACATGGTCAGATATACTTTTGTTCCTTTCGTGCCGAAGGTACAGCCCTATACCAGCCCAGACTCATTCGTAGCGGGGCGATGCGTGATTTTATCTCCGCTTACAATGACCTGTAATTCTCGACTTGTCACCTCCATTGGCACAAAATTCGCGAACAAGCGACTCCTGCTGCGGTTTGGGACAGGGCCTCCGCAGCAGTCGCTTGTATTCCCGTGGGGGTACGTGATCTACTATAAGGGTGTAGCACAGCGAGGTACGAGCGGAGCGCAACCCTGGGTTATGTAGGAATATTATCGAAACCCCGAAGGGGTGACCCTGGGCCCCCGAAAATTGGCATCACGTTTTTACGCAAGTTTTATGTCAGCCATCATGTCATCCTGATGGAGCCTAAGCGACTGAAGGATCTCTCGTTGAGGCTAGTTGCTGCGTACTACAAGCAGGAGATCCTTCGCTGCGCTCAGGATGACAAGTGGAACAAAAATCGATTAATTCCTAGAAGTTGTTTCTCCGAGAAAAAAGCCTATTTTCGGGAGCCCAGG
>JAJRWS010000492.1 GCA_024276705.1 Planctomycetota bacterium | reverse complement strand
CTTGGGCGGATAATATCTTAGCACCCGTCGTTTTCGACCTTTCCGATTTCATTCAGAACGCGGTGCCTAACTTCATGGTACCATCTCTTCAAGGCCGTGCTTGGTCAGCATCTCGATGCTACTCAATAGGTATGGGAACCTTTCCGAGAATGCGAGTCAGGTATCAGGCTGTTTATGGCTTCTGCCTTGAGTAATCTGTTGTGTGTCCCCAATTCGGTCCCAATTCGGTCTGTCCCCAATTCGGTCTAATTCGCTCCAATTCGCTGTTGCGTGTCCCCAATTCGCTCCTGTCCCCAATTCGCTATTTGTCCTTTTGCTCGGCCCAGCGATGGCGGAGCCTTTCCCCCTTGTAGCTAAGCCAGGAGAGTTTGCTATAATAATGGTATGGCAACCAAACTTACCAACGAACTGCGTGAGGAGATCGCTGCTAACCCCGGCCAGGCGGTACCCATCGTCGACGATCAGGACAACAAGGTCTACTACCTTGTTGACGAAGCGTTCTTGCAGGGAACTATGGAACGCGATGAACAATCCCGTTCCAGGCTTCTAGCTTTGATTCTGGAAGGATTTGATGGCGAGGAAGTGTCGGCTGAAGAGGGCGAAGCAAGGATTCGCCGGAAGATGCAAACGATTGCCGACAAATTTGCATGATGCGACTCATTTATCTGGAACCCGCCCTCACGGATATCGAGGGAATTCTTGACTACATCAGCAAGGACAATCCTATAGCTGCCGTGCGGTTTGGGGAGGGATTGCTGAAGACGTGCCGTATGTTGGAACGGAACCCCGAGATGGGCGCCTCCCGAAGCGACTTGGCCGAAGGATTGCGGCTCTTTATATATCGCGGTTACGGACTCTACTACCGCATTGACTGCATCAGAAATGCCGTGCTGTTGGGTCGAGTCTTGCACCCAGCTCTTGACGTGAAGCGTCAGTCATTTTAGCCGAGGTGAAAAAGGTGAGGTGTAATAAGTTACGGTTAACCATTACGGTTTCTGATACTTCACGCTCAATACAACATCCTGGCAACTCGCGTTGGTGGTGCGTACCTTGACGGATTTCCAGAAGGCCGCGCCGACATCGGTGCTATTGGCCGCGCCGAATGCCAATTCATTTCGTGGGTAACCGGCCCGCGGTGTGTATTTGCCGGCGGCGTCGATCCTTAACATGTTGTCGACATAGACCTTCAGGTTCGCTCCTTTCAGCACCACGCGATAGGTGTGAAACTCCTGGGTCGTATCCATGTCGAAGCGCAGCTTGGGATGGTGGTACAACGCGATATGGTCTGGGGCGAGTTGCAATCGTTCACCTCCGACTCCGTTGGCCATGATCAGGTAGCTTGAACCAGAGATTACTTTCACGCTTGCCTCGACCACGGCCTCTGCCTCGGGCTCCAATCCCCAACAGAAACGCTGATAAAGGTAGTCGCCAGAGTTCGTGCCACGATCGGCAATCATCAGTGCGTCTTCGACCATTTTTTGCTCCGTGTGTGCCGAGCCGCGGTCGCGACTCCACGGCCGCTCTGGCATTGCATTACCCCGATAGACCACGTTCCAGGAATCGTTGGTATCCGGCTCGTCGGTAAAAGAGATCCGTACGTTGTTCGTTCCGCGCTCGATCCGTTCCACCGGAACCGGGAAATCGAGCCAATCGGTCACTTCCTTGCCCCCCGTTAGTCTCTTGTCATTCCATTGGACCTCGACGCGTTTGGCCGCATGGGCTAGCGACAGTTGCAGATGAAGCGTGACGGACGGCTTGTATCCCGCCTTCCGGCTCGCGGCAAAATCTTCGCCAACCACGATCGTGGTCGACAGTGGCTTTTGAGCACTGACGAAAGCGGGATGCGAGGGCGTCAGGATCGGAACCGTTCGATACGCGTCGCCATGAGCCAGGTAGCGGTTTGGATCTCCGTCGCGGACCGTGACGAAATAGAGCTTATCCAAGCCGACCAGCGTTTTCTGCTCGCCAATCTCACGCCAGAGCGGTGACTTCGGGTTGAAAAAATTGAACAGATCAATCCCGTCGCCTCCGGCCAGCCAGGCATTCATGGCCCGGCCCCGATACGATGGCAGCGAGGCGCGTCGGAACCGGCTCTCGCCGAGTACGCGCGAATCGCTCAGACACGGGTAGACGGCCACATCGTACTGATGTCCCAACTGTACACTGTCTTGCCATGGGTTCAAACGGAAATAGCCCGTGGTGATCAGGATGTCGACCAGACCTTCCTGCAGCCATGCCCGCAGGTCGAAGCCCATGTCGCGACAGAAGCCAGGCGAATCGGGCACGCGCACCGCTACCAGGAAAGGCCTCCCGCGCCGGCAACCTTCTTTCTCCGTCACCCGGCGCACCCGGCGAAGCAACTCCGTCATCATGGCACATTGGGCGGCAGTCGCCTTGCCTCCGTAGGCGACACTTTTGAAATAACAGAGGTGGCGAAAGAAATCCAACTCGATGCCATCCACGTCATCGTCCCGGCACACTTCCTCAATGTATTGACAGGCAAGGTCGCGAACCTCCGGGATTTCGTAATTGACGGAGCTCCACGTTCCGTGGGGCGGCCGTTTCGTCGGCTCACCGATCAGCCATTGGGGATGTTTTTCTTTCAGAGGCGGAAACAAAAAATACGGTTTTTCCGGCCGGTGCGCCGCATCGTGCGTGTCGTTCATACGCATCGACCAGAAGACTTCCATCTCGTGTTCGTGGCCATACTGGACGACCGCTGCCAGGGCGTCCGTCCCCTGGTTCACCAAGTCGGCCGTAATATTCCGCATGTTGGGGAGAATACCGTAATCTTCGCCTTGCCGTGTCAGCAGCGTGCCGACGCGAGTGTTATGGGTAAAGTGGCTGAAGCCAGAGCTAATCGTGCAGTAGGCGATCGTATCGACCTGGGTCTCTGCCAATTCGGAGGTCCGCATCCGCAGAAAATTATCGACAGTTATCTCTTGGTTCTTGGGGAAATAGAGGCAATCGCAGCCGTCGTTATTTGCGATGATACGGCGGCGGTGCTTGAGCATCTGGCTGCGTTGCTGACGCAGTTGCTCCAGCGAAATTCTGGCATCCTTTGTACTTTGAGCGGAGATCGGGCCGGATCCAAAAAGGACAATTGCCATCGTCACTACGGTGCCGCGGATTGCGTAACTATGCATGATGCGTTTCCATGGTTACGGGTTTTCGATAGCGAAGTATCAGCAAAAAAGTCCGCCATCCGTAGTGGGCTTAGGCAAGCGGATTTCAGTTTCGTAGGGCATCAAGGGGTAAACCGGTTTCTTCTTGCCATGAACCAGATTTCCGCAATTCCTCCTAAACACAAAAAGAAAGCCGCCGGCTCCGGTACTTCGGTCAAATAGTGGACGCCGTTCAAAAACATCGTCTCATTGACATGGAAGAAGCCTTCTTCGGCGTCACTTACGATCGTCGCGTCCGCGAAAATTAGTACCCTCCCGCTACCTGGAGCCATGGCGTTTTCAGGAATAAAAGCGGCGCTTGGCATGTCGTTTGAATCATTCGTGGCGAGTAGCGCGGCGTATGGGCCAAGGTCACTAAACCAACCGTAGTAGGAGGAGTATGCCGTGATCGCGGTACCAAACGGTCCGTTGGCCACCGGGTTGTTAGGTGGATTGACAAAACGGAAGAGGTTCACATCCTGGATGAGCTCAAGAGCGAATGTAACACGGAAAGGATCTACGACGTTTTGAGCGGATAAGCCAAAGTAAGGTTCGGCAAATACCATGGCAGCCCCGCCATTTTCAATGAAGTTGCCCACCGCTTCCTGCTCGGTTACGGTAAGCCAGTTGTCATCACGGTCACCCGCCGCGTTCGTCACAATGAGCATGTCCATGGATGCCAAAAAACCAGCCGTAATTGCGGGAGTGGGCTCAATGCGGACGCCCGGAAAGTTCGCCTGCAAAGACGCTCTCATCTCCTCGGTCAAATTACCGTCAAAGATATTCGCCTCACCCGCTCGAGAGAAATCCAGCGTGCCAATCGTGATTCTGTCTGGCCCAATTGTGTCTGGTGCAGTAGCCGCATGTATCGAACCAACGAACGCAGGGAACAACATAATCCAACCGATGAGCGTAGCGATGGCCAACTTCATTAGACAAACTCCTGAAAAACGAAATAGTGGACTGCGATTCTCCTACACATCGTAGCCTTCAGCTAGATTGCGATCTTAGCACGCAAGGGATCGTGAAGCAAGAATTTAAGGATTGTCGCCTAAACACGTTATACTTCATTCGAATCCGCAGCGGCCCATTTGGGCAGGCGAACGATATCCAATGCTGTCGTCACGATATCCATGATTCCGCCAGTCCCGAACCGTCAATGCCCAGTGGCCTATGGCCTATGGCATGGCAGAATGATTGTTAGCAGAATGATACTGACAATCGGCCTGCAGGAGTTGAGCCACTTTCCTGGGTTAAAATAAGGTGTTACGATTTTTTCATAAGCGCCAGCCCGCTTCGATTTTCTGGCCCTTTCGTTCGTGTTCCATTTCTTGCCAACGCCGGAGACCATGCAATGCGTCAATTTATCTGCCTGAACTGTCTACTGGCCATAGGCTGCACGGTGATCTGGCTGAAAAATGCACCCCAGGCGTACTCGGCCGAGGTAAATCCTGTCTCCTTCGAGATGCATCGGGTAGGCAACTACCGGGGGGAACCTTGCGGCGTGGGCGACTTCAACGGTGATGGCAAGCTGGACATCGTTGGCGGCCCCTTCATCTACCTGGCCCCCGATTGGCGGAAGTTTCAATTTCGCGAAGTCAAGGGCGAAGTCGACGAGCAAGGCAAGGGCTACCGTTACGACTTCATGAACTTGCCTCTGGATGTCGACGGGGATGGAAAGTTGGATGTCGTTTCCTGCTCATGGCATGAAAAGTGGGCGATCTGGTTCCGTAACACGGGCGTTCACGCTGGGCACTGGGAACGCGCGATGATCGAGGAGAACGGTAACTTTGAGTGTGGGGATCTGCTCGACATCGATGGCGACGGCAAAGCAATGGAAATTCTTCCGCACGTTCAACGAACCCTCTGGTACGACCTGGGCAAGCAAGACGACGGGTCGCAAACCGTGCGTATTCACCCAGTTTCCGCAACACCGATCCCATTCGGGGGTGGTGCTGGAGACATCAATGGGGACGGTCGT
>JAJRWS010000024.1 GCA_024276705.1 Planctomycetota bacterium | reverse complement strand
GGAGCCTTCCTCAAGCCACCCGCTATGCGGGTGGTACATGACTCGATGTCGCCGCTACGCGGCTTTGTGGTATTAAAAACCGAGTCCGTGGGTTTACACCCACGGCTAAATGCTGCCGCCGCTACGCTGCTATGCCGGTATCTCCAACCCCTCCACCCCTGACGACCCCCACCTGCTTGTCACGTGGGTGAAGAAGATTCGTAAGCTAAAGCGGCATTGACCGGCAGTTCTTGCCACCATTGCTGCTTGCATTCGGCAAACCGTGCCGGTTGTGGCGAAAATTGCCGCAGTGGGCAAAGGGTCCGTGACACCTGCTTAGGTAACGTAAACCCTGGTACCACAGGGCAATACGCATCGCAAGCGTCGCTGCTGTCACTGCTTTGGCATGGCGGCTGCATAAGCTACCCGGCGACCGCGGGGGGGCTGCCTGCGATTCACTTACGTACCATGTCCTACGGTCTATATATCTCAGCCGAAGGGGCTCAGGCTCAAGCCCAGCGTCTGGAAGTCATCGCCAATAACATGGCCAATGTCGAAACGCCCGGTTTCAAACGGGATGTGCCGACATTTCAGGCCCGTTTTTCCGAAGCGATACAGCGTGGCGATAGTTACCCGGGAAGCCGTGGCATCGATGATGTGGGTGGCGGCGTCAAGATGAGCGGCGTCGAAACTAATTTTGCCCCCACGTCGCTCCGGCAAACAGGCATTCCCACCGATTTTGCCATTCGTGGCGATGGCTTTTTCCGGCTTCGCGGCCCCCAAGGCGAAGAGTTACTGACCCGTGCGGGGAATTTCACCCTGAATGGGTCAGGGAAGCTGAAAACGCAGTCGGGCGATTATTCGGTGCTCGACAATTCGGGCAATGAGATTGTGCTCGAAACGAGCCAACCCTGGGCTTTGAACCCGGGTGGTGTCATCACGCAGCTTGGCAGCTCATTCCCGATCGGGCTCCAGCAAGTTTCGTCGCTTGGCGACCTGGTGAAGGTTGGCAGCAACATGTTTCGTTCGCTTGCCCCCACCCAACCGATCGGGTCGGAACAGCGGAATGTGCAGCAAGGTTATTTGGAACAGTCGGGTGTCAATCCGACTCGCGAAATGATGGCCATGATCGAAACGTCTCGTGCTTTCGAGGCGAACACCAAAATTATCCAACATCAGGACAGCATGATGGGCTCCCTGCTCAGTCGCGTATTGGGCTGATGCGTTGAACTTGTCATTCAGAACTCACAACTCGCGCCTAGCGCCTCACCAACTCCAATATCATGAGTGTACAAACTCTCTATACGGCCGCGACGGGCATGAATGCCCTGGAAACTAAACTCGATGTCATCGCCAATAACATGGCGAACATCAACACGACCGCGTTCAAAAAAGACCGGGCGAATTTTGAAGATTTGTTTTACCGGCAACTGCGCCTGCCTGGGGCGACCGACGCGGATGGCAACATGACCGCCACCGGCATCGAGGTTGGATTGGGAAGCCGGGTCGCCAGCACCCAGACCAATTATGGGCAAGGGGCGTTTCAAACGACTGAAAATCCGCTCGATTTTGCCATCGAGGGACGCGGGTTTTTTAAGGTCGTCGATCCGGCCGGGGGAGATTTTCTTTACACGCGGGCTGGCAATTTCGGCATCAATGCCAATCAGCAGTTGGTCTTGGGCTCTTCCAATACAGGGTGGGTCGTCGATCCCTCCATCAGTATCCCCCCCGAAGCGGTCGGAGTGGTGGTGACGGCCGATGGGCAGGTGCAGTACCGAACGGCCAATTCACCCACGCTCAATACGGCCGGGAACCTCACGCTCACAACCTTCATCGATCCCGATGGCTTGTTGAAGATGGGCGAAAATCTTTACAAACGGACCGACGCATCCGGCACGCCGACCGAAGGGACCCCAGGGCAGAATGGCATCGGTTTTATCCGCCAGGGTGCCCTGGAAGCCTCGAACGTCGAGCCGGTTCAAGAATTGATTGACTTGATCACAACCCAGCGTGCTTTCGAGTTGAATTCGAAGGTCATTCAGGCCGGTGACGAAATCATGCAAGTCGCCACGACCTTGAGAAGATAGTGGGCAGTGGGCAGTAGGCAGTAAAAAGGTAACCAGCGATTCGGCCAATTCGCTTTCACAAGCCACCTGACATCCCTTTTCCTTTTTTCCTGAACCCTGAACCTTGAACCCTGAACCCTCAACCCTCAACCCTTTTTCCCGACACCCGACACCCGACACCTTAATTCTCCATGACAACCACCCACACCTACCGCCGACAGCTTACTCCCCTGCTGATCGCCCTGATCATCCTGCTGAGTTGGAGTCAGGCTAGCACGGCCGTGGAGATTGTCCTTCGCCAGCAGGTGACGCTGCAGGGGCCGGTTGTGCGACTGGGTGATGTGGCTGACTTGTCGGCCAGCACCGATTCACAGTTGCAAGACTTGATTGCTACTCCCCTGATGCCCGCGCCTGCCCCTGGCACTCGAAGGTATCTACGGATTGCCCAAATTCGCGACTTGCTCGCCGCAAGTGGGATTTCTCTGGCGGGGATCACGTTCCACGGGACAACGCAGGTGGCTATTCAGGTGCCAAAAAATCGGTCTCCGGGGGCGGCTTCCCAACGCAAACCGGCCCAGGCCCTCATGGACGGATTGCAGCCGACTGGCTCCCGTCTGGCGGCCCGTCAGCAGGTGGCCCGAGGCAGGACAAAGCCACCCGAGCCAAAACAGTCCGTGGTGGTACTGGCCCGCACGGTCGAACGAGGCATGCTGGTGCGAGCGGTCGATGTCGAGGTCCGTGATTGGGCGGGACGATTGCCGCTGCGAGCGCTCCGGTCCCTCGATCGTGCCGTGGGCATGGTTGCCCGGCAAACTCTGCGCCCTGGTGTCTTGTTGTTGGAAAACCATCTCGAAGCACCGCGTCTGGTGGAACGGGGAGAGACCGTGACGGTATTCGCCCGTACCGGGGGAATCCAGGTGCGTACGCATGCGGTGGCAAAGCAGGATGGCGGTTTGGGCGATTTGATTCAAGTGGAGACGGCCGATCGGCGTGAACGTTTCATGGCTCGGGTGACAGGTCTCCGCGAATTGGATGTCTTCGCTACCGGGGCCACGGTGGCCGAGCATACAACGCTCCATTCAGACAGACGCCGACTGCGCTAGGTGAAATACGGGAGAACTGGAATGCTGGAATACGCGGATCGTGAAATGTGGAAAAACTGGAATGTTGGGAGAGGTGCTGTCCCGCGCCACCTTTTGCCAATTGCATGGCTGTTCGCCATGCTTAGCGCGGGGCAGGTTGCGCACGGCCAGGATGCCAGTTTGCTCTTGTATCCGGCCCAATCGACCCAGACCGGGTTGACGCTGGAAAACAGTTCGTTTCTCTACCGTGAACTGCCGCCGGAAGCGAGACCCCGTGAGCTGGAAGTGAACGACATTATCACCGTGCTGGTGGACTACCGCACACGGTTTTTAAGCGAAGGAGACGCGGAAAGCCGTAAGACGGCCTTCTTGAATGCCACGCTGAAGAATTGGTTGAAGCTGAGCAATGGCACACTCGGTCCTGCAGGGCAGCGCGATGGCGATCCGAAGGTCAATGGTACTTTGACGAGCCAATACCGGGCCGAGTCTGACATTGAAACACGCGATTCTCTCACGTTTCGGATTGCCGCGAAGATCGTCGATATCCGCCCCAATGGGAACCTGGTACTCGAAGCACATCAGAAAATTCGTGTCAATGAAGAAGAGTGGCGCATTTCGCTGACCGGAATCGTCCGCCGCGAATCGATTCAGGCCGACCGTACCGTGACCAGCGATGCGGTTACCGAGCTGGTAATCTCCAAGGATGAAAAAGGGCAAGTACACGATGGGTATGCCCGAGGCTGGCTGAAGCAGCTCTATGACAAGTTTCACTTCTTTTAGGGGCGTACCCGGAACTTTTTTCCCTTATGCCCTATTTTCTGAACGCTGGTACCCGCATTGCCCCCTCACCCTAGCCCTCGCCCCCACAATAGGAGCATCCACATCCAGCGACAGGCTCCATCGAAACTCTCCTATTGAGGGGGAGAGGGACTTTGATTGGCTGCAAAGCACATACAGGCCGAACACTAGCACCTGACATCCGCCACCTGACACCTGACACCTGACACCCGACACCTGACACCTGACACCCGACACCCGACACCCGACACCTGACACCTGACACCTGACATCCGACATCCGACACCTTTTTCCTGAACCCTGAACCCTGAACCCTAGCACCATGAAACAACTCTATTCCCGGCGACCTCTCGAGATCGCGCTGATCCTCACCTGTGGGTTGCTGGCCTGGACGCCCCAGCCGGTTGCCGCTCGAACGGTGTTGCGGAATATTTGCCGCGTGAAAGGGCAGGAAGAAAATGTGCTACGTGGGCTCGGCCTGGTGGTGGGGCTCAATGGGACCGGTTCGACCGGTGATGCGCCGACCATGCGTGCTTTGGCCAGGACGATGGAAATATTGGGGAGCCCCATTCCCAACGATGTACTGAGCAAGGGTGGCTTGCGAGATCTGGAAAAAGTGAAGGCAGTCGCCTTGGTCGTGGTTACCGCCCGGGTGCCTGCTACCGGGGCTCGCCGGGGTGACCAGCTTGATTGCATCGTCAGCGCAATCAATGGCAAGAGTTTAGCGGGTGGTCAGTTGATTTCAGCCGCCCTGCAAGGGCCCAACACCAAGGACACGCGAATCTATGCCTTGGCGGAAGGGGCGATCCAATTGGAGGACGCGTTGCAGCCGATGGTGGGACGCATCCATGCGGGATGTCAGATGGAAGAGGATGTCTTCACGCCGTTTGTTCAGGATGGCCGTATTACCTTGGTGCTGGAAAAGAACCATGCCAACTTTCAGACAGCCACCGATGTGGTGGAAACCATTCGCAGTAGCTATGCCCGGCAGGACGATGAGAGTGTCATGGCGGTCAACGCGGCAAATATAATCGTCCGTATCCCTGCCCATTACCAGAGCGATCCGGTCGCTTTTATTTCAGACATCATGGACTTGCAAATTTACCAGTCGGCGCCGGAATCGAGAGTGGTCATCAACGAGCGAGTGGGCAGCATTGTGATCGATGGCAATGTCGAAATCGGAGATGTGGTGGTTTCGCATAAAAATATTGTCATTGAAGCGGGCGAAGTACCCGCGGCCGAATTCCGTCCTGTTCCCGATCGGGGAAGAGCCAATCCGGCCAAACTCAAGTCCTTGGTCGATGCGTTGAGCGCTTTGAAGGTGCCACCCGAAGACGTGGTGGACATTATCAAAGGCATTGAACGAAGCGGAAAACTTCATGCTCGTCTGATTATCGAATGAATCGGGAGAACACCATGGAAATCAATCCGGCCCTACTGCAGCCGATCAAACCGCTCCGGCCCGCAACGCCGAACCATGCGGAGCAACTCGCCGGGGCGCGGGAAACACAGAAGGCATTCCGCGATTTTGTCGGCCAGACATTTTTTGGGCAGATGCTCAAGTCGATGCGGAGTACTCAGGGGAAACCGGCTTATTTTCATGGTGGCCAGGCGGAGGAGATATTTCGCAGTCAACTGGATCAGACGTTGGCCGAGCGGATGACCGAGGCGAGCGCCGATCAGATTGCCGAGCCGATGTTCCGGCGACAGTTTCCGCGCCAGGCCGGTCTGTTGGCTGCGGAGAAAAAAGAGCAGGCTGCTAAAACCCAACTGTCAGACCTCGACCAGTTGCGGAGACGATGAATTAAATGCGGATTGCGGATTGCGGATTGCGGAATGCACTGAACCCTGAACCCTGAACCCTTTTTCCCCGACACCCAACACCCAACACCCTGACCCCTCATCTCTGACCTATGACTTTTCAATGGGAAACCGAACTGGCGGATTTGCTCAAGCGGCTATCTTCCACGCAACAGGAATTGCTGTCATTGCTGGCAAGCAAACGAGAATTGTTGCTGGCACGAGATTTGGAAGGGCTGTCGTGCCTGGTGCCTCAGGAAGAGGCATTGTCCGCGGAACTGCAGTCTTGCTTTGAATATCGAAAAGAGCTGCTGCGGAAAGCTGCCGACCAGGGTCTGCCCTCGACTAGCATTCGGGAGCTAGCTCAGGCATTGCCTGGAAAGCAGGCGGGACGATTACGTGAGCCTATTGATGAGGCAAGCGGGCGTGCCCGCTTGCTGCGGCACCAGAGTCTGTCGCAATGGGTTGTCGTACAGCGAACGTTGCTGCATCTGTCGCAGATGCTGGAGATTATTGCAACTGGAGGCCAGCCGCAGCCGACTTATGAAAATAGGTCTTATCCCAACAATCAGCCTCGCGCCACCAGTGGCGCGTTGATGGACCGAGCGGTGTGAAGAAAAGTGGGCAGGGAGCAGTAAAACGATTTTATGCTATAGAAATTGCCTACTGCTCCCTGCCGACTGCCGACTGCCGACTGCCCCCTGCCCACTAATCACCTATGTCTCTATTCGGATCACTCCAATTAGCCGGCAATACACTGCGTGCGATGCAGATTGGCTTGCACGTGGTGGGCAACAATATTGCCAACTCCAATACTCCGGGTTACGTCCGTGAGTCGGTGATCTATACGCCTGCGCCGGTGCAAAAGATCGGTAATCTGACGCTGGGATTGGGTGTTGAGATTGCAGGGATTGTGCAGAATGTCGATCGATTTATCGAAAATCGGCTACGTGATGCGGGAGGGGATCGAGCCAGTGCGGAAATCCAGGAGCAGGCGTATCGGGAGCTGGAGGGAATTCTTGGCGAGTTGACCGATACCGACCTCAGTACGTCGATGACGAACTTTTTTAACAGCATCGACGAAGTGCTCAACGAACCGGAGAATGTGTCGATCCGCAATCTGGCCATCGGGGAAGGAGAAAAGCTCACCAGTACGCTGCGGGCACTCGATCGGCGCGTACGCAGAGTGCATCAGGATTACAACGCGCGGGTCTCGGATCTTGGCAACGAAATCAATACGCTTACCAAGGAAATCAGCAAACTCAATCTAAAAATTGTCACGACCGAAGGGGGTGGCGCGATCGGCAGCGAAGCGGGCGGATTACGGAGCCAACGCCAGGTGGCACTGAAAAGGCTTGCCGAGATCGTCGACATCGACGTCCATGAGCAAGAAACGGGAGCGACCAATGTTTCGGTCAATGGCCAATCGCTGGTCTTTGAGGCCCGGTCGAGCCAGGTTGAAATGGAACTGACCGTCGAGGACGGGCTACAACAGGCCACGTTGCAGTTTGCCGACAATAAGAGCCCGCTGGAGGTTTCGGGAGGTGCGTTGCATGGCCTCTACGAAGCACGCGACACGATCGCCGGAGGTTTCCTGGAAGGGCTCGATCGTTTTGCCGCTTCTCTGGCTGGTGAGTTCAACAAGATCTTCGCCCAGGGCCAGGGTATCACCGGGTTTTCCGAAGTCACCAGTGCCGCCCGCGTATCCGATACGGGGGCGGTCCTGGATCGTGCGGGACTCGATTTCACGCCCGTCAATGGCCAGTTTGATTTGTTGGTTTATAACACGCGGACCGGCCTGACGACTCCGACCAGGATCGATGTCGACTTGAACGGATTGGACGGCGATACCACGTTGGCCTCGCTGGCCAGTGCGATCGGTGATGTGGATGGCGTGACGGCGGAAATCTCTTTCGACCGTGAGTTGGTCATCCGCAGTGATTCGGAGGAGCTGCAGTTCAGCTTCGCCCGCGATACCAGCGGTCTACTGGCTGCGATTGGCATCAATACATTTTTTACCGGTTCCCGGGCCAGCGATCTGGCCATCAACGACGTGTTGCTGGCTGACGGTTCGAAATTTGCCGCAAGTATCGATGGAGTTGGCGTCAGCACGGGAAATGCCGAGCGGTTGATCGCTCTGCATGACGCGTCACTCGACAGTCTGGATGGAAATTCGCTGACCGGCCTGTATGACCAGTTGATCAACCAAACCACTCAAGGTTCCACGGTGGCCCAGGCAGTGGCCGACGGCTTGCGTCTGTTCGAGTCGACTTTGGATGCCGACGCGCAAGCGGTCAGTGGCGTGAACCTTGATGAAGAGGCCATCGACATGATCTCGCTGCAACGCACCTACCAGGCCACGGCTCGTTACATAGCAACCCTCTCGGAACTGCTGGACATGTTGGTGAATTTATGAGCGGTATCGCATCCATTCCGACAACTCGTATCAGCGATCGGTACGCTAGCCAGAGGCTCACGCAGCAGTACCAGGCTGATCAGATCGACCTGTTTCGTTTGCAGAACCAGATCAGTACCGGGCAACGGATTCTATTGCCCAGTGACGATGGTCCGGCAGCCATGCGGGCGATTACGCTACAACGGCTGTTGGAACGCAAGTCGCAACTGGGGACGAATGTGCAGACAGGCCAGTCGTTTTTGGCGGCGACCGATACGGCCTTGGGAGACATTGCCAAGAGCCTGGGGGACCTTCGCGGTTCCGCCCTGGGCGTGGCGGGTACAACCAGTTCACTGCAGGAACGCCGGGCCGTGATCGAGGAAGTGGACCGGACGATCGAGCAACTCATCCAGACAGGAAATCGTAAATTTCGTGGGCGGTTTCTGTTTGCCGGGTCTCAAACCAGTACGCAGCCCTATCAGTTGGAGGGGACGCATGTCAAGTATTTGGGTGATGAAAAGCAACTCAACAGCTATGCCGATTTGAATGTCCTGTTCGCCTCCAATTCATCCGGCCAGAGCGTCTTCGGTGGAATCTCCGAAGCGGTACGTGGAAGTAACGATTTGAATCCTCAGGTTACGGACCAAACCTTATTGAGCAGCTTGCGCGGAGGGCGGGGGGTGAGTGGGCAGGGGGCATTGCGGATTTCAGATGGCTCGCAATCGTCGATTGTCGATCTCAGCAACGCGACCACCTTGGGCGACGTGGCCCGTTACATTGAGGAGAATCCGCCCTCGGGTCGCACGGTGACCGTTACCGTGACTGGGCAGGGACTCGTATTGCAACTCGATGCGGCAGGGGGTGGCAATCTGACGGTGACGGAAGTGGGGAGTGGGTCCGCAGCCCGCGAACTGGGGATTTTAGAGGAATCAGGCGTCCTGACCAACCCTCTGGTTGGCGAAGATTTGGATCCGAGATTACTGGAGACGACTCGACTCGACGACCTGCTAGGCACCAAGGCCTTTGCCAGGCTTTCGTCGAGTGGAAGGAATAACGACATACGGCTGGAAGCGGCCACCGGTGGCTCGCAGTTCAATGGAGTGGCCGTGCAGTTGGTTGATGATCGGTTATTGCAGGCCAGCGGTGGGGTGGTGGCCGGAAGTGAAGTTGCCCAGTACGATCCGAATGCCCGGGCTGCCCAGGCAGGTATTGCGTTTCCGGGTGTCAACAACGATTTAATTCTGCGTGCCAATGTCGCCGGGACCAGCTTCAACCAGGTCCAAGTGGATGTCATTTCCACGGCGACCGGTGGCGGACCTACCGCCAGTTACGATTCGGTGAACCAGGTACTTACCATCAATCTCGAGTCGGACGGCACTTCGGATGCCAACCAGGTGATTGCCGCGGTTGCCGGTTTGGCGGGCAATCCGTTTACCGCCAGTCTGGATCAATCGGTCGAAGCGGGGAACGATGGCACCGGGTCCCTAGGCGTCGTGAACCAGGCGGGAATAGCCAATACGGGCAATAGTGGCGGCGCGGCAGGTACCTTGTACGTGTCGATAGCTCCCGGGGGAACGACCGCCAACCATGTGGTGGCGGCGGTCCAGGCTGAAG
>JAJRWS010000491.1 GCA_024276705.1 Planctomycetota bacterium | reverse complement strand
GATCCACGCTCCCGCCCAGGGCGATAACATTGGCATGTTGGTTCCGCAACACTTGAGCTGTCTGCAACAAACCCAGATAGCCTGCCGCCCCTGCCGCCCCTGCGCCCCCGCTGGTGCCGCCTCCCCCCCCGCTGAAACTTCCCGTGCTGCCTCCGACCAGGCCAAAGCCGCCTCCTCCCACGCCACTGAATCCTTCCCGACCACTGCCACCGAAAAAGCCACCACGGCGGGAGGGACCCGGACCCGGGCTGCGCCCGGTCACGACGTTCAGATAGAACCCGCGCCGGAACCGTTCCATCTGGCGGACATTGGCCAGCAAGGCCCGTTCGGAAATGGTCAAGCGTTCCAGGACCCGAGTTCGGCCACCAGCGCGCAGCAGCGGCTGGACCATCGCAAAGTCGAGCAGGGTATTGCTGGAATAATCGTCCGGTCCGGCAAACTGCCATACCAGCGAGTTGGCCAGACCTACCACCAATTCACCTCCGGTGGCGGTCATTTTTTCGAACCGGAACCGATTGGCCGGACGCAATGGGTTCACGTCCAGCAAGCTGGAAGCGCTGCCCGTGCCCGAACGTACCCTGCCATCGGCCGTGTAAAAAATGCTGGAACCGCCGAAAAACTGAGCGTCGAAACGGAATCGCTCAAACGAAACATCCAATGCCGACAGGTAGAGGTCTTCCAGTTCCTTTTGGTAGTCGGGGGATTGGAGCAGGGCCATGGTGACCGCGTCCCGCTGGTCCAATACCACTTCGCCTTGGGCGTTGGTGGGCAAGTATTGCAGCCAGTCAGGGTTGTCGACAAAAGGGGTTCGTGGCATGTTGCGCCAGCGGCGGGAACCTTTCTTGCCATCGACGCATTGCATCAATCGGTGCGCGGTTGGATCGTCCGGCGGCATCGGTTCCAAATCAGGATTATGTGGATCGTACATTCGCGAACGGGGATCGATGCCGATACGAAACTCACCGACCGCCGATCCGGCGGCCAGTGATTTTTGGTCTACCAGGCAGTTGGCTGCTCGATCGGCCTGTCGCCGGTAGTAGGATCGCGTGTGGGTACAACCACTCTCCAGAGCGATAACCGCCAGCACGGTGCTCAGCCAGAGCCAGGAGGCAAGCGGCCGGCGGAGTCGACCATCGGGTAGGATGGGTCGTCGGGCCATTATGCGGCCTCCGGTTTCTGGGATAGTTGGGCCAGGTGGGTTGCGATGCGCCGGGTCCATTCATGACCGGTGGGAGTGAGTTGCCAGATTTGTCTGCGCCGATCGCCAGGGAACGGCCTGCTGGCCACCATCCCCTGCTTGCGCAGCAGGTCGACCACGGAGCTGACCTGGGCGGCGGAAAGCCCCAGGCCGGCGGCCAATCGGGTTTGATCAGGTAGTGACGACCTGCCATTTTCGGTTCGTTGCGAGGAGCGAAGAAACCAGAGCAGGCGGACCTGGGGTTCGCTAAGCTCCAAGACGCGGACCTGGCCAGCGAGCACTCGAGCCGCAATCCGCCCGGCCGCGATTGTGTCGCAGATCTTGTCGAGCTTGTCCGCCGCCAGCTCCTCGGAGTGGACGCAGGGCCCGGGTGGAGAAAGGTCACTTTCCGACACGGCCAGGCGTGCGGAACTGGTGGATGGCATGATGGTGAGTTGCCTGCTAAGGGAGAATAGAATCAGAACGCATGCACCGGGACATGTAAAGGAAAGGATTCGCCGGACATGGACGCGTGAAAAGTATTTCGTTACTGAATTCTTCGGTATCGAATCATTCAAACTTGAACGATTCGGTAAAAGACCGAGGCGGACGCTGCGCAGAGCACGAATCATGGCGAGAGACATTTGCCGAGCAAGCGACATCCAGTCGAGCGTGAGCGAAGATCGGTGCCGCCATCGTCATTCTTTTCGAGTACGAGTACCGGCTGACGCCTGAGTACGAGTACGATTTGCAGACCAGACCAAGGGAATAAACGCGATCTGCCACACCCTATTTCACCCGCAGATTCTGGTGTGGAGGCAAAACAGCCCGTTCTACAGAGGCCCACTCCTCCGAGGGGTATGCGTTCTCCTGATTATATGCGTATTTTGGCCTATTGTAGCATGATTAGGCCTTGACATTGACAGTTCTTGTCGGCACGTTAAACTTGTTAACGGCGTGGTAGAGTATCTGGACAGGCTCGTCCGGCAACACCGCAAAACACTTTTTTCAGGAGTTAGATGTAGTAATGGCTGAAGGTACGATCAAACGGCTGACGGACAAGGGTTATGGGTTTATTGACACAGGCACGAACCAGGACATGTTTTTTCACTTGTCGAACCTCGATGGTGTTGCTTACGAGGAGCTCCAGGAAGGCCAGCGGGTTTCCTACACGGAAGGCCAGGGGCCCAAGGGGCCTCGGGCTGAGAATGTAAAACCGATTGAGTAGCTTGTTATCTAAGTACGATGAGCTCGGATTAAAAGACCAGAAGCCGACGAGAGATCGTCGGCTTTTTGTGTCTTAGCGAGTAGTCCCATGCGGCCTGAAACGTCATGGAACTGCCAGCAAAGGTGCGATGGCCGCATGGGACTACTCGCTCAGGTACGAGTTGATCAAATTCTCGATCAGCTCTTGCCGACCGCTCTGGTTGCCGGTGATGTCCCCCTTTTCCAGCATGAGTTTTTCCAGTGACTGGAAATCGTGCTGGTCCGATTCAATCTGCTGGCCCAGTTCCTGATCCCAACTGGCGTAGCGCTGTTGGCGCAACGCATCGAGCCGGCCGTCGGCGCGGATGGCCGCGGCAATTTTCAGGCCCTGGGCGAATGCGTCCATGCCGCCAATGTGGGCGTAGAACAGATCCACCGGTTCAAAACTCTCGCGTCGGACCTTGGCATCAAAATTAACGCCGCCGGTGGTCAGGCCGCCGTATTTCAGGATGCCCAGCATGCAAGTGGTCGTCAGGTAGATATCGGTCGGGAACTGGTCGGTGTCCCAGCCGAGCAGCATGTCTCCCGTGTTGGCGTCGATCGACCCCAGGGCCGCGCTGCTGCCGGCCACTTCCAATTCGTGTTGCATCGTATGGCCGGCCAGCGTGGCGTGGTTGGTCTCCAGGTTCAGTTTCAGGTGGTCGGTCAGATCGTACTGGCGGAGAAAATTCAAACAGGCCGCCGCATCCGAATCGTATTGGTGTTTGGTCGGCTCCTTCGGTTTGGGTTCGATATAGAATTGCCCTGAGAAACCGATCTGCCTGGCATAATCGACCGCCATGTGCAGGAAGCGGGCAAGATGGCTCAGCTCCCGGCCCATGTCGGTATTCCAAAGATTCTGGTATCCTTCCCGGCCTCCCCAAAACGTGTAGCCCTGGCCGCCCAATTGGTGAGTCACTTCCAACGCTTTTTTGACTTGGGCCGCCGCATGGGCAAACACCTCGGCATTGGGGCTGGTGGCCGCTCCATGCATGTAACGTGGATGGCTGAACAGGTTGGCCGTTCCCCACAAAAGACCGATGCCGGTCCGTTGTTGCTGCTGCAGGAGGACTTCGACAACCGCGTCGAGGTTGCGGTTGGTCTCGGTGAGCGTGGCCCCTTCCGGGGCGACATCCCGATCGTGGAACGCATAGAAGGGCACTCCCAGTTTCTCCATGAATTCAAACGCCACAAGTACGCGTTTCTTGGCGTTTTCAACCGAATCCGTGCCGTCGTCCCAAGGACGCAGAGCCGTGCCGGCGCCAAACGGGTCGGAGAGCGGATTGCGAAACGTGTGCCAATAGACGACACTGAATCGCAGGTGGTCGCGCATTGTTTTTCCTTCGACGAGCTGGTTCTCGTCGTAGTGACGAAAGGCAAGTGGATTCCGGCTGTCGGGTCCTTCGTAGCGAATTTTGCCAATTTCTGGAAATGCGGCTTCAGGAAATGCGGCCATCGGCGGGGGTCCTTGGATTGAGAAGATGGATACGGTTAAGCACCGTGTTATCATAGCGTCGCCGTTATAGATTCACCATGTGCTGCAGCGCCAGATGCCCCTGCCATCTGCTTCTGCCCATCTGGGGCTGGGTCGTCCGAGGGAAACAATTGCCGTGGAGGCGCGCTGAAAATGGGTATTCGACTTGGGATTATTGGCGCGGGAGGCATTGGCCAGGTCCATGCCAAGGCGGCCGTGGCTGCCGGCCAGACAGTAGTCGCGGTGGCGGATGTGAATCGGGAGGCGGCTGGCCGTCTCGCGGCCATGCTGGATGAAATGCAGCCGCAGGAGCGTTTGGCTCACGGTTGCCTGATCCATGACAGTGCGTCGTTGCTGCTGGCGGACGATTCGATCGACGCCGCCATCGTCTGTGTCCCCAACCGTTGGCACCGGGAGTTGGCCATCGAAGCGATGCAGGCAGGCAAGGACGTGTTGCTGGAACTTTAGAATTTCCACATGCCCATGAATTCGAACCCTACCGATTCGCCGGGCGATCGAGCGACATAGAGAGTTTTCCAGGAGGAGACCTCCACGCCGACTTGCACATTTTCGGTCAGATCAACGATTCCGTTGGCGAAGAAGTATTGATTGTAGACTCGACCGGTGGGACTGGTGATGTTGGAATCGAGCGGGTCGTCGATGCTGTAACCGGCATGGGAATGGAGATCGCTGGTCCAGTCGTACCAGATCTCGACCCAACCGCCCGTGGAACGGATCTCTTTGCGCCGGCCCAAGTCGACACCCTGGATGATGCCGCCCCAGAAAGTGCTTAGGTCGGCTCCGGTAAAGAATTCACCTTGGATGCCGAGCCGATCGGTGATCGGCAGGAACATGTCCGCGTTCAAGGACCAGGTTTTTAGCCGAACGTCGTCCTGAGCGGGAGGTGGTTGGGGTGGCTCGAAGTCGAATCCCTGCTTGCCGATATGTCCCGAAACGCCGAAAACGGCCGGTTTCGAGTTCTTGCCTCGTGCCCCAAGAGTCCAGCCAAGGCGGCCTTCCATCAAGGGCCAGCCAGATGACTCTGGGTCAACGCCAGCGATGGTATGGAAATCGCGGACAACGTTCTGATTGATCGATCCGGTTAACGTCACCATGCTGGTGTCGCTGAATTTCAAGTAACGGTCCAGTCGTATCTGCATGCGGCGGAAGCCGATGTTGCCAGCACCCCACCCGACCGAATAGTTCAACGACCCGGTATTCAAGGGTGCGATCACATCCGAGGTCTGGCCTGCCAGCACGCGGTAGTTTTCTCCCTTAAGTTCACCGTAGGCGTGTCTCAGTTGGAGGCTCGGTTGGTTTTCAAAACTGAAGGTACCGTGGAAGTCGATTTCGACTTTTCCGGAGAGCGTGGGGCGGTCGTAATAGGGAAACTTGCCACCAGAAAAATCGAGCCCCAGACGAGTTCTGCGCGTGTCGATCTCAAATGCACTCTCCCCTTCGAGATCACTGGACGGGATATACATCATGAAGGGGCCTGGCCTGGCCCGCCCGGTCACATAAAGGGCGCTCCCCCAGAGGGCACCGTAGGGGACGATCCGGTTTGCGCCCTTTTTCCAGGCCATCTCGCGAATCGCTGCGAACATCCCCGGTTTGGTCACCAGCTCTTCTTCCGGAATCATGAAATCGTCCGGACGGTCTATTTCGATTGTGCTAGGGACGGCTGCGGGGAGCGGCGCCAAGGCGTTCTGTCCAAGGCTGGACCGTAGGGCGGCCGTTTCTTCCTCTAGACGGGCTAGCCGTTCTAGCACCGGGGTCGTCGTACTGTCAGCAACAGGCTTCTGGCATGGGGCGACGGTGGCGATCGTGGTTGATGTGATGAGTACGAAGAGCCGAAAGAAATTATTTATTGGCATGATGGGATGAAGACAACCATTCGGTGAAAAGTTTTAATGGTTATAAGAATCGTCATTATCGGCGCATTTTATTAGCGTTATTTCATGCTGAAATCCAATCATGCCTGTTCATAAGGGAGCTTGCGGCTTCCGGGATACCAGCGTTTACCCAGTCCTATAGTTCAGTCGTAACACTCCATTTGGTTTGGTGAGACTCTTTCAAGTATTCCAGCCGGGGAAAATTTGCTGATTGAGGGAGATTTCCTGGTTGAAAGGGTTGTTTGGGGCCGATCAGCGGTAGCGGATTCTATCTCTTGTGCACATTGTGCAGGCCTGCTGGAATTTCGCGGGTGCGTGGTGCCCCACGGCGTGGCGGCAGGCCATCATCAAGCTAGCGTAAAGGATTTTGAGACTCTCATGAACGGATTTATTTGGTTGGGAACGTGGTTGCCCGTCCTCCGCTTGTCGAAGATGGCCCATGTCTTGCCTCGAATCATGGTGTTGGCCCTTTGTGGCTGGGGAGTGCAGTCGGTGCAGGCCGGTGCCACGGTGGACCCGTTTCTGGCGGGGAGCATCCCAACTGGGCCCGCGGTCACGACCCACCCGGTGGCGAGTACCCTTCAGCCCGTGCGCACGACCGGCAGCGCGCCGGTTGGCGAACTGCCCGAGTATTCCCTGTTGTCCGAGGTGGTGAAAGTTGCACCGGGTGAGGAGGACTCTGCGTCCTCCGCCATTGATCTGGCCACCTGGGCCCAAAAAGGGAAACGCGGTTGGTCGTGCGGAGGCTTCAAGGTGACCCCTTACGGCGCATTCTGGGCCGACATGATTTATGAAACGAGAGACACAGTGCCAGGGCATTTTACGCTTTTTGTCCCTTCCAGCGATGTCCATTCGTCGAATTCCAACGCATTCTATGTCGACATGCGTCGTTCGCGATTCGGGTTCAATCTGGCCGGTCCACGGATCGGCGCCTTCAGCAGAGCCAAAAGTCAGGGCCGCGTGGAAATCGATTTCATCGGCGATTTCATCACTGCCAATCAGCCGAAAGCCAGGTTGCGGCATGCCTATTGGGAGGTTGGAGATGAGGACTTCCGCCTGTTGGTGGGCCAGACATGGGATATCATCTCACCGTTAAATCCGGGAGTGCTGAATTTTTCGGTCGGTTGGATGGGTGGCAATATCGGTTTTCGCCGGGCCCAGTTTCGAGCGGAGCGTTATCTGCATCCCGCGGATGACGTGACCGTGACCCTGCAAGGTTCGCTCAACGAAGTGATCACCACCGATTTCACCTCGGACCAGAACATTCAGCGGGAGGTGAACGGTTGGCCCACGGCGGAGGGGCGCACGGCGATCGCCTGGAATAACACCCTGGGAGGCGGCCAACCTGCGGAAATCGGCATCTCGGGCCACATTGGTGAAACCGGTTTTGATTTCCTGGAAACGGGTCCGCCTCCTTTGAACTTGCCACCTGAACATAATGCGCGTTTTCGCACCTGGTCGTTCAATGTCGACATGCGGTATCCGATCGGCGATCGCTTCGGTTTGCAGGGCGAGTTCTTTACCGGTGCCAACCTGGCCACATTCCTGGGAGGCGTCGGTCAGGGCGTTTGTGCCTGCACGCGGGAACCGATCCGGTCCATGGGCGGCTGGTTTGATCTCTGGTACGACTGGACTTCGCGGCTTCATAGCCATGTGGGCTATGGTGTTGACGATCCGAACAACAATGACTCGCTGTTGGGCCGCAGCTACAACCAATTTATCTTTGCCAATATTACCCTCGACGTGACCGACAAACTGCTGACTGGTTTTGAAGTCACGTCGTGGAAAACCCTTTATCATGAAGAGCGGGTTGGCCTGATTCCCGACGACCAACTGTCCCCTTCAGCACCTGGAAAGTCGATCGTGCTGCAGTGGATGGTGAAATACGGTTTCTGAGCCAGTTGCTTCCATTACGAATGGCACTTACTTTGTCGATTCAAGAGGGTTGAGCCGAAGGCGCTAGCCTCGGGTTTTATAGGGGTTTGCGTTGCCTCCAAGATACCCGAGGCTAGCGCCTACGGCTCAAAGTGAGTGCCATTAGGCGCTAGCCTCGGGTGCCATCGAGTCAACGCAAACCCTGTAAGTACCCGTGGCCCTTTACGCCAGGTAGTTCTTGCGCAACTCCCGCATGGTTTGGAGCAGCGGTTTGGCCTGCTGCTTACCGTCGAACAGGCCGCTATGAGGAAACTCATGCGGCCTTTTATCGGAGAGCTGGTTCCAGAAGACGACCTGGACAGTGGAGCGTGCGAGCAGAAGAGGGAGGATCGAAGCGATTCGCGGATTTTTAAAAGTTGCGGGTAGCCTCGTGAGGTCGCTCCTCTCATCCTCCTGGCCCTGCCGGGACGCATTGGCTCCTGCCGCGTCATCGGTCATCGCATCGACGTGAATGGCCGGCAACGCTTTAGGATCGTTTTCGCTGCTGCTGGCACCCGTCAGAAGCACCATCAAGGGCAATCCAAGCAGACTCCATTGATCGAACAGGCGTCCGTACTCGATGGCGGGTCGCTGGGGGCTGCCATGGGGATAATAGCCGGCGTTGATTTCCAGGCCGATTCCCGAGAGTCCCAGGTCGGCTCGTACCAGGGCGTCGGCAAAATGCAGCGGCGCCAGGTCCCCCTGCTGCTGAGACAGGTACTCTCCCCAAGGCTGGTCGAAGGAGACTACCATGGGGGTGCGGGGATCGATTTGTCGAGTTAATTGCAGGGCACGGGCCACCAGTTGCAATCGTTGCTCTTCATCGAGCGACAGCAAGATGCCGTTATTGACCCGTGCCGCCACATGCCATAAATGGACCCGGCCAGCGTAGCGAGAGACCACGCTGCTTACATGATCGAGCATCAGTCGAGCCAGGTTCTCAAAGTCGCCTTCCCACAAGTATATCCAATCGGGAACTCCCCGGTCATCCAATTGCAACAAGGGGCCGATCGATATTTTGAGCCCCGCCCCCTGGCACCAGCCGAGCTGCTCGTCGGTCGGTTTCCACCGTTTACGTCCTTCTCGGGATTCCAACTCGCGCCACGGAATCGGCAATTGGATAATGTTACACGTATCGACCAGCTCACGGCGTAAGCGTACCGATGGCAGTTTGACGCTCAAGGTCACACCCAACAGCGTTGCAATCGAGCTTTGCCGGATCCGGGCAGTCATCGATTGGTGGGTGTAGCAGTCGACCAGCGAGTCGGCGACCCGCATGCCTTGGGACAGCGCCCGATTGGCTGCCTGGGCTGCCGCTTTGAGGTCGTGTTGCGATGTGGCCGCACGGGAAAACTCGCGCGTCGCTTTCGTCAGGTCCTGTTTCAGATCCGCCGGCGTCTCCAGACCGAGCAGCTCCCAGTTGAATAGACGCGAGCGAATTCGCTGCAGAAGTCCTCGTGCCAGCTCGACCGGCAGCAGGTAGGGCCTCTCGCGTTCAATGAGTGTCGTCGTGCCCAGCAAGTACATGCCGTGACCATCGACTTGCCAGGGTACGTAGACCGCGCCGGAGTCGCTCACCGGTCGCTCGACCACCAGGATCTCACTCTCCCAATGAGCACGAGTCGTCCAAGGGACATCTTCCGGACCAGCCACGTAGATTCGTTCCAGTCCGCGCGCTGTGATGCGATCCCGGTCGTGCAGGCGAAATCGCATTTGGCCCATGTTTTCTGCCTTGATGCCGGGGAATTGTAGCCGTTCTCGGCCGATGGCCGTGTCAGGCCATTCTTAATCTTAATCTTAATCTTACTCTTAATCTTAATCCAGTACGGCCATCTCGATCACCCGTATATTCAGCGCGCGGTGGGGTCGAGTTTGAAGTGCAGCAAGGGCCCTGCCAGGGAAGCCACCCACTCGCTATAATCCAAGTTCAGTAGTTCAAAATGGCCGATGAAGCCGACCCGGGCTTACGTGCTAGTTGCTAAAAACGTTGGTTTCCGGGCGGCTTATCGCCCTGTCCAGCGTAGGGCTGAATAGCACTTTAGAAGCACAGACATTCGACGTTTCCTTCTCTACCCGCCAACCCGACCACGAGGAGCCTGATTGTGCCTGGGACCCCATTGATTGAGACAAATCTATCTGGATTGCCACTGATACGAGGAAAAGTGCGCGATGTGTATGATTTGGGCGAGAAGTTGCTATTGGTCAGTACCGACCGAATCAGCGCGTTCGACTGGGTCTTGCCCACCCCCATCCCCGACAAAGGGCGCGTCCTGACCCAAGTCAGTAACTATTGGTTTGCCCGACTGGAGGAGCCGCATCAGCTTCTGGAAACCGATGTGGAGCGTTTCGACTTGCCTTGCGATTTTGATCGAGAGGACCTGGATGGTCGCAGTGTACTCGTGCGCAAGACCGAAGTGGTGCCGATCGAATGCGTGGTTCGCGGATACCTGGCCGGGTCCGGCTGGAGCGAATATCAGGCGACCGGTTCTGTCTGTGGGGTTCGCCTGCCTGCCGGGTTGCGCGAAAGCGATCGCTTACCCGAACCGATCTTTACTCCCGCCACCAAAGCGGCCGTGGGTGACCACGATGAGAATATCTCGTTCGCCTCGATGGCCGAGCGCATCGGCAGACCGCTGGCCGAACGCTTACGGCAACGGAGCATTGACCTCTATCTTCGCGGAGCCGAGCATGCGTTGACCCGGGGCATTCTGATCGCGGATACCAAATTCGAATTTGGCCAGGTCGACGGCGAATTGCTCCTGATCGACGAAGTGCTGACTCCGGATAGCTCTCGATTCTGGCCTGCCGATCTTTATGAACCGGGCCATGGTCAACCTTCCTACGACAAGCAATTTGTCCGTGACTGGCTCAGCGAATCGAATTGGGACAAAAACAGCCCGCCTCCAGAACTGCCCGATCCGGTGGTCGAGCAAACTCGGGCGAAGTACATCGAGGCATGCGAGCAGGTCACCGGTAGCCCGTTTCGGTGGAAGTAGGGGTCAGGGAATTTATGATTTATGATTTATGATGGATGCTTTGGGCCCAATGAAAATCTCCGCTCTCTGCCGCGTTCGGGTAAAAAAGACGGCAGGCTCAGGAGGGGCGGGGTTTGGAAATCCAAAGCGACAGCTGCGCGGTCGCACTCCATAATATGGAGTGCTGCGGCGTAGCCGTAGCTTTGGATTTTTTCACACTCCCAAACGTTGAATTCCAGCTCAGTGATTGAAGCCAAAGGAGCTCTTGGCTGACCTGGGCAACAAGTTGATCGCCCCGTTTGCCTATCTCTCCTCTTTCTCCCAGTGTAGAATATTTGCTCATTTCGTCTTGCGGTGGAGTGGAGTGGATTCTACGCTTCGGCCCACGCGCCCATCCCAGTAACCTGTTATTATCTCCGGCAGTGCGACCGGCAATACAAGATGCTTCGATATTCAACAGCCGGCGAATCGCATGGCAAAACTTTGCTTGCTCTGGTCGACGGTTTTCCAGCGGGTCTTACGGTCGACACCGACTTGATCGACGCGGAACTTAAGCGTCGGCAGGGCGGATATGGGCGAGGGGGGAGACAGCGGATCGAGACCGACCGGGTCGACATTCGTAGTGGCATCTGGCAGGGCGTGACGATTGGCAGTCCCATCGCCTTGGAAGTTGTTAATCGCGACTACAAACTCGAACGGCTTGAGGAGCTGCCTCGCCCGCGGCCCGGGCATGGCGACTTGTCGGGCAGTGTCAAGTACTTGGGTAGCATACGAGGTGTGCTGGAGCGGGCCAGTGCGCGTGAAACAGCGGCAAGGGTGGCGGCCGGAGCATTGGCCCGGCAGTTACTGGCTGCATTTGATATCTCGGTCTTCGGTTACGTGGTGGAAATTGGCGGCATGTCGATCGAACCGGTCGAGGGGACGCCGGAAGAGCTCCGCGCAATCCGCGATCAGAGTGAAATCTATGGCCTCGATCTCAAGCGGGATGCCCCGATCAAGCAGTTGATCGATGATGCGGGCAAGGAGGGAGATACGCT
>JAJRWS010000490.1 GCA_024276705.1 Planctomycetota bacterium | reverse complement strand
TCTTTCTTCCAAGTAGTTCTGTTTAACACGTTGGCTGCTGTGGATTTAGGCTACTTGAAAAAAGAAATATGCCCATGCCGCTGTGAACCAATGGCTCTATTTATCTGAGCCTAGATGGGTCAAATTATCTGATTCCCAACGACTCTGGTCTCTTGAAGAAGATCAGGCATTGAAAAACCTCATAGCAGGGATGATAAACAATTACTCTGCTATGAGGTTATGCGCGCCGTATCGCGCCGCATATCCGGACATTTTGCGCCGGATATCCGGCGCTATTTTGGTAGCACCAGTTTGGTGCCTTTTGCCGCTTCCGATACGATTATTTCTTGGAGTTTTTTCGGTAAAGATCCTTTGAGTCGACTTGGCTTTGAGGAGAGATTTGAAGCTGAGATTGCATTTGGGTACGCTTTGACAAGCTCATCGATAAACAAGGCACCGTCGGGGCTTACATCGTGACATACTCCATCATATCTAACTTGGTTTAAACCTAGATTCACTTCCGGCAATTTCTGTTTTCCGCCTGATTTTTGCCCTGATTTCCTAGCCGAGTCGGTGACCGTTGTTGTTTGGTGCATAGTTGGCTCGACCGACTCCGCATCCCGCATTAGCTCCTCTTTCCCTTTTTCACCTTGGGGCCAGCCGGCCTCGTTTTCGAGTCGACAGATGATCTGTACAATTTCGTCCTCGAGCTTTTTTGCCCTATCCAAAGTGTCATCAGAATCGCATTCGTGAAGGGCAATTGCCTCTGCCAGCTTGTCGCTCATCTGTAACGATAGCGTCGGTGGGAATCCGTCACGAATCTTGTTCCATTCCAACTGCAACCGCTTAAGCTCTTCCTGCTGGCGTTGGCGATAGATTGTCCTGCGGGATTTATCGTCGAGGTAGAGCGTTTCAGCAGATTCGCCGATCACACTAATCTCCCCATCGGGACCGAAACCGGGTCCTAAGTAAACAGCGGTCTCTACCAGACTGGGCCGCAGGGGCTCCCAAGGCGTGGCAAGTAGCTGTACTCCATATTTCAAGGCGATGAGCGTGACGGATTCACCCTTGTTGCCCCCTTCGTTATCGGGAGGCATGTTCACGGCCCCCGAAGTTTTAGACTCGCCTGGTATCGTCTGACAAGTTTGTGTGGGTCGCTTGGTCTTGTTTGCCATATACTTTTCCTTTAAACCGAGTCGGTCGACCGTCGCGTGGCGAAAAGCGTTCCACCTCGACGGCCGACCAGCGCGGGGATCAATCCGCAAACCCGGTAAACCTTGATTCTATCCGATTCGTCTTGCCACCTCAAAACCCTTAGCAAGATCGCGCTCCGCGTAAACTTGCGTTATGTTGGCCTGTGAATGACCCAACATCACCTGCGCTGCCTCCAGCCCAAACTCACGCCGCACTTCGGTGGCAGCCGTATGCCGCATCCTATTAGGGCTCCAGCGGTGCTCCGATTGCCACCGGAGTAATTCCTCCTTCTGTTGGTTAGACAGCTCGGATGCCTTCAGCTTGGACAACTCCGGATGCGGAAAAGCTTGGTCGCACGCGCGATGGATCGCCCTGCGGTAACTATCACTATTATATTTGTCGCCTGCAGTACGTTTGGGGTTTTTCTTGCGATTATCGCCAGGGCCGTTGCCGCAACTTAATGGAGTGATTCTTGCCGCGTGGGCAGCCGCTCGCCGCTTTTCCTCGCTGTCACAGGGACGAAAACAGTACATTTCACTGTCGCGGGCCAGGTAGTGGAGCAGGATTTCCTGGGCCTGGGGGCCGATGAAAATCGTCCGCTGATGGCCATGGTGCTCGGTTTTGTGGCTTTGAGGAATGTATTGCCAGACATCTCGCGAACGGTCTATATCACATGGCCTGACGATACAGACCTCGGCGGGACGGCAACCGGTTAACCGTTGGAACTGGGCCATGTCAGCCACCACCGGTGGCATGCAGGGGAGGGTGGCATTCAAGGTGTCATCTGGGAGAGGTTGGACGGGGCAAGTCTCGATAGCTTGGCTACGCCCCCGGCGAAGACCTGGCACGCTTTCCAGGGAGTGCAGCACCGAGGCAGGCAGTAGTTCTTCAGCAATGCCCCATTTGTACATTCGCCGGATACGCGCCATCGAATCGTTGATGTACTGGCGGCTGAGCCCTTCCTGGATCATTGCCTCCCGGACCAACTTAAATGCCTTGGGGCCAAAATTCTTGGCGAGAGTCTTGCCGTATAATTGCCGAAGCCTGCGCAGCGTCGCGCGGATGCCATACACTTCATCGGTCGGCTTACCGTTCTTGACGTAGTAGGTCTGGGCGTAGCGATGGTACCCCAGGATCAGGGCGTTGATGGTCGGTGATTTGTCAGGCTGGCAGGCCTCGACCGTCGGCCCAGGAGCAATCAACTGGGTGATGCACCGATGGTACTTTTCTTTGCTTTCCGGGCTGTCGTATTTGCCCAGATAGATGCGCCGGTCTTTGATGACAACCAGCGCCTGGCCGCTACCTTTGTGGTGGCGATACTTCGGTAGATGGACGGACACGATGGCGGCTCCTTGCAGCTGCACCAAAAAGGGGTAGTACTACCCCTTTTCAGCGGTTGCAGTGCCGCGCTCGCGACCGTCGCGAGGTAAAAAATAATCTATTTTATTCGGTACTTTTTCAAGTGGAGCGAAAGAGATTCGAACTCTCGACCTCTGCATTGCGAACGCAGCGCTCTCCCAACTGAGCTACCGCCCCAATTCTCTGGGATGCTTCAATCCGCATCCCCGTATCTATTCCGGCATTCGACCAGACAGCTTTTCCGGTACCTCCGAGCGGCCCCAGATACTATCGGGTGGTCCCAAACATTGCAAGATATTGAAATCGAACCCCTAGGATTCTAGTGGGCGGATGGGTACGTGTCCAGGCGCCACACCTTGGGCAATTCGTTGCAATAGTCACCCATGAACATGAACTGGCCGATGCATCGAAGGGGTGAAATCGGCCGCTTTGACGGTGAACGATCCATTGTCGTCGTTCGGTACCATGGTTGATCCGGCGAAGGTAAGGTTGACAAACCATACCATAACGGTATAATTTATATACCATGGAATTCGACCGGAGAAAGAGCGATTCCAATCGCCGCAAGCATGGAATCGATTTCATGGCGGCCCAGTCGCTGTGGGAGGATCCGGATCTCCTCGAAATTCCTGCCCGCACGACCGATGAGCCCCGTTTTCTCGCGATCGGTAAAATCGGGGAACAGCACTGGTCGGGAGTGATCACCTACCGGGACGAATGCGTTCGAATCATCTCGGTTCGTCGATCCCGAGACGAGGAGGTAAAGATTTATGAAAGCTAAAGAATTTGAAAAAAAATTCGATCAGGGCGGAGAGATCACCAAGTATCTCGATGTGACCAAGGCACGCCGGCCTCGGCATCAGCCGAAACGTGTCAACGTGGACTTTCCGATTTGGATGATTCAGTCCTTGGACAAAGAAGCCCAGAGGCTCGGCGTTCCGCGTCAGTCCCTTATTAAGATGCTCGTGGCCAGGCATCTTGAAGCTCAGGCCCTTTAGGGATGTATCGATAATAACTTCCGGATTCCCGCCCCCCACCCTGCTCGCTTCCCGTGGGATTGGGAAGGCTATTTTGGTCCATCTCTGAGCCTACCGGGGGGCTTTGTTTGGATTGACCAGGAAGGGCCGGAGCTCCTCGACGAAATCGCCGGCGTCCTCAAATTGGCGGTAGACGCTGGCAAAACGGACAAAGGCTACCTCATCCAGGCCACGCAGGTGGTCCATGACCAGCTCTCCCAGGCGACGGCTGTCGATCTCGTTCTCGAATGTGGTGTAGACGTCATTTTCGATGCTGGCCACGGTCTGCTCGATATCGCGGTCGGAGATAGGCCGCTTCCAGCATGCCCGCTCCAGGCCCCGGCGGATTTTGTCACGCTGGAAGGGGACCCGGGAGCCGTCTTTTTTGACCACCTTGATGGTCGACTCTTCGAGCCGCTCATAGGTTGTGTAGCGACGCTTGCACTTCAAACATTGACGGCGACGACGTATCGCAAAACCATCCTGGCAGGCTCGTGAATCGATGACCCGATCGTTATCCAATCGGCAAAATGGACATTTCATGGCACCACTATACACCACCTCGGCCAAACGTAAAGCGGACCTGATGTACACATGCATGCGAGTCAGAGATATGGCCTGAACGAAGCAACTCCGGGTTGCGCAAACGCTCGCGGAGCTCGCATTGACTCCTCCCTGGGCTGGAACAGGACCGCCCCTTCGGGACTGAAAAAGGACCAGATGCTAGCTTGAGCCTTTCGGCCTCGGTCAGCCGCCGATCCGTACTCTTCGCAATCCACTCGGCCGGGGTGCAGGAACGGGCTTGTCGCGTTTGCCGCGAGTGGGGTCGAGGGCAAGCCCCCCCCCCCTTGTGTGGCACGCTCTGGAGCCAGGGCAAGAGATGATGAGAAGATCAACAAGCGTGAGCCCCCTGGCGAAGGGCGTGGTCGACGCGCAGTGGACTCCGGCGCAAGCGCTCCGAGGTGGCGCCAACCACGCCCTTCGTACCTCTAATTCAATGAAAGAGTGGACAAGTCAAGAAAATGGGTTCTCCTGTGTTTTAGACGGCGTAGCACGTAGCTCGCCAAAAAACATTGTAACGCCAGGAGAACCCAGAAGATGTT
>JAJRWS010000489.1 GCA_024276705.1 Planctomycetota bacterium | reverse complement strand
TGGGATAACCATGGAGAAGCACGCCATACGGATGTTTGAAGTGTGATCGATGATCGATGAACTGCAAAAGGAGCTATCCTTCAGATCATCGATTCCCACATCTCACATCACTCATTCTATTCCTCACCAGGATGAAGGGTGCCGCGACTTTGCGTGGAAATGCCGAAGCTATTGATGAGCCGTCCCTTAGTACGCGGCCAGCGAGTTGGCCAATTCGTAAACTTCGCACAATTTGGCAGGCGCGATGTCCGGTTGGATCATGTGGCTGCCGTTGAAAATAAAACCGCCCGCAGGCTTAAAGATTTCGAACTGCTTGCGCACGTAATTCGCCAGTTCCTCGCCTTCAAGATTCAACAGCGATTCCATGACATCCAGCCCACCATGGATGACCAGTTTATCGCCATAGTGATCTTTGACGAATTGGGGGTCCATGCCCGCGCTATCCTGGCACGGATGCAATACCTCCACGCCCAGATCGACGACATCATCCATCACACCCATGATGTACCCGTCCGAATGCAGGCTCACGAATGCGCCTCGCTGCAGGATGCGCTCGACCACGATCCGCAGGTTGGGCATGATCAAATCACGAAATGTCTGCGGTGAAAACAACTCGACTTCGTTCTGGCCCCAATCGTCACTGATTCGTATCATGTCGACCCCCGCATCGATGCATGATTCGCACAGTTCGGCAAGCCAAAGAGCATACTTATGCAACCAATGCCGCATGATTTCCGGCTCAAGTTCACTCCGTAACACTCCTGGTAAGGTTCAAACAATCATTCCACTGGTCGTCGGTCAGGCTTGCCACGAATCCAACATGGAAGGACTCGTGGTATTTCTGCTCACCAAGAGGACCATGGGCCATGATTTCGGCGGGCAACCTGCGGCAAAGCTGACCATAGGCATGCTCCAACAATCGGTAGCCGCTTGTTTCCGAGCCGGTAAAGGCTGGGTGAGGCTCGCGATGATCGCCAATTCCACCAGCCGCCTGTCCACCAGGTCGTGGGCCTGCTCGAAAAGGACGATCCGGCGCGGCCAGGGGGTTGCCGGTTGCACCGCTTCGTCTACCAGAGGCAACATCTGGGGCGCTACTTCGGGCAACTGGCAAAACAGCGGATAGAGCCACTTGTCGTAAGTGAAATAGCGCCGATTCAGCAGATGGACCAATTCAAGAGTCGTCTTGAGCGTACGACCGAAACTCGTGCAGGCATACGGCAAGTTACCGCGGAGGAAGGCCCGCCGCATGGCATAGAGCCCCATGCCACTGGCGTAACGACACCAATGGGCGATGCGACGGTGCCACACAACGGCCGGGTAATAGCCACTGAGGATTTCCCGGATGCGCGAGAATTCTCCCCGCTTGTCGTGAAACACTTCGCCACCGACGACATGGACAATATCCTCCTCGGCAAAATCGAGCCAATCGTGGGGCGTCTCCGGCGGCGCGGTCCTGCCGAGCGTACGGGTGAGAAAAGTTTCGATCGCCTCCGGGGCGAGCCCTCCCTCTCCCACATGCGCGGCCTTAACCGGAAAGCCGCGAAACGTGTCGGGACAATCGGCCAGGATCGTTCGGAACGGCACGGCTCCCAAGGACTCCAGGAAATCCCGGGGCAACAGTATATCGACCCGCGGTCCCCATTGGTGATCCCGGCTGATCGGGTCGTCGAGTCCTAAACATTCGCTCCCATAGCCGAAACGGCCAAACGCTCCTTGGCTGAGCAATTCGGGGAATTTTTTCGTGATCAGCGGACGAACGATTTCATGAAAAAAGGCCTTGCTCAACGTGATCGCATTCACATCCCGTGGAGTCGCATCACTCATGCTGGGAATTCCTGGGAAATTCAATGGTTCCGAAAATGGCCGATGAAGCCGACCCGGACAAAGTGCTGGAAGTAAAAGCGGCGGCTTCCGGGCGGCTTATCGGCCTGCCTCACATAGGGCTGAGTGGCAATTTGGAAGTACTGATATTCATCCTGCAGGAGAAGGGAGAAAGTAGAGGGGAGAACCAATTGTGATAGCTTTATTCTTTCTCCGTTCTCATGCGGTCTACTCTCTGCTTACTACTAACTTCTCTCCTGACACCCGACACCTGACACCTTTTTTCCTGAACCCTGAACCCTGAATCCTCAACCCTCAACCCTCAACCCTTCACGGTCTCACCTGCCGAAACATGGAAGCCCAACGAGACGGTCCTTTCCGCCAGGGTCTTGTCCCATTGTTGCGACAAAAGCTTCCAAGTCTGTTCAGCCAATTCCTTGAACGAGGAACCGATGGAACAGATTTTCTTCGGCGGCCAGTTTAATATTTCTCCAGCACCGATCGCCAACAAGGAAATTTCATCCGGCACGGTGAAGCCGCGACTCAACAATTGATGCAGGACACCGTGGGCAATCAATGGATTCGCGGCAACAATGACTTCTGGTCGATTGGGAAGCATCTCCCAGTACGCGGCCGCGCGGTAGCCTTCCTGAACCGAGACCAGATCGGTCACGTCCAGATCACACACTCCGACCTCCAAGTCTTCAACTTCTCGAAGTCCCGTATAGATTCGCTGGGAATGAAAAGTCTGTGTATTTCCGGCGTACATCACACTCGAAAAACCTTGCTGCCTAAGAAACTTGCCCGCTGAGTTGCCCAAGATACGCCGATCGATGACCACCTGCGGTAAATCGGCTTCACACCAGCAATCGTACACCGCCACGGAGATCCCCGAATGGGCCACGCGTTGGACTTCTTCCCAAAAACGTCGCCGATGGGCCACTTCCCCATAAGTCAACGCCGACTGAATGATGAGCCCGTCCACACGATAGCCGGCAAAGCGTTCCACCTGCTGCAACTCTCGTTCCAAGATGGCCTCGGATGTAGCGTTCCGCACATCGCCAATCCCATGGCCCACCAGGACATGATAGCCAGAGTCCCAGGCATGTTGTTCGATTCGCCTCAATTGCAGGGCCGATTTCTGATTATCGCCCCCCAGCACAAGCCCCACTGTCAGCGATTTCCCCGAACGGGTCGCCTGAGCCAGCCGATTCGGCCGGTAATCCATCCGCTTGGCAGTTTTCAGCACTCGCTCCCGAGTTGCCTTGGAAATGGTGCCATTTCCACGCAACGCACAACTGACCGTGGTAAAATGCAGTCCCAGTTCCTGAGCCAAGTCCTTGATCGTGACGCCTTGGGACATTAGCACGAACCTCCGCGGACAAACCGCTTATACAATCTTCTAAATTGCCACCCAGCTCTGCATGAGACAGGCCGATAAGCCGCCCGAGAACCGTCGTTCATTCACTACTAGCATGTTGTCCGGGGCGGCTTCATTGGCCATTCTTGGAACTACTGACGTTCTCTACCCGGCGCAAGGATCCAATCCGCAGTATCATCAAACGTTATATAACACCCTATCCTCGGAAACATAAAACGTCAACGCTGCAGCACCAGATGCGCAATGGTTGACAGAACTTAATATAACGTTATATGGAAAGCCAGAATCTTTACCAGCTCCTGCACCAGGAACGGACCATTGGCGATCCGATCAACAAACAACTCCGGGAGGCGGATGCGCCCAATTTCGCCTGTCCGTCGGATCTTCCCCAAGAGCTACTGGTGCCTGAAAGCGGCATGGAAGGTGGCTGGCGTGATAAACGTGAATTTCGTACCGGCTCCTATCGGGCCAATACGGGCCGGGTCAAAGGGAAAGAAACGTGGTACCTGGCCGAAGAAATCGGCAGCGGTATTTACAAGGGAGAATTACAGCTTGGCTGGCGTGGCCCCATGCACCTGGTTGGCTACCTGGATCTGACCGAGGAATCGATGCGAAACATCGAGGATGGCACTTCCAACACGCTGATGGTTGGAGAGCACACCACCAGCACCAATCCCAACCGGCGCACTTTCTGGGCCTACACGTGGGGCGGCTACGCCATGTCGCAGGCCTGGAACGATCCGCGCATGTTCCTGGGCGACTACGACAAGTGTCAGTCACTTCCGCCTGGGCCTGGCTCGAACCGGGTCTGCATGGCCATGTGGCACAGTTTTCATCCGGGAATCATCAATTTCCTCCGCTGCGACGGTTCCGTATCGCCCATCCAGGAGTCGATCGACCTGGATGTCTTTGGCGGGCTCTGCTCGATTGCTGGCAATGAGTTGGTCCAAGAGAACTGAATCATGACGGCCCCCACGCACGGGTTCGCGGAAAAGCCTCGCTGGCTGGTCTGGCAGACCCAGAACACCATTTGGCTGTTAGGTTTCTTGCTGCTGGCCGGCTGTGGTGGACCGGGCCATTCGCTGGTACCGGTGTCGGGACAGATCACCCTGGCTGGCAAGCCACTGCCGAAAGCACAAGGAGATTGCCGGAACTGCGCGGAGCTTGTTCCGGCCTACGGGCAACATCAAAACCAGATTGCTGCGCGAGGCTTGTTCCGGCCTGCAACGGACGACATCATAGCCAGACCGAGTGCGGCTAAGCGTCCACTCCGCTGACAATGCCGGCCCGGCCCTGCGTCACCCCGTTATTCCACGGTGGGTCGTTGAAGTCCTGGGCCAACATGGTCGGGCTGTAGAGGCCATCGGTACGGTTATTGAAATCGATGGGATTGCCATGGGCCGGTCGCAAGCCGCTTACGCCAATGGCCAAAAGGAATAATGGATTGAAATAAATACGCATTCTTTGAATCTTGCCGATTGGTCGATGTGGAATACAACAAAAAAATGGCCCGACCTGCGTTTCCCCAGGCCGAGCCTTGACCATCTGATTACCCGAACGAAATCACCAGTCTCTGCAGACCCGTGTGATACCATCCGGCTCGGTTGCGACTAGCTGCGCCGCAGCGAAGCGACACCCATCAAAGTGCCCAAACCAAGTAGCAGTAAAGAGCTGGGCTCCGGAACCACGGTGCCACGGATCACCACGTCGTCGGTGATGGCTCCACCGTTGAACACATTACCAATGGAAATGCGGTTGCCGATGTCAGAAAAATAGAGACGAAATTCGACCGGTACGTTCACACCTTGCAACGCCGCAACGCCAGTCAGATCATAAGTATGGCTCGCATTGGCGAAACCACCTGGATCGGCAGGATTGAACGTGCCCAGAGAATCCGCGGAAGTGAATCCGGTCAGACTGCTGAGCAGATCGATATTCTGTGGCCCAAGTGAACCCGTAACATTGGAAGCAATATTAAGCGAAAAATCGCTGAAGTTGATCGGCACATTGGG
>JAJRWS010000488.1 GCA_024276705.1 Planctomycetota bacterium | reverse complement strand
CAGTCGCCTGCAACCACTCACCGATGATTCGCCCAAATGCCTAACCGAAATCAACGGAACTACGATCCTTGAACGCCTCGTTCTTGGGTTGCAGTCCTGGGATTTCGAACGTCTCGTGGTCGTCGTAGGACACATGGATGGTTGTCTACGTGATTATCTGGATAACTTAGTGTGTGGGCTGGACGGTTTAACGAGCGGGCTGACAATCGAGTATGTCAGTAGCGCAAAATATCGCACCACGAACAACATCTACTCCTTGTGGGCAGCCCGCCACGCGATTCAAGAGCCATTCTTGCTTCTTGAATGCGATCTCATCTTCGATGATGCCCTACTTGGCAAAATGCTAGCGCCCGATCGGATTGCCGTCTCGCGCATCTTGCCCTGGATGAATGGCACCACGGTTTCGCTCGATCATTCGCAACAAGTGATACGCTTTCACATGGGCGGAGATCGGCACATGGGCGAAGATCGGCTCCCAGAGCCAGGCTCCCAAAAAACCGCAGCTTACAAAACAGTCAATATGTACAGCTTCTCGCAACCCTCCTGGCAACGCATTACACAACGATTAGAAGAATTCATTTCGGCAGGCCGCGTAAATGGATATTACGAGGCGGTGTTTGCGGAAATGGTTGCAAAGAGAGATCTCTCTTTTGAGGCGGTATTCTTCGATGACCAGCGTTGGTATGAAATCGATACACTCGATGATCTTCGCGAAGCGGAACGCCTCTTTCCAAGCGGTAACGGACGGTTGATTTCGGGTGCGGTCGGACCGTGACTACCCTTGATTCAGCCAACTGCCTCGCAACTCAACTTTCGGGCTGCGGCAGAGCCGGAATCATCACAATCTGGCGCCTCTCCAAGTCGTAAGTCGTACGACTCGGAGAGGCGTACCACAATGAGCCAATCCAAAAATAAAGCTGCGACGCAATACTAGTGCTTCACGCGATGCCGCGTAGAAAGGCGATGTGGGTGCTCTCTCCTAGCGAGCGTACTCCGAAATTAGCGATGCAAGACCCACCTCGAAACGCCCCCCCTCGAAACTTAGTGATCAGGAACTTGGCGAACACCGCTTCCATTCTTGGCATACTTCCGCTCTGCCTACTCTTTGGCGAGCATGGCTATCAGTACTTGCTCCCGTTGATGATCTACAACAACGTCATGGACGATTTGGACGGTGTGTTGGCGGCCAAGTTGAACATCCGCAGCAACATCGGTGCTCTCTTGGACAACGTCTGCGATGCTATTGTGCATACCGTCTTTGTGATGGTAGTGGGGATGTACTATTTCCAAGCGACTGGGCCCCAGGGAGTTGGGATTTCTTATCTGGGAAGCATTTGCCTTGCGAGCAGTTTGGTGGCCACAGTTGCGATGGCGGTGCGCGTTGTCACTCGCATCAATCCGACCTCAGCTACCGGAACAGGCTCGCCAACCAACGAACTGATTCGACACATTTTTTTTATCCTACTCGTATCGCAGATTGCTGGCTGCAATCCAACGCCCTACTTGATAGCAGTATTTCTGCTTCATTCGGTGTCGATGCTTGCTCCATTTAAGATGCCCTACATGATTCGCAGTCTGACCAAGTCAGCTACGTCGATTGGCATCGTCAATGTGTCGCTGCTTGTGGCATGGCTTCTGCCTGTTGCGGCCCCCTTCATCGCAGCGGCATTTGTGGCAACCTATTTGGTCTCGTTTGCTACTGGAGGGTTCTTTTGGTTGCGAGATAAAAATACATCGCCGCAGAAGCCATCGCCTGTGCCCAGGGCATGACCGAAAGACGAATGCCGCCGTTGCCTTCCTTGGTCGAGTTTTGGTTGAAACAGACAAGCTACAGGACCAATTCGTTGTGCACGAGCCGTTCTGTCGTGGAAACAATATAACCGCATTAACACCCTCAAGAGAACGGCGAAGTCGCTCGGAATAAAGAGAACCGTCAAGCGACTGTGTAGTGGTCAAGAGCGCCAAGAAAAACCCCCTAGGAAATGTGCGTTGCCAGCATTTCCTTGGCGTTTAGGAAGAAAAATATTGCCACAGAGATCCCATCGCGGCCCGTGGCCGCAACCAAAAAGGCACCGCAAATGAACGCAAATAAACGCAAAACATGGGTGTTTGATGAGCGTTCATCAGCGTTGATTAGCGGTTTCTTCTTTCAAAAAAGCGTGTCAAGAAAACAAGCTTTTACGGGTTTGTCTTACAGAGAATTCTCATCAAGAGTCCTTTTCTCTGTGTCCCCGTGGTGATTTTTTATTTTTTTCTCGGAATAAAAGCCGGATAAAGTCCAATGACTTACAACCCCAACTTTCTAACAGCCCAGGGTCAACATCCGCGTCAAAAATCTGCTGGCTATGTCGCTCGGCCAATTTTACCGACCGCACTTTCACATACTACTAAATAGGTCGCTCGCCGCTCACGAATCCTTGTGTCAACTCAGTAGCTGAGTTTGCACATTGCGACGATAAAAAAGCCAATACGTAGTGACCTTCTGCCGCCCAGCGGCAGAGGTCGGCGCCCTGACGGCAGCACCTCGGGCCCTCAGGGCTCTCTGACGGCGGGGCCTTATCTCCACGCCCATGTGCCATCTCCTCAAGAACCTTAAATTCCCCGCAAAAACAGGGGTACGACAGGAAATTCCGACTTTTTTGTTCCCGGAGTGTCGGGTGATTGCCCGGGCTGTTGATTACCTATGTAAGCAAGGCAACGAACTCTCAGCTTGCCTCCCAAAAAATCGCCGCATAAAGGAAAAATGTCATGGGCACTTTCAAGAAATCTTGGAATCGCAGTTGCAAGCCGACCCAAGTCAACCGTCCTCGCTTTAGCGTCGAGCACTTGGAAGACCGCCGCATGATGGCCGTGCTGACCGGTTCGTCGACCTTTGATGCTCAGTTGATGGGCGACAACATCGAGTTCCTTTCCGATGGCAACGCGGTCGGCTACGGCTACGCGATCAATGCAGGCGGCACCGTCAATGTAGCCGTCGGCAGCGGCGGCTTGCGACGCACCGCTGCTGACTCGCCAGTGCGCAACTTTTTTTCAACGACCGAGCTGGAAGTTTCCAGTGTCTCGAAGACGATCACCGCCACGGCGATTCTGCACAAGCTCCAGTCAATGCCGGGCGGGCTCGATGTGCAGCTTAACAGAAAGCTGGTCGATTTCTTGCCAAGCGATTGGAACCCCGGTGCCAACGTGCAAAATGTGACGCTGCGACACTTACTTACGCACCGTAGCGGGCTACGCGAAGTCAATAACCCGATCGGCGTCGACTTCAACAGCTACAGCAACAACAATTTCGCGAACCTGCAGAACCTGGTTGAAGCCGGCTTGTCGGCGCCGACCGTCGCAGCCGATAGCGTGTACGACACGCCGCGGTGGGACGAAAGTTACAACAATGCCAATTTCTCGTTGTTAGCGAAAGTGGTGTTGCCCAAATTGGAGAATCCTTCGTTGAATCTGACCGCCGGCTTCATCTTTGGCCGCGACTTCATCAGTGGTTTGATGTACAAAAACTACGTGAAGGACAACATCTTCGATCCGATGGGAATCACCGGCGCCGACATGATAACGAACCAGGCCAATCCGGCTATCGGCTACAACTTTGCCACTGCCAACGCCAACTCGGGGCTCGATCAATGGGACCTGAGTAACACAGGGGGCGCCTTCGGCTGGAAGCTAACCGCTCGCGAGCTGGCAACGTTCCTCGACGCGATCGAAAACGACAACAGCATCCTCTGGACGTCCACGCGCAACATGCGTGACCAGCAGGAACTGGGTTGGTTCGATTCGAGCGACGCCTTTGGCACCCTTTATTCTCACAACGGCTCCACGGGTGGCGGCGCGGGCAACTTCCGCTCTCGCATTACCTCTTTTCCAGGCAACATTCAGGCCTCGTACTTGATGAACTCGGAGTCGACCAATCTACCGGGTGGTTCCATCGGACAGGTTCTGAATACCGCTTACGTAAATGCCTGGACCGATCTGACGGTCAGCGGCACCGGCGGAGACGACGACTTTGTCCTACGGCTGGACAACAGCGGACTTAGACCCTCGGTCGAAGTGGAGCTTAACGGTGTAGTCCAATTCACGAACTGGATCAGCACGCTGGACTCGGTGACGATCAATGGCGGTTTCGGCAGCGACAACTTCAGGATCGAAGGCTGGAATGCCGGGATCGATTTGGAGATCAACGGCGGCTGGGGCAACGACCGCGTGAACGTCTTGCCAGGAGTACGTAACATCGAGATGGTCAGCGGCATGACCTTCAACGGCGGCTTCAACACCGACACGATTTCTGTCAACGACGAGTTCAACCCCTACAGCAACGCCGCTCTGAGCCGCCTGTATACGATCTCCGACAGTGGCGTGTCGAGATTTCGCTCGCAACCTTGGAATCCGGGCATACCCTTGCCCGTATCTATTGCCTACACCGGCGTAGAGAGTGCCGACATTCGAACCGGTGGGCAGACCGACATAGTGAACGTCGTCAGCGCCCTCTCCAGCGTCATGAACGTACGAACAGGCAATGGAGACGACGTGATTACCCTCGGCTCCTCGCTCGGCAATCTAGAGGAGTTCGACAACACATACGTCAACGGCAATGCGGGAATCGACACGATTCGCATTTACGACCACAACAAAACCGGCAGCGCCACGGCGAATGCCAACTACGACGTCGACGACCACAGCGTCTCGCGTTACCTATCCGACTTGTTTTCGATCGGGAATGGAGCCCCAACCGTCTACGACGTCGATTTCTCAAACGTCGAGAACCTCGAACTGACCACGACCGACTTGGTCGACAACATCCGCGTGCACGCCACACCCATCGGCCGGACGATCGTCAACGGCGGAGCCAGCAACGATCGGTTGTACGCTAGCCCGAATGACAAGAACATGGAACTGGTCGACGACCTCGTCTTCAACGGCGACGCCGGCATCGACAAACTGATCATCAGCGATCAGAACAACCCCTACGGCTTCTCGCTCAGCGACGACTACACCGTCTCCGCGTCGCGAGTCATTCGAGGCGAGGCGATGATTTACCTGCTTGGCTCGCCTGCCAATATTAACGTCGACTACTCTAGCGTCGAAGATCTCAAGCTCAGCACAGGATCACAGGGCGACACGGTCAACGTGGATAGCACGCCTTGGACTCGCGCACTGATTCAGACCGGCGACGGCGACGATGTGGTCAATGCCAGTCCGACGGACAAGAACATGGAACTCGTCGACGGGCTGGAAGTCGATGGCGGACTGGGCACTGACACGTTTAACGTCTTCGACCAAAACAACCCGTACGAATTGCCGGGCGGTGGCAAGTACACGATCACTTCCGATTCGATCGGTCGGTACGAAGAGCACGTTCTGTTCGACAACGTAGCAATCCCAATCGACGTCGAGTACGGCAACGTCGAGGTCGTGTCGCTTGCCAGCGGCTACCAAGGCGACGAGTTCACCGTCGAAGGCGACGCCGGCGTCGGTACACTTTTGCTGGACGGCAACAGCGGCGCCGACGAGTTTCGCGTTGTCGGCCCAGCGTTCGAGCAGATCAACATCAGCGGCGATTTTCCGTGGATCGCACCTGGCGATGAGCTTTACGTGAACGAAGACGGCTTGTACGCCACTGCGTCGGTTCCAGGGCTGTATGTAGTCGGCTCAGGCAAAGTAACGATCGACGCTTCGACCATCAGTTACTCCGGCATCGAGAACAGATATCTGCAGGAGCAAATCTACGGAGGCCCAGGCGACTTTGACTCCGATGGCGACGTCGACGGCGACGACCTCTACGACCCCGCGTTGGGCTGGCAGGCTCGCTTCGGCAACGATCTCGACGGCAGCGACTTCCTCACCTGGCAGCGAAACTTGGGCAATGGCATCTCGCGCCGCGTGATCGAGGAAGTCCCACTACGCAGGGAAATCGAACCTTTGCCTGAGCTGGACCTGTTCTCTATTTTGGCCGGCTTCCAAGCAGATGAGCAAGAGGAAGAGGCTACCGACATCGTCTGGGACTGGCCCGTCAGTCCGGCCGAGACCGTCGATTCTCGCCAAGTCGCCACGATTGACCTAGCATTGGCCGCAGACGATCCGACCGACCAGGAAGCCTTCGCCGACACAGACGAATCCACGAGCGACAGACAGCAGGCTTGGGATGCCGCCCTCACCGACTGGACCTTGGAGCCCGTCGTCTAAGGCAGGTCATTGAGACTGGCATCCCTGAATCCTCCGAGTCCCGCGATTCTTCGCCTCCTTTTGTGCCGTTGCGTGGAGGCGACGATGAATGAGTTCACCGAGGCGATGGCTGGCAACGTAGCTGTCGCGGTCGGCGACATCGCCGAACCACTTGTTAGCGAATTGTGCGATCATGCCAGCACGTTAAGCGTCGGCGCGACCGACGGCAACGGCGCCTCGATCTTCACCCGCGACGGCTACGACGCCCGCGAGTTCAAACAGCACTTCAACGCCGGCATGATCGGCATCAACGTTGGCGTGCCTGCGCCGATGGCGTGGTTCCCCTTCACCGGCTGGAACCAATCGTTCTTTGGCGACCTCCACCTCCAAGGCACCGAAAGCGTCCATTTTTACACACGCCAAAAAACAACGCTTACGCGCTGGTTCCAATCGTCCGAGTCCTCGCACGTCGATCCAGTTTGGAAGACGTCGCGGTAGCAACGAATGCAAAAAAGCAAACTGGTTCCCAGGCTCTGCCTGGAAACCCACTGCACAAGTCGGATGATCCTGAAGGGATCAAATCCATTAGCGGGTGGTTGAGCGAAGCGACACCACCGGAAACAAAACCAAAAGTCCGTGCATCCCGAAGGGATGCCAGCTTGTGCAAGTTTGAACTCTGAAAAAACTGTTTCCAAAGGGGCCTTGCTGGCATCCTTTCAGGATGCAATTTGATTCTCAACGCATATCCCGGTGGTGTCGCTACGCTCAACCACCGGCTAATGGCTTGAATCCCTTCGGGATAAACAGGATATAAATAGCACTCACTCTGCTGCTCGGATCTCTCCTAGAAAAAAGCGAGAGAAAGTAGTGCGGTCCCAGGCAGAGCCTGGGACCGAGGGGAAACTGGAAGCCTCGTAGCGTTATTGCGTTTGAACCCACTCATTCTTCAAGCTATTGGGCTTCCCAATCACCATGCGGTATTCGCCCGTCAAAATCCAACTTGGCAAAGACGGTCCCATCCCCAAAGCCATCACCAGTACCGTAAAGACGCAAATAAAAACGCCGATTGGAAATGAAAGACCGAAGACCATAAAAGCTACGATCGGCAACGCACACCCGATTCCTAATATCACCAGCGGCGCTAAAAGAATCACATCGTAGCCTGGAATGATCAGTTTGCCTGTAGCTATACGCCCGAGTAAGCCCAAAGGTGGAAGGCGCGAATTAGCGTAAACAGAGTAGCGTATTATAGCTGCAAAAAATGTGAACAACCCTAGCAGGCCCGCGATTAAAGAAGGCTCGCTATGCTTTTGCTGAATATTCGGGGCAAGCATTAGGAAATATGTTGCTTCGCTAGCAAGCCAAGCAACCAAAAAGCTAATGCCGATCACATGCTTCCACGGAATCTTCGGTTTGGTATCGCGCAGTCGGCCCCGATTCACCAGAGGCCAAGCATCGTTTGCAATGTATTCTTTGCTAACGAACAGACTCTTCTCTAGCGAGCAATCATTCCAAGGAAAATCTCGCATTTTGGCTCGAAAACCGATGTGGCAACTCGCGTACACACCGAGCGTTACTAGCAAGGTTAACCACGGGTTTCCGATCACAAACGGCAGAAACGAAGCGATAAAAAGCGAGGCATACACTGATCCGTACGCCTTGATGCAAAAGTTACTTGATATCAAAGCAGCGCAATAGGGCACGAAAAATGCCAGTAGCAAATACAAACGATGCGTTGGTGCCGTCCAAAGCAGCAAAACACTGCCCAAGATGAAAACATCTTGCCAAACCAACAGAACGGGGCCAAACGGCAATTCACGGTTAGGCGTCCAAGGCGATGTTGCTAGCCACTGGCGATAGGGATGGTTGCTGACGGGGTTCTTATCTCCGGTACGCCAACTGGCAAGGATTAATAACCACATGCCGAGAAGCAAGTTATGCCCGACGGGCCATTGCCAGCCGTCCGGTTTCGCACCGATAATCAGTTCGAGTCCCTCCATGAAGCCATATTCGCCTATAAAAGTGGCAATGGTCAGCCAGAGGAAAAAGATTACATAACGCTGTGGAGGTAACAAGCGACTTAGCCAATGTGGAAATTGTAGGGTCTGAGGTGGTCCTGAATTGCCGGACAGGTGAACCTCTTAGAATGGTGGCAGAAAGGACTGCTATCATGCCCCGCAAGAAGTCGAAATCACCGTCCAAGAATTCTGT
>JAJRWS010000487.1 GCA_024276705.1 Planctomycetota bacterium | reverse complement strand
ACTAATCTTAATCTTCGCTAATTTGCACTAATACTAGATTTTCATTAGCGCAGATTAGCGCAGATTAGTGTTCTAAACCTTTTTTTAGTTTGTGTTCCGGTCGAAACGCTAGTACAGCTAACGTATTGTGGTGAATTGGGTTAGGTTCGATTTGGAACTCATACAGTGGAACTAACTAACTAATCTCTCAGCTAACAACTGACAGCTGACAACTGATAACTCACAATGAAATATGCAATTGTTATCCCTGATGGGGCGGCGGATGAGCCGCAGGCTGAACTGGACGGACGCACTCCGCTGGAAGCTGCCCATACTCCGGCGATGGATGCACTGGTTACGGCCGGCGTGATTGGACGCGCATGCCATACGCCTCGGCAGTTGCCGGCCGGTTCGGAAGTGGGCAATATGAGCCTGTTGGGGTACAACCCGCTGGAGAATTTTACCGGTCGTGCGCCGATCGAGGCGGCTGCCCAAGGGATCCATCTGGCAGCCCGGGATTGGGCGATTCGCTGCAATCTGGTTACCATCCAAGATCAGACAATGCGAGATTTTACCGCGGATCATATCTCCACCGAAGAGGCGACCGAGTTGCTGCAAACGGTTCAGGAGGAATTGGCAGGCGAAAAGGTGTGTGGAGGGCAGTTTGAATTTATTCCTGGCGTGAGCTATCGCAACTTGCTCCTATGGCGAAGCGCTGGCGAGTGTGGGCCCTTCAGTATGGACTTACGGGCCACGCCTCCCCATGATTTGACGGACCAAAGCGTCCTGAATGACTACCCTCGTGGGCCGGGCAGTGATGTCCTGGTCGAGCTGATGACCGCTTCGGCGCGCCTGTTCGCGGACCACCCAGTCAATCAAAAGCGTAGGGCTGCAGGGAAATTGCCAGCCACCCATGTCTGGCTGTGGGGTGTGGGGCAGGCTCCCAGTCTTACTCCCTTTGCTGATCTGTATGATCTTCGTGGGGCGATGATCACCGCAGTGGACTTGCTGCGTGGTCTGGCTTCCCTGGTTGGCTGGCCGCGGCTTGAAGTTTCTGGGGCGACCGGCTATACCGATACCGATTATGCAGCCAAAGGCCGTGCAGCCATTGCCGCACTGGCGGATGTGGATTTGATTTGCGTTCATGTCGAGGCGCCGGACGAAGCATCTCACGAAGGAGATTGTGCGGCGAAAGTGCGGGCAATCGAAGCGATCGACCAGCATATTGTCGGACCCTTGGCAGAGGCCATTCAATCGCATGACGCCTGGCGAATGATGATATCTCCCGATCACCCGACTTTCCTGAACACAAAAACGCACACGCATGGCAATGTGCCCGTGGCGATGGCCGGTACACAAATCGAGCCAGATTCGTTTACCCGCTACGGAGATACCAACGCCGCCGATTCAGCACTGGCCTTCGAAGAAGGCTGGCGCGCGATGCGCTGGTTTATTGAGGAAGGGGCAGTGAATTTATGATTTATGATTGATGCTTTGGGCTCAATGAAAGGTTCTGCTCTCTGTCGATGGCCGCAGTGGGCAGAGGCTACCCGGTCCAAGAAGATTCCGTTCCTTATGCATTCGCGGACTTCGATAGCAATCCCGAGTCCCGATCCCTATCCTGACCCCCGACCCCCGACCCCTGACACCTGACACCTGACACCTGACACCCGACACCTGACACCTGACACCTGACACCCGACACCCGACACCCGACACCCGACACCCGACACCTGACACCTGACCCCTGAACCCTGAACCCTGAACCCTGAACCCTGAACCCTTTTTCCCCGACACCCGACACCTCAACCATGTCAATTATCGTTCAAAAATTTGGCGGCACGAGCGTGGCCGATAGTGAAAAAATTCTCGCCGCGGCGCGTAAAGCGATTCGCGCTCAGAAGGATGGCCATCAAGTGGTGATGGTGGTGAGTGCGATGGGCAAGAATACCGACATGCTCATGAGCCTGGCCGCCGAAATCAACCCGACACCTCCGGAACGCGAGCTTGACATGCTTCTTTCCACGGGCGAGCAAGTCAGCGTGGCTCTGATGGCCATGGCAGTTCATGCGCTGGGAGCCAACGCGGTGAGTCTCACCGGAGGGCAGATAGGCATTCGCACCGATAGTTCGCATACTCGGGCACGGATTCAATCGATTTCAACCGAGCGTATTCGGTGCCTGTTGGACGATGGGAATATCGTCATCGCCGCCGGGTTTCAGGGCATCGACGAGAATTTTGATATCACCACGCTTGGTCGTGGGGGCAGCGACACGACCGCCGTGGCCCTGGCAGCCGTATTGGGGGCGGAAGCGTGTGAAATCTACACCGATGTCGATGGCGTATTCACGACCGATCCCCGTATGCTCGCCGATGCACGCAAAATGGACCAGGTGAGTCACGACGAAATGCTGGAGTTGGCCAGCCTTGGCGCGGGAGTGATGCATAGCCGGTCGATCGAGTTCGGCAAAAAGTTCAATGTGCCGATCCATGTCCGTAATAGCGGAGTGTTTACGGACGATCCGGGCACCATGATTGGCTCCGTGGGGGAAAGGATGGACCGGGCGGTTAGTGGAGCAGCGCTGACCCGGCAGGAATCTCGTATCACGATCGGTGACGTCCCGGACCAGCCTGGCATGACGCATGCGATTTTCTCCCGATTGGCCGAGGAAAATATCACGGTCGACATGATTGTGCAAAACATTGGCGCGGAGGGCCGAGCCAATGTTTCCTTCACCGTATTGACGGGCGATCTGGACAAGTCGCTTCGTGTCGTCAAGCCGGTGGTGAGCCAACTTGGTGCAGGAAAAGTGTCTCATGACCAGCAAGTTGCCAAAGTCTCCATCGTTGGGCTTGGCATGGCCACCCAGACGGGGGTGGCCGACCGCATGTTTCGAGCTCTCGCTGCCGCCGGCATTAACATCGAGGCGATCACGACCAGCCAGATCAAGATATCCGTATTGATTGCCAGGGATCAGGCCTTGAACGCCTTGAAGGCAGTCCATCAGGAATTTGAACTCGATATAGCACCCAGCGCGCGGATGCAGTTTGGCGGAGGGGAAGGTGAGTCCGCAGCCACGATCAAGAATCCGGTGAGTCCGATCGATGTCGTTTCTCGTTTGCAACATATGGAAGATTTGACCATCGAGAGCATCTCTCGAGATGATTCGCAAGCTCGTGTGACCATCGACCAGGTGCCCGACCATCCCGGTATCGCAGCCCAGGTGTTTGAGGCGATCGCGGCGGAGGAAATATTGGCCGACATGATTGTCCAGAGTGTCGGCGAGGAGGAGTGTGCCAGCGTCAGTGTGACGGTACCTCGCGCAGACGTCCAACGGACCGTCGCCCTATTGGAGGATCTAATCACTCAAATGGGTGGCCGAGTCACGGCTGAGGGTGAAATCACCATCCTCACGGTCACGGGCATCGGAGTCCGTAGTCACACGGGAGTGGCAATCCGCATGTTTCGTGCATTGTCGGGCGCGGGCATTAACATTGAGATGATCAACACCAGTGAGGTTCGGGTGAACGTGGTGGTTGCCGCAGAGAATGCCGAGAATGCCTACGAGGCACTCCAGCAGGCATTCGCCGATGTGCTCGAATCGTAGAAATTCGGAATGCGGCGTGACTTATTCCGCAATCCGAATTCCGAATTTCTTACATCCCTTCGCCCATCACATCGGTGAGCACGTCCTCACTTACGTAAATCGGCAGAGGTGGGGCGCAGGTGACTGCGACGGCAATGGCGTCGCTGGGACGCGCATCGAGTTCGAGCAATTCTCCTTCGTGCCGAACGCGCAAGACCGCGTAGTAGGTATGTTCGCGTAATTCGCTGATGATCACATCTTGGAAGGTGCCGCCGAGCAGTTCCACCGCGTTCACGAGCAGATCGTGCGTGAGAGGGCGCGGAGTTTCGATCTCTTTGACTCGGCGGTCGATGCTGGTCGCTTCGAAGATGCCGATCAGGATCGGGAAAGTTCGGTTGCCATCAATTTCTTTCAGGTAGATGACCTGCTCGTTGTTGATTTCGCTGATAATAATCCGCGAGAGTTCCATGGCTACGGGCATTGGTGAATCACCTTTCAATCAGAGCAGATGGTCGATGGCCGGGGAACAATTATACCACATGGTCATTATAGGCCAGTGCGTGCCCGTAAGGAATATACTGCCCCTATTTCGCCAATTTCGCCAGCGCGGCCTCGACCGAAACCAATTGCCCCTGGACTTCGGCCAGTTTGTCTCGTTGCTGCTGAACGACGGCGGCCGGGGCCCGGCTGACGAAATTTTCGTTTCCCAGTTTCTTTTCCATGTTCCCGATATGACGGATCAGATCGTCACGCTGTTTTACCAGTCGTGCTTGTTCCACCTTGACATCGATATAGGCGCTGATGTCGACATGCACCTCGATCGGCAAGCCGCCCTCGGTGAGTGTGACGCTCGCCACTTGCGCACCCGCGGTGACTTTGGGGCCCCAGGCGGTCGCTTGAGCCCGGGCCATTTGAGTGAAGTAGGCCTGCATCGGCTCGAGTCGACTCGCGGTGGCCTGGTCACAGCGGACACTGAAAGGAATCGATTCTTTCGGCGGTACGTTCTGACGCGTGCGGATTTCGCGAATCGCTCCCAACACGGCTTGAAATTGAGCGAACTGTTTTTCGATGAGCTTGTCCTGGTGAGTCGGGTCTGCTTTGGGCCACGGAGCGATGCAAACACTCTCGGCGGTTGGGCAGGGAGCGGGGACTCCCCGCTGGGGCGCGACGGTGGCCAGCAAATGCCAGACTTCTTCGGTCAAATAGGGAATCATCGGGTGCAGCAGCCGCAACAGGATATCGAGTGCGTGCGCCAATACCCGTTGCACGAGGACTCGCTCGCTCGACACGCCAAAGCGGGCTTTGGTCATTTCAAGATAAAAACTGCAAAATTCATCCCAGGCGAAATGGTAAAGCGTGCGGGCCGCGTCCGCATAGTGAAAAGATTCGAGTGCCACGGTCACTTGTTCCGTGACGGTCGACAGACGCGACAGCAGCCAGCGGTCCTCGATGGTCAGCCCTTGCTCGGAAACTGGCCCAGGTTCGAAATCGGCCAGATTCATCAGTGCGAACCGGGAGGCGTTCCACAGCTTGTTGCAGAAATTGCGTCCGAGCTCAAACTGTTCGCTCACGGCCGCGCCGCGCGGCAAGGCTTTGTCGTCATCCGACTCGGCCCATTGGGTGCTGAAGGATTTTCCGCATTGGGGGCATGGGACACGTGGCAAGGTGCGATTCTTCTTGGTCTGCTTGATTCGGGTGTCACAGTAGGGACACTCAAATTCGACCGGCATCTTCACATCTTGAGTTTCCGTCGTCAGGTGGGCGATCCCGAATCGGAGTGCATCGGCTCCGAATTTATCGATCACATCGAGTGGATCGACCCCGTTGCCTTTCGATTTGGACATCGTTTCGCCGTAGGCGTCCAGGATCTTGGGATGGATGTAGACCTTGGAAAAAGGGACTTCTCCCATGTTGTAGAGTCCGCTCAGAACCATGCGGGCGACCCACAGCGTGATGATGTCGCGGCTGGTGATCAGCACGTCAGTCGGATAGAACCGGGCAAGTTCAGCTGTTTTCTCGGGCCAGCCCAGCGTGGAGTAGGGCCAGAGAGCGCTGGAAAACCAGGTGTCGAGGACATCTTCCTCACGGGTCAGGGTATGGCCGGCTACCGCATCGGCGGCCAGGTCTTCCTGCTCGGCACAGAGAAGCCATTCGTCTTTCTCTTCGTCCCGTTGCCAAACCACATCCGTGCGACCGGCAAACGCTTTGCGGAGATCGGCTTCGGTTGCCGTGGGCGCATGCCAGATCGGGATCTGATGACCCCACCAGAGTTGTCGGCCAATGGGCCAGTCCCGTTTTTCGCCAAGCCAGTCCTGGTAGCCTTTGGCATACCGCGGGGGGATGATCTGGACGCGGCCGTCAGCGACCGCATCCATGGCCGACTGGGCCAACTGGTCCATCTTCACGAACCATTGATCGGCCAGGTAGGGCTCGATCGGCGTCTTGCTGCGGTCGCTATGAGCCAGGTCGATTTCGCGGTCCTCGATTTCGACCAGCAGACCGGCCGCTTCCAGATCGTCGACTACCGCTCTCCTCGCTTTTTTCACCGTGAGGCCACGATATTTTTCCGGTACGCCCTCGCCCAGCGTGCCATCAGGATTGAGGATATTGATGGCGCCGATTTCGGGATGACGTTGCCCGACCTCATAGTCGTTGGCGTCGTGGGCCGGCGTGATTTTCACGCAGCCCGAGCCGAGCTCCGGTTTGGCCCACGGGTCGGCAATGAGTGGAATTTGCCTGCCTGTGAGCGGTAGTTCGAGCATCCGGCCAGCGGCAGCCATGTCGCGCAGTTGCTCAAGTTCCGCCAGCTTTGTCTGACGCCGCGCCCGAACCGCTTCGATTTGCGCCGCGATCGGTTCGCGATCTTTGTCCGTCGCGGCGGCCAGCTTTTCACCCAGGTTGGCTTCGGTTTTCGCCAGTGCCGTGGCCGGGTCGGGATGCACGGCCACGGCCGTGTCGCCGAGCATTGTTTCGGGTCGCGTCGTGGCGATCGTGACATGTGTCGGCTCGCCCGGTTGCGGCCCAACGACCGGGTACCGGTAATGCCAGAAGTGGCCCTGCACGGTTTCGTGGAACACTTCATCGTCGCTGACGGCCGTCTGCAGGAACGTGTCCCAATTCACCAGCCGTTTGCCACGGTAGATTTTGTGGTCCTTGAATAACTTGAAAAACGTTTCTCGAACCGCCTTAGCACATACCGGGTCAAGTGTGAAACGCAGTCGACTCCAGTCGCAGCTAAAGCCCATCTGTTTCAGTTGCCCAAGAATTCGTCTTTCGTATTGCTCTTTCCATGTCCAGATCCGCTGAACCAATTTTTCGCGCCCCAGGTCATGCCGGGACAGTTTCTCCTCTTCCAGAAGACGCCGCTCGACGATTGCCTGGGTGGCAATGCCCGCATGGTCGGTCCCCGGCATCCACAAGACATTGAATCCTTGCATCCGTTTCATGCGTACCAGGATATCTTGCAGCGTGTTGTTCAGGGCGTGGCCCAGGTGTAGAGCTCCGGTCACATTCGGTGGTGGGATGACAAGCGTAAACGTTTCACGCGCGTCGTCAGGATCGGTACTGGCGTGGAAGTAGCCCAGAGATTCCCAGTAAGGGTACCACCGGGCCTGGGCGGCGGCATGGTCGTACTGAGAAGGTAGATCGGAGATGGGAGTCTGGGAGCTGGCGGTCATGGAGGGTTCAGGTAATAAGGTGTCGGGTGTCAGGTGTCAGGTGTCGGGTGTCAGGTGTCGGGTGTCGGGTGTCAGGTGTCAGGGGTCGGGTGTCAGGGGTCTGGTGTCAGGTGTCGGGGGTCTGGGGTCTGGAAAAAAGTTACCGTTCACACGCACGTATTGAGAACCACGAATGGACACGAATATTCGTAAGGAGGTTTCGTTGACATACGGTTCCTCTAGAGAACGACTCTTTTCCATTCGAGAGTTGCCTGCTTGAAGTTCAGGATAATTCCCACTTGCAATCCCGTGATTTTCAGCTCGTTCAGGACTTCCATGGCGCACCCCACGATCTCATACACCTCTTCCTTGAGAATCAATTCGTGTCAATTCGTGTCCATTCGTGGTTCCTTTTCCGTGAACGGTTACGGAAAAAGGGTGTCAGGTGTCAGGTGTCAGGGGCGGGGTCTGGAACTTGGAAATTGTCAATTATAAATCATAAATCATAAATTCTCAGCCTCCGGCCCATTCTTTCCCTTGCACAGTTTGTACTCGATGCTGTCGACCAGGGCGTTCCAACTGGCCTGGATTACATTTTCATGGACGCCGACGGTGCCCCAGGTATCGGTCTCGTCACGGCTTTCGATCACGACTCGGACCGCTGCCGCGGTTGCGGCTTCGGAGTTGATGACCCGTACCTTATAGTCGACCAGGTGCATCTGGTTCAAACTGGGAAAATGGCCATTGAGCCCTTTCCGCAAAGCGGCATCCAGGGCGTTGACCGGGCCATCTCCTTCCGCCACGACATGGAGTGTTTGCGTGCCGATACGCAGTTTCACGGTCGCTTCGGTGGTCGTATGGTGAGACTGATCGGTGGCGACGTTTACATGGTAATTGATCAACTGAAAATGAGGAGAGAAGGTGCCAGCGGTCCGTTGGACCAACAAGTCAAACGAAGCTTCCGCTGCCTCGAACTGATAGCCCCGGTTTTCCAATTCCACCACTTCGCGTAGTACCTGGTCCATGAGTTTTCGGTCATCCGCCAGGTTGTGCCTGGTGGCCAGGGCGATGACGTTCGATCGCCCCGAAAGCTCGCTCACCAGGATACGTCGTTGGTTGCCTACCAGGACGGGATCAATGTGCTCATAACTGCTGGAGGTCTTGGTCACCGCATGGACATGCATGCCACCCTTATGGGCAAATGCGCTGGGGCCGACAAAGGGTTGGTCTCCTGGGTAATTCATGTTGGCGATTTCGTAGACATACCGGGCCAGCTCGGTAAGGTGCTGGACCGATTGGGCCTCCGCCCGGCCGCCTCCCAGAACCTGGTAGCCCTTCTTTTTGAGAGCCAGGTTCCCAAGGACGGAAATCAGGTCGGCATTGCCGCAGCGTTCTCCCAGGCCATTGATCGTACCTTGCACATGGATCGCGCCGGCATCGATCGCCGCCAGTGAATTGGCGACCGACAGATCACAGTCGTTGTGGGTATGGATGCCCAGGGGTACATCGACCGAGGCAGCTGCATCCTGGGTGATCGAGGCGACCTCATCAGGCAGGCTACCCCCGTTGGT
>JAJRWS010000486.1 GCA_024276705.1 Planctomycetota bacterium | reverse complement strand
CGTACTCGTACTCAGCAAAGCGGTACTCGTACTCGAACCCAACTGGAAGGCAAGATCGGTCATCATCAATACCCATGGCCTCTTGTTTCTGTTGCATGCAATGATTCCATTCGAGTACGAGTACGAGCAATATCACTACGGAACCGTCAAACTCTGCCAGTCCCCCGGCAAAGCCGGGGGTTTTCTCGACGGAAATAAGTAACCATGCCCATGGAGAAATTGATGCCACCGCTACGCGGTTCGGGCGCTTTGGCACACGGAGCCCGTGGGTTAGCACCCACGGCTAGACGATTCCGCCGCTTCGCGGCTATCGGAGTCCTACTCAACGTCGGGGGGATGCGTGGAGGTTCTCCGCTCCCGTCAAGACACCTGAACCAGTCAGCGACCACCGGCAGAGCTGGTGGTTTACGGACGGGAATCACAAATCTCGCGCCGAACAGTATTGGCTTTTTGGCAAATTTATCAGCGATCCGTTCAGACTTGCATTTCGTGTATACATTGCTGAATTTTCGTTTATTTCGTGTATTTCGTGGTTTCTCTTTTCACTTTGAGTCGGCGATGATGGCCGCGGCTCCCTGGTCCAGCAACTGCCTGGCAACCTGCTGGCCGACGGCCACCGGGTCGCTGCCTGCGTGCGAAGAGCGCAAACATTGCTGGCCATCGAGGCTCACCACCACCGCATCCAGACAAACCTGCTGGGTGGCCACCCTTCCCCAGACTCCCACGGGAGCCAGACAACCTGCTTCGAGTGTTGCCAGCAAGACCCGCTCGGCCGTCACCGCCTGGCGGGAAGGCAAGTCTTCGAGCCTGGCTAACAGCTTTCGTACTGTTTCATCCGCGCTGCGACATTCGATCCCCAATGCGCCCTGCCCCGCGGCCGCCAGCATCCCGGGTGGACCAAGACGTTGCCGGATCCGAGTGGCCAGACCCAATCGGCGCAGCCCGGCGCAGGCCAGAATGATTGCGTCGTATCGACCTGCATCGAGTTTGGCCAGCCGGGTGTCGAGATTGCCCCGAATATCCTCGATCTGCAAATCCCGGCGACCGTGAAGCAATTGTGCCTGTCGCCGCCGGCTACCGGTCCCCACCCTTGCCCCACGAGGCAATTCGTCAAGCGAAGCGTATCGTACCGACACCAGGGCGTCATCGGCCGGTTCGCGCTGGGGCACCGCTGCCAAGAGCAGGCCGTCCACAGTTTCGGTCGGTAAATCTTTCAGGCTATGCACCGCCACATCGACATCGCTGCGCAGTAACGCCGCTTGTATTTCCTTGGTGAATACGCCTTGTCCACCCGTTTGTCCTTTCTGGACGATCTTCGAGATGGGGCCTTGCTGGCACGCGTCGCCGCTGGTGGTTATTTCAACGATCTCAACAGCGGCCCCCAGTCGGGTCAATTCCCGCGCCACCCAATCCGCTTGCCAACGGGCCAGTTGGCTAGCTCGGGTGCCAATACGAACCGTGGGCTCCGGGGTATCGTCGTGTGTGGAAGTCATACGATAGGGTTCGGGGTTCAGGGTGTCGGGTGTCGGGTGTCAGGTGTCGGGCGGTGAAGCGATGGGCGAGTTGCCAGCAGGAGGGCGGGGTCTGGTACGATTTTCGGCAAACAGCTTTTTTAGCCGATGGACGTGCAAGCCGAAAACTTGTACCTGACCCCTTCCCAGGTCTGGAGGGCACTGGGGGCGTCATGACCGGTGGGCGATGCTCGGTGATCGGGTGTCTGGAAGCTATCAATTGTCAATAGTTATTTGTCAATTGTCATTTGTCATTGGCAAATGGTATCAAGGGCCAATAATTCGTTGCGGATTCTGTTTCTTCTTTTCTCAATGACAAATGACTATTGTTAAATGACGAATGATAAATTCCTTGCCCGGGTGTCAGGAAACAGGGAATTTATGATTGATAATTTACAATTGCCATGAATCACGTACCACCCGCATAGTGGATGGCTTGAGGAAAGCACTCGAATCACCGAATCACCGAATCGCTGCCCCCTGCCTCCTGCCCACTGCCCACTTCTTTTGAACTATCCAATGCTGGCACCGAGCCACGCTGGCGATCGGCCAGCGCTTCGACCAGTTGATGCGGCGGTACAACCACACCACAACTAACAATAAATTGGAATGCCTGGTCGATCGTAATATTCAAATCCACCGTCTCGCTCTTTTTGACGGTCATCGTGAATCCGGTAAAAGGCATGGGCGAGGTGGGAATCAACAAGGACAATACTGGTTCGTTCGCCGCGCAGCGAATATCGAGCATGCTTTCTCCAGTCACCATGCCGAGAGACCAAATTCCCTTGCGTGGATATTCAATCGCCACAACCCGCGTGTACTCAATTTCTCGTTCGCTGAACATGAAATCGGTTACTTGCTTGACCGACGAATAGACACTGCGTACCAGAGGCAGGCGATTGATCATCCGCTCGAACTGCATCCAGAAAAAACGGCCGACTCCCGCAGCCAGGAACTTGCCCAGCAGATAGAGCATTAATAAGAAAACGCACAGAAACACGGGAATGACAATGTAACGCGGCAGGTACTTCTGCTCCACATAGCGCCGGACGATATTGTCAGCGGTCGCGGGGACCTGCCTGGTCCCCTGATGCTCCAATACATATTGGTAATACTCGGCCGGTACATAACGGTCGTCGGCCACCCGCAGATAAGCGCTGCCGCCAACGGTGACTCGATCTTTTCGCCGCTGGTCGGCAGGCAGGCTCCCAGCCGACAAAATATCCCGCTGGAACTGCCTGACCAGGAGACCGTGGACCGCCTTTTCCATCGGCACCAACAGGTAGTCCGTGACCGTGTTACCAACCCAGACAAATATGACGATCGTCAACAGGGGCGGCAAAAGGACGGCCAACCCGCGCAGGACCGCCCGACGGAACGGGTCGAGGTGGCTAGGCTTATTCTGTTTGGTAAAACCGGGAACGTCCATGATGGCCCATTCTGACAATCGTGCGTAGCAGTAACAAGTCACCCAGTGGTGCGCGCAATCACCACGGCGGTTACATGATCCGCCCCGGCAAGTTTCAGTACGCGTGCTGCCTCGCTGCAGGTGGCACCGGTCGTCAGGATGTCGTCCACCAGCAACACTTTGGCAGCCTCTATAGGGTAGCCCGCTTTGAGAATCATCCCACCCCGCACATTCTGAAATCGCGAATGTCGAGATAAACCCTTCTGTGGACTTGAGTTACGGCTAACCGATAAGGCCCGGGAAAGCACGGAAAGGCTAAAATGACGGCCAATCACCTGGGCCAGAACGGATGGAGCATTGGTCCCCCGAGCCACCCGACGCCAAGGATGCATGGGAATTGGCATAACCAGACAGGCCGAATCGTCCAATGGGCAGCCCAAATCGGCTTCCCCTTCCTTTGTCACACGATGCCATTTCAGTCGTTGGCACAGCAGCTTACCCAACGCGAGGGCCATGGTCTCCGTGCGATCCTGCTTCATCCGGAGCACCAGCTTTCGCAACCGTTTTTCATAAGGCCCCAAGGCCAGGGCCTGATCAAACCACAATGTCTTCCGCATGCAGTGGGGGCAATCGACTCCCGGCAATGTGGGAATCGGGGCCGCGCACCGTCGACAGACGTTCGTGGCCACCTGCGATCCGCCGGAGGTCACCAATTCATTCGTACACGCCGCACAAAAATCAACCTCGTCTCGACGGTCAGCCGGCGACCCTGTCTTCGAGGGCAAATCGATCCCACAAGACAAGCAACGGGAGGGAAAGAGCAAATCAACAGCGTGCCGATTAGCCCACCGCAACCATGCTGGTATCGTGGTTGTCATTATTCTGGGGGCCGGGGGCCGGGGACTGGGGGACTGGGCAACTGAAATCACGAGCAAAACACCAGTAAGGATCGTTCGAGAAATAACTGTCCGATGTCTCCTCGCCCCTTTGGGGAGAGGGCAGGGTGAGGGGCCTGGAAATATGCCAGTTATTTCTCGAACGATCCTAAGTCAATATATCGCCCGTGTTGAAGTGGTGCTAGCACTGGCTTGTTTCAACCCTCAACTGGGGGGCAACAAACTGGCGTAGGGAGTGGATCGGAGAGTCACGTACCACCTGAGGAAAGCCCCTAAGGGGCTAGAGAATAAATATCGTGCTCGTACTCAGCCCAGCGGTACTCGCACCCACCTCTCTTGACGCTAGCACGCGTATCTGGCTATCCTCTCGCCTCCACCCATGGACCGGCCGCCAACATGTTCATCATCGATCGCTACCTGCTCAAGCAGTTTTCCCAGATCTTCATGATCTGTTTCCTGAGCATCACGGGATTGTTTATTGTCATCGATGCCTTCGAACACCTCGATGCCTTTTCGGCGCAGGCCGCGCAAGAAGGAAGCCTGCTGAAGGTCATCACCAGGTACTACGCCTACCACAGTTTGGGGATCTTTGAACGTACCGGTGGTATCTTGGCAATGCTGGCTGCTATGTTCACGGTCACCTGGCTCGGTCGGCACCAGGAAATGACCGCCCTGCTCGCGAGCGGCATCTCCAAAGTGAGGATACTCAAGCCCCTTCTCCTGGCGGTGGTGGTCGTCAGTTTGCTGGGAGTGCCGAATCGGGAACTGGTCATCCCCCAGGTGCGAGACGAATTGATGCACGATACCAAGGACATCGGCGGTAAATCGATGCGCGATTTGGAAGCTCGTTTTGATAGCCAGACCGACATTCTTCTGGGCGGTGAAAAGGTGGTCTTTGGTCAACGGCGAATTGTTAAACCAACCTTTGTACTGCCAGGTAATTTGTCCCGTTATGGCAAACAACTGGTGGCCGATAATGCTTACCACAAGATGGCCACGTCCGATCACCCGGCCGGTTTCCTGCTTGAGGGAGTCATCGCACCACTCCATATATGCAAACAACCTTCGCTGCGGTTAAGTCTCCCCGGCAATAGCCAGAAGGAGCACGCGGCGGGCAGCGGGCAGCCCGGCTCCGACATGGAGCCCTCACGGGAAGAGGCTCCCGCGGACAGTCGGGCGGTCGTAATCACGCCACACGACGCCAAATGGCTAGCGCCAAATCAGCTTTTTGTGGTCACGGCGATGCCATTTACGTTGCTGGCCAGCGGTTCGCAATGGCGCAATTACGCCTCCACAAGCGAATTGATTTCGCAAATCGGCAGCCCCAGCACCGACTTGGGCGCCGACGTACGGGTAGCACTGCATGTTCGACTGCTGCGACCGCTGATGGACATTACCTTGGTCATGCTGGGCCTGCCGCTGATGTTCTCACGCAGTAACCGAAATATTTTCCTTTCGATTGGAATCTGCACTCTGGCCGCTTTAGCCTTCTCCGCGGTGGCCATCGCCTGCCAGTCCCTCGGGGGCCTGGGGCTGTTGAATCCAGCCCTGGCAGCCTGGCTGCCACTGCTGCTCTTTATCCCGCTGGCAACAGGCATGAGTGGTGCGTTGCGGACGTAAACCAATGCGGATTGCGGATTGCGAAATACAGAAAAATATCAGGATTTTGCTTTTGGTTCATTCCGCAATCCGAATTCCGCCTTCCGCATTTCCCTCCCCCTTTGGCATCACGGCCCGATCGGATACTATGGGGGAAATCGATTCCTGGCTTTCATATGCCGCATGCCCACCAATTCCTCAACGAGAGAGACTCAAACCGATGAAAGTTGCGACGATGACCACCAGCAAGGGCGACATCCGCCTGGAGCTGCATGATGACAAGACGCCCAAGACGGTCGCCAACTTTGAGAAGCTGGTGGGCGAGGGTTTTTACGACGGTCTCTCGTTCCACCGGGTCATTGATGATTTCATGGTCCAGGGAGGTTGTCCCCAGGGAACCGGGACAGGCGGCCCGGGCTATTCGTTTGCAGATGAGTTCCACCCCGACCTGAAACATGACACGCCGGGCGTATTGTCGATGGCCAACTCCGGACCCAACACGAACGGTTCTCAGTTTTTCATCACTCACGTTCCCACGCCGTGGCTCGATGGCAAACACTCGATCTTTGGCCGCGTGCTGGACAAAGGCCAGGAAGTGGTCGATGCGATAAGCCAGGGTGACAAGATCGAGAAAGTTGTCATCACCGAGGAATGACATTATATCGAGGCGGAATCAGCAGGCTGCCCAGGACCAGGACTAGCGCGACGGTGCCCGGTTCTGGCACCGCAGTGACGTTTCCGCAAGCGACGGGCTTGCCAAATTGGTCCTGCCAAATGGCCAGATCGAATGCATCGACGTTGGTATCCGAGTTGGCATCGCCATCGGCCAGGGTCGCGGAACCCTGGATGCCATGGCCCCGCTGCCAGGCTAATAAGTCACGTCCATCGACGTCGCTGTCAACATCGAAATCAGCGTTACCTTGGTTGACCGTCACGCTGAACTGACCGCTCCCCTGGAGAGTTCCGCTAACTTCGATATCGATAAAAATGGGGCTGCCAGGAGCGATGGGCTGCTGATCCGTAAACGCAATCGGCAGTGTAAGAATCGATTCGTAGGTAACCTGATTGCCGACACGGCCGATCTCCGTGAGAGAAACCGTTCCCTCTCCGCTACCGGATCCACCAAAGGGGTTCTCGGAAAGGTCATAGTCGGGCGCACCGGTGACCAGGAACAGGCCTTGATTGATGATCATTTCGTGATCGGCCGCCGCGAAAGTCCCCTCGGTCACGACACTGCTACCTGGCGGATTGAGAGTATTGGTCGTTCCCCCCAGCCCTCTCCCTTGAACCTCCACAAGTCCGAGCAGAAAATCGAGGTCGGTAAAACCGAGTGCTCCCCCCGTCAAAGTCAATTCCGTAATCCTGATACCATCCCCTTCGAACTCCCAACCGAGATCCGCTTCCATCGTCCCCGATACATCGGATGTTTGCTTATCGGCATTGAAACCAATTTTCAAGCCAATATCAATTTTATTGATCTCAGGGTCGAGAGTAGGCGGTAATAGATTGAAAGTCACCGCTCTGAGCGGTGCCGCGGTAGCCAGAAGTGTCAGTAGCGAAAAAGAAAATACGGCCCGTTGCAGCCTTCGGGTAGTGGCTCGTGTCATATGGAATATCCGTCGCAGTGTAGAAGTCAGGGTGTTGAAGCAGCGCTTTTCACATGCAGGTGCAGGAAAGAAAAAACAGCCTACCATGGCTTGCAGTCACGTCAAGGTTGCCAGCGGCTACCGGAAATAGGCCCCAGAGAACATGCGCCGCTAGCGGTCACGGCCACTTTGCTTGCGTGGCCTACGCCGTGGGGGTAAATTAAGGTCTATTCACTTCCGGTCGGGTGAAGCCCAATGGAGTAAGGACATTCCCAGGGTTTCTTGAGGCTTCTTGAGGAAAATTGACAGCATGCCAACAGAGCCCCAACGGCGGTCGATATCGAAAAAGCGCCCAGGAAAAAGGACGCTGAATATGGCTTGCCGAGCCTCACCGCATTCCGACTGCACGCTGGCCCGATTTACACTGGTCCGATTTGCATTGGCCGGTTTTACACTGGTCGAATTGTTGGTGGTCATAGCCATCATCGGGATCCTGGTCGCTTTACTGCTACCAGCTCTGCAATCAGCACGTGAAGCAGCCCGCCGCACCCAGTGCACCAACAATCTGCGCCAGTTGGGCATCGCCATGCAGAACCACCATGCTGCCTTAAAAGCATTCCCGATAGGCTCGGAAGTGAAAGCCGACGAGCACCAGAATTTCTTCAAGGAAGTCGCCTATGCCAACGGCTTTACGCTGCTGCTCCCCTACATGGAGCAAGCCAATCTGCTCATCGATTACCGATTCGATCAGCCCTGGTACATGCAAACTCCCGATGTTGCTGCCGCAACGATTCCGATGCTCGCCTGCCCCACCAACAATGTCAAACCCAACCCGATGGAGGAGCTGGTGGTACTGACATTCGCAGGATTCCTCAGCTCCCCCCTGGCCCGAGGCGAGGGCATGATGGGCCTCACCGATTACATCCTATCCAAAGGAGTCAGTGACGCTTTCTGCGATACGCCCCAGGACATCCCCGACAACGAGCGTGGTCTGTTCGACTATCGCCTG
>JAJRWS010000485.1 GCA_024276705.1 Planctomycetota bacterium | reverse complement strand
TGCAAACGAAATAGGAGACCATGGATGTCGATGATGACCGACCTTACCTATGACTTGGATTCGAGTACGAGTACCGCTGGGCTGAGTACGAGTACGATATTTATTCTCTAGCCCCTTTTAGGGGCTTTCCTCAAGCCACCGACTCTGCCGGTGGCTGCTGACTCAGGCAGGCGGTGCACTGTTGCCGTTTTGAACCCCTGGGTTACACCTCATCGTTACCACACAGAAATAAGCCCGGAGGGCTGCTACAACCCTAGCCGGTGCCGTGAGGCACCGGATTTAGTGGCTCCATTGATAGTAGGCCCGGAGGGCCGACACAAGTGCGACAACGACCGATGTATCGACCCTCCGGGACTGAAAATGGAAGGCCATTGCGACTATATGTGGTACAGTGAGGGGCCCCACGCCCATTGCCTCAAGCTCTGGACGCTGGCACACCTGCATTCATGCATGCCTGCACTCTGATCTGAACCTATACGGAAAATCTCAACCCCGGCGATTCACGCTTTTTCTTCAGGCGGCTAAAGTGTTACAGACAGTTCTCCTGACGGGACGCAGGCGAAAGCTTGCAAGCAGGTTACATGCGAACTATAGTAACCCCTTTCCCTTCCTGTTCCGTATCGCAGTCTGTCAGGAGCACCCTTTCATGGCCCGGCATCCTTTGGAAACCATGCCCACCCTCGTACGTCCGCTGATGGCCAGGCTGTTTTGGTTGCGCCCGTTGGGGATCGTAACCTTTGGCTTCCTCGTGGGCGTTCCACCGCGTACAGTCGTAGCCCACGGGGGAGATGATCATAACCAGCCAGTCGCCAAAGTCGCCGATCAGGTCGCCTGGAAGCCAACCGCCATTCCCGATCGGATTCTCCTGTCATGTTCTGCCGATCCGGCCCACGCGCAGGCGGTTACGTGGCGTACCGACACGTCGGTTACCAAAGGCCTGGCCCGGATCGCGCTGGCCGGTCATGGGCCACGTTTCGCCGAGCATGCCAGCGAGATCGTGGCCGAGACGACCCCTTTCGAATCGGACCTCGGCAGGGCCCATTATCACACGGTCCGGTTCGAGCATCTCCAGCCCAAAACGAAGTACGCCTACCGGGTGGGGGACGGCACCAACTGGAGCGAATGGATCCAGTTCACCACGGCGAGCGACGAGAGCGATCCGTTCACGTTCGTCTATTTTGGCGACGCCCAGAATCTGCTCAAGTCGCATTGGTCCCGAGTGATCCGCGAAGCGTATCGCGATGCTCCCAAGGCAGCCTTCCTGCTGCACGCGGGCGATCTGATCAACCGGGCCAATGCTGACGCCGAATGGGGCGAATGGTTCTATGCGGGCAGCTTCATCCACCGCATGATCCCTTGCATCGCGACGCCTGGCAACCATGAATATGCAGCCCCCCCGGGCCTGTTTGGAAGATTGAAAAGCAAACAGTTGTCGCGACACTGGCGTCCCACCTTTGCTTTTCCGCTCAACGGTCCGCCCGGACTGGAAGAATCGGTCTACTGGCTCGATTATCAGGGGACCCGGATCGTATCACTCAATTCGAACGAACGTCAACAAGAGCAGGTTCCCTGGTTGGAAAAAGTGCTCCGCGACAATCCAAACCGGTGGACTATCCTCACTTTCCACCACCCGATCTATTCGCCCAAGGTAGGACGCGACAACCCGGAGTTGCGAAATCTGTGGCAGCCAATCTTTGACAAGTACCGAGTCGACCTGGTGCTCCAGGGCCACGACCACACCTACGCCCGGAGCAAATTGATGACCCATACCGAGAACGTAACCGCCGGAGTTACTCGGCAGCGGCCCGAGGCGGGCACGCTGTATGTGGTCTCGGTGAGCGGTCCGAAAATGTACGAGTTGGGAAAGCGGCCTTTCATGCGCCGCGCGGCCGAGGATACACAGCTCTACCAGATTATCACCGTGGACGGGGACCAGCTTCGCTACGAAGCTCGCACGGCCACTGGCATGCCGTACGATGCCTTCACGCTCCGCAAGCGGCCGGGCCAGGCGAACGAGCTGATCGATCGGATCCCCGACACGCCTGAATTGCGCCGGTAGTAGTGAATTTCAGCGCAGCGGCTCTTTTGGTCCCTTCGGTGCGTTTGCGGGAGAGGGCGTGGACTATATATTCCGGATTCATGGCCGGCTAGCGCTCAAGCAGAATTCGACTCGCTCCCCGGCAGTCAGGCTGAGCGTGAAAATTGCCTGGCGGTTTTTGATTTCGACAGGACTGGGGTTGCCTTCGATCGAGAGGAGACACGATTTGGCGGTCAGGTCTGGTGGCAACTGCACGGAAAGCGTTCTGGGGCCTTTCGGACCACGAAGATGGCCCACGAATCGATTTTGAGTGTAGGCGAAGTCGAGATGATGGTCGAGCAGAACGCCGCAGCCGTCTTGACCGAAACCGATGTCATACCAGTTTCGGGGGACACAAGGGGCGATGTGGATGACGCCTTTTACATCGGCGCTCAGGCCAAGCAATGCCTCCTGCACGATGCATGCATTGTAGATCGCCGGGTAGCCCGCATATTTCGGGATCGTGGCTTCGGCTTCGTCACCCGGCTGGAAGCGTCCCAATCCGTAACGCTCTGCAAACCAGCCGACGCCACCACCGGAAGGCCGGTCGAACAAGTTATTGGCGTAACCGAGCGTGCGGTGGATCCCTTCGCCGTCGTGCATACGTCGTCGCATCAAAGCATCGTAACGCCAAATTCGTGCCAGCGCCACACAGTCTTTGTGCGGAGCACGCTTGTTAAGCTCTCCGTCGCCGTAGGTCTCAACTTTCTCGGCTATCCAGGTTGGCGCGAAGAGCCCGTTCACTTCATAGAAGGCCGACTCATGGACGCGAAAGTAGGACCCTATTTTCGCGGTGCGTATTTTGTCCGCCACTCCGAATGCGGCCATGGCAAAATTGGTGTCGGCCATTCCATGATGGAATTTGAGGTAAGGTTCATCGGCCGGCAGGAGAGCAAACTCGGCAAGGCCGGCATGTTGGCCGCCTTCGCCTTGCATTCGAGTGCCGACAAACTTCACCCAGGTCACGGTCCGTGCCGGGAAGGGAACGACCGCCCGTGAAATATTCAGGGTGCTGAACGAGACGTCCACATGCGGAGAGCCGTCGCTGAATTCCAAATACCCCTTTGCAAATCGCTCGCCGGCTTGAAGTCGTTGAGCTGTCCGATTGACAAGTATCGCCTTGGATATTTTCGTGGGACGTTTCAATCCGACTTGAATCCAGGCTCCCACCGATTCCTTGTTCGCGGACCACTCATGCTTGCCCCCTGCGCCGATACCGACTCCAAATGCATCGATGCCGATCCCAATGATTCCATCGAGGGCTTTTGCGGCCGAAAATTCGGGGCTCCGTTCCGAGCTCACGGCCAAGATCCGGCCGAGTCGGTCGGACCGGGCCACATTGTGGTAAGCCATGTGTTCGGTATAGTAACCGCGTTCAGGATCCCAGAAATGAGTATTGCTTCCCGTCCGCAATCGCCTGGCAAGCGCCTCGGCCTTTCGCTGTTCCTCGGCGTTTCCAGCCAGACGTTCCAGTGCGGCCAACTTTTCCAGCGCCCAACAGGCGGACGCCTGGCCAACGCCGTCCATGGCCCGGTAGACCTCCGCAATTTTCTTGTCGGGAAGATTCAGCACGGGAAGGTCTGCATCCTGCTGGGCGATAAGCGACCCGGTACGCCATGGCAGGCTTGCCGACAGGATGATCAGGGGCATGGCTGACAAAATCTTGGACATCGAGTACTCAAGTGAGGCTGGCGACTGGAGGCTACAAATCGAATTCACTTATCCTATCAGCTCAATCACAGGATTCCATTCCCTAAACGCGGTAAGGTATTCCAGTCGTACGGTATTGGTGAATTTGGTATTATACGGTTCGCCATGGCGGGTTGCCGTGGCTTTGAGAGATCCAAATACCGATCAGAAGTGTAATGCCATGAAACGACGTTCCTTCATTCAGTCCGCGGCGATAGCGTCTTTGTCCCTGCCAGTCGGTGGCATGATTGCCGGGGGGAGGTCAGCAGAGAAGAGGGCTGCCGGCATGCCCGCTCGAGGCTCCTTTGCCGTGGATGGTAACCGCGTACGATTCTTTTCTCCCGCGATAACCAGGCCCTTCAGGGTTTTGGTTGTGGCGGACACGCACCTTTTTACCGACGATGATCGCGGTGAGCCCTATCGGCAGTACAGCGAGCGGATGGCAAAAGCCTACAATCAGACGATTCATTTTCAAACAGGTGCGCCAACGAATCCCGAGCAGAGTTTCGCGGCGGCGCTGAAATTAGGCCAGGAGTCCAACGTCGATTTATTGGTGTTGGTAGGAGACATTTTCAGCTTTCCATCCGAGGCTGCGATCGATTGGGTGTGCGATGCCCTCGCCCGCGCTGACTTGCCCTATCTGTACACGGCTGGAAACCATGATTGGCATTATGAAGGCATGGAGGGTTCGCTCGAAACGCTGCGCGCGACGTGGACTGAAAATCGACTCAAGCCACTCTACCAAGGCAACCATCCGCTAATGGCAGCATATGACGTCCACGGGATCCAGTTCCTGGCCATCGACAACTCGCTCTATCAAATCCAACCGGCGCAACTGGACTATTTCCGCAAGTATGTGAGCGACGGCAGCCCCATGGTCCTGATGCTGCACATCCCACTCTTTGCGCCCGGACGCCCCGTCGGTTTTGGCTGTGGGCATCCCGATTGGGGCGCCAAGAGCGATCGTAACCATGAGCTGGAGCGGCGTCCAAAATGGCCTGAATCGGGACACTCGCAAGTTACGATGGACTTCCATCGGGAGGTATTCTCGGCGCCGAACTTGTTGGGGGTTTTCGCGGGTCATATCCATCGGCAATCGCTCGATGTGATGAATGGGATTCCACAATTTGTCACGGATGCGAATGCTAAAGGCGCCACCATGGACGTCGAGTTTTTGCCTGCTTGATCTGAGGCGAGTAGCGAAAATCTCCCACCACGGCTATATGCTAGCAAAATTTGGTTGCGTGGCCTTGATTTGAATGTGGCTTTGCTAACAGTCTGGCAACGGGCAACCTGCTACGATCCGCAAAATGTGATAGAGCGTTGTCAGCTCCATTGAACAGTTCAAAAAAGGGTTGCTTCAAAGTTGATCGCCGTCGTAAGGGTTGCAGGACTTGTTTCGGCTTATGCTACCGGAGCCAACGCAAATGCCTTGCCAGGGCGAAGCAGTTTCATGCTGCTTTGGATGTATATGCTGAGCCGCCGGGAGAATTGTCGCTGCACTTATTTGCTGGGGATGCCGCCGAGACCGATGCAGTCATGGGGGTGAATCTGACAACTGGAGACATCGAAGTGATTTCTAAGAGCGCCGGTGATTGACAAGATCTTCACCCACTACAATTGCTCGATGTGCTCGACTGGTATTATCACTTCATGGCACTAGCGAAAATGCCACCTGCAAGACCGCCAATGACTGCCTCATTGACTTGTCCAGATGCTGCAGTATCCACAAGTCCATGGCACCAGTGTCCGTGTGAAATCGGAGCGCAGAGAAGCCTTCCCAGTCTCAATAAAGTCACTGCTCCACATACGGATTCAGAATTTCCAGAGGTTCGGAGTAACTTGGCATGGGTACCGCCCCCATGGACCGCTTGACGGTTTGCAGGCGAGGAGAGAAGTAGGTGATTCGCTTCCTTGGTTTGGGCTTTCTGTAAGAATAAATGGGTTCCTTGGCTAAATGGTCAAAAGAAGCCGCCGTAGATTCAACACATTAAAATTTAATGAGAAATCTGAGTTATTCGTTTGAATATTTTTGCATTCCGCTCACGGACAGGATAGCATGTGGGGGAAATCGTAATGGGTATGAGGGGTTTGTTGCGATTCTAGAGTATACGAATTCTTATAAATTCATCGTATGGGACGAAGCATGAAGACTACCGTTCAGAGTCAAGCGAACCCGCGTCTCACCGGAGTGCGATGGGATGAGTTTCTCTTCGACAGGCCCCCGGTACGCAAATCCACCACGGCCTTCCTGATTGGTTCGGACGATACGGTCTACGAAAGTGAAGGCAACGATGGACCTTTGGGCCCGGTAGAGGTCTGGCGCGCCCGGTCGACGCTGCTGGAGGAGAGTGCCTGGACCCAGACATTCGGTTCGATGAGCTTCCCGGATGTTCTCGCCAATGCGCGGTTGGGATTCAACATGGATGTTTCCGTCACACAGGTGCCCAATGACGAATCGGGCATCGACAACGTGCTATTGGTTCCGGAGGCGAGTTGCTTGTTGATGTTCCTGGTCGGAGTCTGCGGGGCGCTGGGGCGAAATAATCGACACCGACGTTAGTGGGTCTGTGTGGCCGTTTCCTTCCCTGCGGTGTGCAGTAACCGCAAGCGATTTTCGGCTTGTACTTTTACTTTCTTTTCAATCAGAGCAAGCCCATGCCAAGGTTTGAATACTCGCCGTTCTTGCCAGGAGTATGAGCCAGCTTAAGGCCTCTGAGAAACTCGTACATCTCGCCGACCGTAGCGGAACCTCCACGGGCCAGCCTGGCACGGCACTGCCAGGCAATAATATTTTGTACCCAACCGCTTCATATCCTTGGCAGCGCCGATCGAACATCCGAGCCAACATTGGCACATTCAGATCGGCATAATCATGAACACGTACTTCTTTCTTGTGCTCGTAAAGTCGATGCAGTCGGCCCACATACTGTGCAATCGTTCCTCGCCAGGAGACCGGGAGGGTCAGAAAGAGAGTGTCGAGCCGGGTGTCATCGAATCCTTCCCCCAGATAGCGGCCCGTTGCGATCAATACCCGTTCTTCGTTTTTTGGAATGGCATATAGCCGATCGGCCAGATCGCGAGTTTCCCGGACTCGCATGCCGCCTCGAAGAACGATCACGTGGCGGATCTTGGATGTCAACTGGTCGGCCAGGAAATCAAGGTGTGCGTTTCGTTCAGTCAACACCAAGGGAGAACGGCCTTCCCGAACGGCAGTGACAACTTCCTCGCAGATAAGACGATTTCGAGCTTCGTCCTCGGCCAGCTCCCGTGTTAGTTGTTGGAATTGGATTCGCTTATCGGGATCGGCCTCTTCCAGAGGACGAAACGAGGTCGGACGAACCAATACTGTGTGCTCGAAGGGGCGGGCGGCCGCCTGCGCTTTGGCATCCACCTGATGGCGCACGGGACCACACTGCATGAAGATGATCGGATGATGGCCATCCTTGCGGGTCACTGTGGCTGAGAGTCCCGTGATATATTTTGCTTTTGCCCGCCGGACAACCTCTTCAAAACTCCGGGCTGAAAGATGGTGGCATTCGTCAACCACAAGATGGCCATATTCGCCAACGCAGTCGTTGACGACTCCTTTACGGATCAGACTTTGAATGATCGCCACATCGAGCGAGCCATTCGGCTTTCTTCTCCCACCGCCAATTCGACCAATGCGATTGATTGGCAGGCTAAGAAAATCGGACAATCGTACCAGCCACTGCTCCAATAGCTGGCGCCGATGGACCAGGACCAACGTGTTGACCCCTCTCGCGGCAATGAGCCATGCGGCAACCACCGTCTTCCCAAATGCAGTCGTTGCGGAGAGAACCCCCGTGTCATGTGCCAGCATGGCCTGTGCGGCCAATTTCTGCTCTGCTCGCAAGTCACCCTGGAAATCGACATCAAGCGGTTTGCCGGTGTTGCGATCATCGCAAATACTAATGTCAATGTGGAGGTCGATCATGAGTTTTCGCAAATCTTCTAGGCAACCTCGGGGCAATCCAAGGTGATGCGCATGGTCTTCAGCGCACCCAATGATGCGCGGCTTGGCATAGGTTGGCAGACGCATCGCTTGGGCCTTG
>JAJRWS010000484.1 GCA_024276705.1 Planctomycetota bacterium | reverse complement strand
CTCAATCCGCAGTAACATGAAAAACAAGTTGATGCCGCTGATGGACAAGCTTTTGCTAAGGAAGCGATCTGTGAATGAGGCAGTCAACGACCAGCTCAAAAACATTGCCCAAATCGCGCACACACACACACAACCGCAGCCCAACCAATCTTATAGTCAATCTCATCGCAGGATTAGGTTAATAGGATCACTCCTTGGCTTTCTCTGGGACGTCGACATCCCATTGGGTGTCTTCCTTGGGAAAGTCGAATTTCTGCTGGTAGGCCGGAAACAACTGCTTGCCATCGGGGATTTCTTCCTCGTATTCGGTGATGGGGATGCCGTCGGTACCTGTGATGGTGATAAGGTGAGGGCCGCCGACAATGCTTTGTCTCGCGGGCGTGGCATACTTCCCATCGAGGATCGGTGCGCCACCTCCTGGGCCGCGGTTGCCCTGGGACGTATCGGGGACAAAACGAATAAAGCCTTTCGGCACTGGCTGGCCCTGATAGGTTACTTTTCCAGCAACTTGATAGCGAGTCGGGCCGTCGTACGACTTGTCACACCCGGTTGTTAAAACAAATGTTATGGCCAAAGCCGAAACAATGCGTAGCCTGAACTGTAAGCTCTCGGAAAAGATCATTGCGGCAATCCCTCCAGCGGCAAGCCGCTATTTCGTTGGCCTAGCTGCTGATAGATATCCAAGTCGATTGACTCACTCACAAAGTGACTGGAAGTGTCAGCCATGAGCATGTGGCAGCCTCCGGGGTGGTTGCTGCTGAAGCCTCGCATGAGTGCGTTGGATCCTTCCCTCGGATAGAGATTGATTGGATCGAGCGTGCCGGCAAAGCACTGCGCGAAAGCGCAAGCATTCATTTTGCCACTGGCCGCCCAAGGGGCGTAGGTGTAACGAGTTTCGCCAACCAGAAAGACATTCGAGGAGCCGTCCGTAATTTCCGCGATTCTAATATCGGAACTAGCGAACAAGATGCCGTTAGAAAACCAGGTACGGTCTCCTGCGGTACCGCAAGCGGTGTTCGCACACTCCGCCTGCTCTCCCCCTCCTTGGACTCCGACGTAACTCGAGGCAAGAGACCCATACGGAATTTCCTGAGAGTCCTCGACCACACGAGACGGGCAAGCGTAAGTACCCAGGGGAACAAGCAGGGCTGTGTTGAGGAAGCCAGCCGTCCGGTTTCCGCCGTCGTAAACACCTGATGCGATGTTCAAAACATCAAACTGAGGAGCTTCTTCGATCCATTTCAAAATTTGCACAGTCCAGGGAGCACCATACTTAGCATTTTGGTTGCACCAATTTGGCGCAGAAGTCGAATTAGGGCGTTCTATGCCCGCATCGAACCCCGATGGAAACGTGCCAAAGGCATCGTGATAAGTATGCAGCGCGATCCCCAACTGCTTGATGTTATTTATACAATGGGTGCGTCGTGCCGCTTCTCGGGCGGATTGGACCGCCGGTAGCAACAAGGCAACCAATATTCCGATAATCGCAATCACCACTAATAATTCGACCAGGGTAAATCCATTTCGCACCGAAGGCTTGTCTATTCGGAAATAGATCTGCGTATTTCTGAAAGATCGCATCCTAGCTTACTCCTTTCGAATATTGGATTAAACGTAGTATTTCCATCAGACACGGTCGGATGGGCGTCTCGATCCGACGGACTACTTCGGCAAATCTTCCGCCAAAGTTTCTCCTTCAACCCGTGAACGGTTACCAATTTTTTTCGCGTCTTCTCAACCACTAGCAGTTGAGAAGAGACGAAATTCTTTCGTAACCGCCACAATATTTCATACTGGGCCAGGATTCGGGGGAAGCGGAGTGGTCGTAGTAGCGTCCTCTGATAGATCATGTTACGAGTCCGTTCTCAACGTCCGATACCAGTCTATCCGCGAAAAGGAAATCGTAGACCGTGGCATCCCTCAGAGGTTGATCTTCCTCATCGCGTGACAATTCGTCGAAGACCCTGCCGAGTGTCTCTCTAGTGGCCGAAACACTAGGGAGTGTGCCAAAATAGGTCACCAGAACGTCGGACTCTGTGAAAGCCTCTGCAAAGGCCACTTCCCTCACATAATCTTCATCCATGTTGCGAATTTGGGCGTCAAAATTTGCCAAACGTGACGCATTGATACCCAAAGCGATCGATCCTGTCGAAGACACTTCGCTCACCTTAGTCTCGTCCGCCTCGGTCATAGCAACCGAGTGGGTAGCCTCACTTTCTATCGTGGCTAACGTCGACGCCGCCAATCCTGGTGCAGAGGCAAAGGTGATGCTGACGCCATCAAAGCCGGCGGCGAACCTGTTAGGCGATGCAGCCTTAAAAAAATCGAATCCCCAGGTAAAGTTCTGGCCGATCAGCGGATCGCCTAACGGGACCGTGTACTCCACCACCACGGTCTGCCAAGTCGCCACAGCCGGAGCTGGGTTGGGGTCGACGTAGGCCGTGGTCACGTTGCGACTGGGCAGCTCCGTCGCGCCACCCGTGGTCTGGAGAAAAGACTCAAAGGTGGAGTACCCATCGCGACCAATGTCGTTGCTTCCGGCAGAGACCGAAATCGTGTACGTACCCGCTGCGATGGGAATCCCAAAGCCGGCTGTGTGGATGACGCTGCCTGCAAGTGCAGCATTTTCAGCGCTAGCGCCTCTTGCGGTGCTTACGAAATTGGCTCCCACGACAGGAGACAGCCCGAATTCGGGGAAGGGTCCATCCCTCGTGGCAAAACTTGTGAAACCTGTCGTGTAGTCGGCGGTACTCTCAACATCGTCCGTGGCTATCACAAGCGATGGAGTACTTTCCATACCAAACGCTCCTTGCCACACCGCGAGGTCACCGCCGTCAACATCCCCGTCGCTGTCGGCATCTCCGTCCGCAAGGGTTGCGTTGGGTGCCAGGATGCCAAAGCCACGCTGCCACGACAAGAAATCGGCTCCATCGGTATCGCCATCGCTATCAAAATCGGCGACGAGGTTGGCGGTGACGATTGCGATGTCCACCGTTGCCGTGTTCGAGTTGAGCGTCCCGTCGTTGACTTCGTAGGTAAAACTGTCGGACCCGATGAAGCCGGTGTTGGGGGTGTAGGTAAACGATCCGTCGCTCGCCAGTGTCAAGTTGCCGCTGGAGGGGCCAGCGACTAGCACCGCAGTAAGCGGATCACCGTTGGGATCGTAGTCGTTGGCCAGCACGCCTGACGCAGAAACCGAAAGCGTGCTATTCAAGAGCACGCTGTAGGTATCGTTGACCGCCGTCGGAGCCTGGTTGCTACCGGGGACATAGACGAATGCCCCTATCTCCCTGCCTGAACCATAGATGTTTTGGTCAAGCGTATCCACACTTGGCCAGAGCAATGCGGGATCGAGCCCATTGGCATCATAGGCGGACACGTCCAGCCCTTGACCAATGCCAAGTGAACCCGAGGTGAGCGTAAAATCTTGATAAGTCAAATCTCCGCCGGTCATCGATCTCCAGCCAGTTGTCTTGAAAAGACTCGGCACCCCGATGACATCTCCCGCGCCAGATGCAATGCTTTGTGGTGTGGTTGACCAAAGATTGTTTTCAATGGCCAGACCACCATAGCCTGCGTTCGGGTCACCAGCGAAGGGTACCGCATCCGGCGATATCGCCCATACGAGATTGTTTCGGATCGTTGAGTTCACAAACGGGCCGTTGCCGTAAGACCTAATCCCTACGACGTTATCAATGAGTGTGTTGTTGTAGACGTCTGTATCACGAAGCACCGAAGCGGGATCATGAGTAGCAAGCTCTATTCCATTGAAGGTGTAGGCGACAAGGTTATTATAGATTTTGTTGTTTTCCGAGATTGGCAGGTTGCTGGCGGCCTCGTCGTTGATCCCGATCCCACCTCCCTGGGTCACTCCATTCCTCCAGAAAGTCGGATCTGTCGTGCCATAAACGAGGTTGCCACGTATGATATTGCCGGGCGAGGCGTCGATATAAATCCCGAGAGCCCGGTTGGCATAGAGAATGTTATTTTCAATAAGGGTATCTTTGGGCCCCTGGAATACCCCGATACCCTCGCCGTAGGTTTCGTAGACGACATTCTCTCTGATAATATTGTTAACGTAAACATCCACAGCCCCGATGCCCATTACTGAAAGAGACGCTGGCCAATGTTTGCCAGGCATATTAACGTTAACCTCCGGCCAAATCCTGGCGGCGTCGGTTATGTCGTTGCCTTGGATAAGGCCATTGTCAGACCGATTGAGGAGAATGCCTTGGCGGAAGGTGTTCGAGGTTTCATTATTCAGGATACGGGCGTACGACGTATCATCGAAACGAATACCAACTCCTTCGGAGTTAATGACCCGAAAGTTTTCAACGTCGACGTAGTCCGAGTCATTAACTTGGATGAGGCCGGTATAAGAATTCCCGATCAGTGGGGAAAGGTCGTTGCCGTTCATAAGCGGCTTGTTACCGCTAACGCCAACAACCTCGCTGCCGCCGTTCATGAAATAGGCGCCAACGGTGGCACGATCATTGACCGTTCCGCTCCAATCAATCTTGAGCCTACCGGGGTGAGCCGCGAAGTTCCAGGTATCACCCGACTTAAAATAGACATCGTCGCCCGTTGCGAATGAAAAATCATTGACCTTGTTGATGGACGCCCAGGCGGTCGCATCGCTCAAACCGTCGGCGTTGTCATTGCCGTCATTAGAAACATAATAGACCGCGAGTAGCTCCCGCGATTCAAGCATCTCGAACTGCAAGCTCCTGGTCTGCTGAGCCTGACCTTTGGTTCGAGACGAATTGCGCTGTTTACGACCAAAAGAAAAATTGAAAAGCGACATAAGTTACCTTTTCCGTCCCCTGGCAGAACCGGAGGCTACAGTCGAATAGTATTTCAAAACACGTTCTCAGAACCGATACCGCCTAGAGACTGCAATTATAGCCATGACTCCTGCGAGTAGCAACGACGAAGGCTCAGGAACTGCCGCAACTGCCCCGATTGCAGGAGCGGGGGTTCCGAAATTAGATTCCCAAAGCCCCAGGTTCGTCGCATCGCCTAAGTTTCGCTGCCACTCCAAGAAGTCGGCTCCATCGACATCCGAATCGCCATCGAAATCGCCATCGATTCCCACTGCGATTGGTGCCACATCGGCGTAGCTCAGACCAATACGAATTTCGTCAAACCATGTGTCTGTGTTCCCTTGGAACCACAAACTGGTCACGGCAAAATTACCTACCTCAAGATCTTGTACCGCAGCGCTCGCCCCTGAAGGCTGAGTGCTTCCGAGAACGGGGTCGCTCCATACCGTTACGATTTCGTTCCCAAGTACGTTGACTGGATTACCAGGAATTGCTTCAAAGGGGTTGGGAAATTGAATCCTGGTAACCATGGAAACCGTATCGCTGTAGGTATTTCCGGTTAGTCCATAGAGATCGGCGCCAGGACCAGGCAGGAAATCCATGACCCCCCACGTATCGTTAGCCGCCCCAGGGTGCCATCGCTTTGCAAAAGATAGGGCCTTCCCATTGCGAGTCTCTTCACTTGATCAAGTGTCCTCAGTCTGCATTGCTTGTCTTTTTCTATCCTTTCCTAGAATACAGGGCCGTGCAATTCTAGGCAGGGTGCAGTCGGTCTGGTAGCACAGGTTGTTGTTGGAATTACAGATTGCTATTGGCTGAAAGTGGCGTCCGTCCCAGTGAATATTTTTGGTTTAGTGACAAGCTTCACCAGGAACGGACGCCATGCAAAAGACTACCCCATCCATCGGTTCACTCAAACGGATTTTTGATTCTTGCGAACACGACTTCACTTGTAAGTTGTTCTCGCAGTCAT
>JAJRWS010000483.1 GCA_024276705.1 Planctomycetota bacterium | reverse complement strand
TGGGAAAAACCTCGCATGCGAACGTCGGCGCTGGAATGTCGGGGAGTCTGATTCATAGGCGACGATCCAACGAGGGTGAAAAAGGGGTCAGGAGCGGTAGTTTCGATCAACTCCGAAAAGGGGGTCCGGTATCAGCCCTGGATTCCACTACAATCATCGGGATCGGGATCGAAAGTCCGTACGTCCAAATCTCAGTTCGTTTCGATAGCGATCCCGATCCCCGCATTTGTTTATATTCACGTTCTCCCGAGTTGCATAGCTCCCCTGGCAGAAGCCTGGGGGGTTTCTTAGGCGAGCGGCAGATAAGAATTTACCACCCCTCACCCTACCCTCTCCCCCGCTATTCCGCTGCGCGCACCGGGGGAGAGGGGACCTTGGAATCTGCCGCTCGCCTTGCACCTGGCCTTCCGCCCAACCTTCTTTCTACCGCCGGCAATTTTTGCTAAACTTGCCCATTGAGTAGAATCCTATTGTCTACATCAAGAGCTGCAATCAAGGAGGGGACTATGAGCAAGCTATCACGAAAGCAACAGGCCAGTCTCCGCCGGAAACAACGGAAAAAGCAGAAGGAAAAGCAGAAACGCAAGGAACTACAGCGTAAGTCGGCAACCTTCCAACCCAATGTTCGTCACCGACAACGTATTGCCCAGCAGCTTCCACGCGCATGGGAAGGAGAAACGACCGAAGATGTGGCCTTCTTCGACCCGGTCGTTCATGGGCGTCTGGATGCGGACCGCCAAAGAGAGGTCGCGGACGCTCGCGCCGCGCTCGCCTTGTTGTGTGAGGGCCCGGCGTCCGCGTCCCGCAGCCAGGAGGCGTTGCAACGCGTTTCGCGGATCCCACGCAAGAGTCCTCTGGGTGAATGGAAATTATTCATTCGAGGGTTGGTCGCATGGCTGGACGACGAACTCGAAACAGCCCGAACCAATTGGGCACGACTCACTCCCGAGCGCCGCCCTGGCCGGATCGCAACGACCCTGCTGGCTTCGCAATGTCCCGATTTGCTGACAGCCGATCCAACGAGCATGCACGCTCCCCCGGAAAACGCCCCGGTGGACAGCCAGCCAGAAGATAACCGGCAGCAAGCCGGCGACTCACAGCCTTTGCCGGGCTTGGACAAATCCATGTTGTACGCCGCCAAACTCGTACGGCGTATTCGGATCGATCGAGCCGCGCTTCGTATCGCCCAAGCGGCCTTGTCCCGACCGGATGAAGACCCCGAATTACTGATCGGGCCGCAAAAAGTCAAATGGTTGAAAGATTTCTCGAAAAATTTTCAAGCGACCGAACCGCAACTGGTCAACGCGTTGCAACGAACGGCCCTGTTGCGAGCCTTTGCCCAGCCGTTCGTCGATGTGTTTGAAGTGGTAACGAAAACATTTCGAGGGCCGCCGCATGACCCCAGGCACAGCCTCCTCGCCTTCTTCTATCACTCCTCATTTAGCAATGCGCACGAGAAAGAGGACGAGCGGCTTCAGCAATACCTGACCGTGGACTTACCGCAGTGCCAGGAGCTTTCCGAACCGCTCCGAAACGCGATGGTCAGCCAGTGCTATTTGCATGAAGCACAAAGTCTCCTGCTGGAATCGAAAAATATGCCTTTCCGTTTCCTGATGGGCGACGACGACGAGACCGAACAAACCATTGCGGAATATTTGGCCCGGTCCACCAAGGCCTACCCAAAGAATATCGCGGCGCACAAGACCCGCACTCAGTGGCTCGAATCCAAACTGGAAAATGATCGCTTATCCAAGGAGGAGCAAAAATCCCTTACCAGGCGACTTGTGAAGGCCATGAAATGCCGTGCTGAGTCGATTCCCGAGGATGTCGTATCGAGGCTTTGGCTCGTGGATCACTGGCTGGAGAACGAAGAATTGGACAAGGCCAAGCCTTACATCCAATGGCTGGAGGGCGCCCGGCAAGACAACCCGCGCGTGCGGGCGATGCCATGGAAATGGCAGTTGCTCGAAGTGATGCGATTATGCCGCCGCAAAGCCTGGCTGGTCGAGGCGGGCGAGAAACTCGAGGCCGTCGAAGCTTCGTGGCCCGCATGGCTGGCCAAGGATTGGCTCCCTTACCTGCGGGCCGCATGGCTCTTGCGAAGCGGCAAGCAGGCGGAATACCAGCAAGTTCGAGAGACCCTCTGCCGCGACCGGGGCATGGCCCGGGATTCCCTGGCGGACGCATGCATGATGCTTGGCGCCGCCCAGCGCATGCGGGTTCCGGCAGCCGATCTCAAACCACTCCGAGTTCCCGTGGACCGGGCCGTGCAGAACCTCGAGTCCCTGGAGTTGGCGGACCTGGTCGCGGCCGGCAGTTTTTTTTGGGATCTGCATCGGACCCGGTTGCTTTATCCGGCCTATCGCATGCACGGCAGTAAGTTCGGCCAAGAGCTGCTGCGGCGAATCGTCCAGCAGCCCGATTTGCTGGCCCGTGGAATCGACCAGCAAAAATTCCTGGACACCTTGCTTTGGCTCTCGGAACGCCGATTCTGGAGCAACGGCTACGACCTCCGATTACCGCGTGGTCTGGAATCGCTGACCCGCAAGCACGCCTTCGTCGCCGCGGCTTTGCTGAATGCGGTCCTGAAAATGACCTACAAACGCCAACTCACAAAATACGACAAAGCACGGGAGCAGCTCCGCGAGGCAACCCAGCGCGAACGTGATCCGTTTTATCGATTCTGGTTCCAATCGCTCGCCGATCAGGTCGACGAGGAGCTCGCGAAGAGGCAATCGTACCGATCGGGAATGAAGCCATTTTCCACTGCGTTTGCAGGCGATGATGACGAGGAAGAGTTCGAATATGACGACGACGACGCGCCCGATTTTGATCCCGATTGCAATTGTCCCGAATGCCAGGCCGCACGCGAAAATGCTCAAGCCACCGCGGCAAGCACCAACCAACGTTTTTTTGTCGATTTTTAGGTTACCGGCGGTCTTCGGCCGAGAGCAGGAGATGAGAGAAAGTAGAAAGGAGAGCCAATAAATTCGGAATTCGGATTGCGGATTGCGGATTGAGAACTGGCCGACACCCGACACCTGACACCTGACACCTGACACCTGACACCCGACACCTGACACCCAACCATGAGCGAATCCTTCAAATTTACGGATGCGGCCGATCCTCTTCTAATCCTGGGGCTCACCCGAGAAGCCTCGGAGGAGGAGATACGCGGCCGTTACCTGGAGTTGGTCAAACAGTTTCCACCGGAACGCGAACCGGAACGGTTTCGAGAAATCCATGCGGCCTATCAAGCGAGCCTGGATCCGCTTCTACTCGCGGATAAACTATTGGCCATGCCAGACGAATCCCCTCCCGAATGGTCGGATGTGATCGACTGCGAAAAATCGAATCCCCCCACTTTGAGTGTTGACTTCCTGCTGAGCCTGGGAAACCGTGACAATCGTGCCAAGAAAACCACCTCCCATGAATGAATCCGTTGCCGACATCCACACCTCCGATTCATCGCCTCAACAGGCTTTGGAAACAACCACGGCTACGAACGTCTCCGATCCACCCGAGTTCGGATTGGTGGATGTGGTCGAAGCTTTTACCGCGATGCGACACGAGTACCGTTTGCAGACGCGAGAAAGCCGTGAACTGGCAACCTCCCTGCAAGCGGCCGCCACCCATCTGGGCGAGCTCGAATCGCAATTGACCCGGCAACTGTCCGTGCTCAGCCAAGATGATGTTGGCAGAAGTCTTGCCTTGGTGATTGCTGAGATTGACATTCATCTCACTCGCGCGGCCAGTGCCACCGCGCATCTCGGTACGACCCGGCACTCACACGGTCCCGATACGCTGGCAACCGTCCAGCAGGCATACGATCAATTGAATTTCGTCTCCCGCTGGTTTTGTCGCAAGTTCCACGAAAGCACGCGGCAAGCCCTGCAAGCGGATACGAAGGCGCGCCGCCAGGAGAAAACGTCTGCCGAGGGAATCGCCATGGTCGCTTCGCGGCTGCGAAGAATGATGGCAGAACATCAGATCGAGCGTGTTGGCGTGGACGGGGCCCCCTTCGACGCGGAATGCATGCATGCCATCGAGGCCATAATGTCGAACAGCCAACCGAGTGGACACGTTATCCAGGAACTGGCGCCCGCCTATTATTGGCGCGGCCAATTACTCCGTTACGCCGAAGTCCGAGTCGCCCAATAAGGAGCATAAAGCGAAGAGCGAAAAGCGGAGAGCGAAAAGCGGAGAGCCGGCGGCATGAGAATGGAGGAAGGGGGATTGGAGGGGGATGCGGAATTTGGATTTACGCATCGCCGGAACAGCGCGGAGCTCGTTCCGGCCTACGATTGAACCCTGAACCCTCTTTCCCCGACACCCTATTTCCCTGAACCCTGAACCCTGAACCCAGTCCTTTTTACTAGCGTTTATCAATATCCGGCATTTTCGGAAAAACGGGGGCAACCTTCCTCGACTGCACGAGTACTTACTCATCGGGATCGGGATCGGGACTCGGGATCGCTATCGAATTCCTCGAATGCATAAGGAGCGGAATCTTCCTTGACCGAGTAGCCTCTGCCACTTAAACGCCTGAGTATGGCAACAATGAGGCGGTTAACATTCATTTTTCGTGTCTCAGACCCATGTTATTTCGATTCCGATCCCGATAGCGATCCCGATCCCGATAGTTTTGATGGTGCTAGTAAAAATCCCTGAACCCTGAACCCTTCTTTCCCCCGACACCTGAACTCTTTTGTGTAAGGAAACACCCATGTCTCAATCCGCCGAGGAAACTATTGTTGGCATCGACCTGGGAACTACCAACAGCGTGGTAGCCGCAGTCCTCGATGGCCGGCCGCAAGTCATTGTCGAAGATGGCGAAAATATTCTGCCTTCGGTCGTGGGACTTAATGCGGAAGGTAATTTAGTAACCGGTACCGTCGCTCGCAATCAGCTTGCCGCGTTTCCCGATCGAACCATCGCATCGGTCAAACGCCGAATGGGGACCATGCAGCCCATCCAACTGGGCGATCAATCCTTTACGCCTCCCGAAATCAGCGCGATGATCCTCCGGCGGCTGCGCGAGCGGGCAGCCCGGATGCTGGGGCACCCGGTTACCCGGGCCGTCATCACGGTCCCCGCTTTTTTTACTGAAAACCAGCGTCAAGCAACGCGTGAAGCGGGCAAACTCGCGGGGCTCACCGTGGAACGGATCATCAACGAACCGACCGCCGCAACGATGGTCTACCACGCTGGCACTCAGGACCAGAAGCACATTGTCGTTTACGACTTTGGTGGTGGTACTTTCGATGTCTCGGTCATCCGCATGGAGAGCGGCGTGGTGGAGGTGCTCAGCAGCAAAGGAGATACTCAGCTCGGTGGTGACGACCTTGACGCCCTGCTGCTGGACCACATTGCCCAGCCGTTTGCCGACGAACACCAGATCGATCTGCGGAAAAACGTTTCGACCCGATACCGTCTCCTGCAAGCTTGTGAGCAAGCCAAAATGGCCCTCTCTCAAGACGAAACCGTGCGGATCAGCGAAGCATTCATCACCGAAAAAGAAGGAGAACCACTCAACCTGCAAGCCACCATCGAGCGGCATGAATTCGAGGAACTGATCGCGCCGCTGGTAGATCGGACCATTGGCAGCGTGGATGAGGCACTTCGAGACGCAAACATGACCCACCATCAAATCGATGATCTTGTTTTGGTGGGGGGGTCGACACGTATTCCACTGGTCACGGAGCGTCTACGGGAGGAATTCCAACGCGAACCAAGTCGCGCGGTCGACCCCGATCTGGCCGTTGCCCTGGGAGCGGCGACCCAAGCCGCCATGTTGAACGGGCACTCGGTCGGCCCGGTTCTGGTGGATGTGACCGGCCATACGCTCGGCATTGAAGCGGCCATCGGTTTCTCGTTCGATGGCCCCAATCTGGTATTTTCACCCATGATTCACCGCAACACTCCCTTGCCGGCCCGATACGAACGCCCCTATTCCACCATGCACGACGAACAGAAAGCAGCCACGATTCACGTATTGCAAGGTGAACATTCCGAGGTGGAACGCAACCAGTCCATTGGCAAACTCCACCTCGACCTGCAAACGGGGGGCGGTGATCTCAATAAAATTGTCGTGCGATTTGATCTCACCCTCGATGGGACACTGAAAGTCACCGCGACCCAGGCGGCAAGCGGGATTCGGAAAGAACTGTCGATCGACAATGCCTTGAGTCAATTCCAGGCGGGCGAACGGGACCGGGCCAAAGCACGTCTGGGAGCCATGTTCGATGCCTCACCCGAATTACTCGAGGACGTGGAGCTGCCATCCAACCGGCAATGGGAGACCAATCTTCCAGGCGATTCAGCCCCAGCCGAAGCGGCCGCGCATGGGGCCAGTCACCCAGCGGCATTGGCCCTGCTGGAAAAAGCGGCTCAAGTCGGTTCGGATATCGCCGCAGAGGATGTCGAAGAGATACAGGCCGTCACTGAACAACTCAAGGAAGCCATTGCCCGGGACGACGAAACTCAAATCGCATGCCTGTGCGAAGAATTGGACGATACCCTGTTCTATGTCCAGTGATGCCAAATTTCGCTGTCCCGTCTGCCGGGCCCAACAACCGCTCCAGGATGATTGCCGGCGGTGCCAGGCCGATCTCCGCCTGGTCGTGCGTGCCCATCGACGGATCGCCTACCTCGTCGACCTGCAGCGACAACAGGGCCAAAGTCCGGACCCGCAAACATCGCAAACGATTCGCAATGAACTACGCTTGCTGGCACCACGGAAATGACCTGCCAGCGCAGGTGTGTGTGTGTGTGTGTGTGTGGCACGTCCCTGAGGAACGAAGGGCGTGGTGGCCAAGGCGTGCGCTGTCCAACCCACAACGCAATGGGAAACAACACATAACCCACCACGCCCAGCGCCGGAAGCTCTGGGACGTGCCACACAGAACTCAGACGGCGTCACATCCCCAACGTGTGTGCCCGCGTCCGACAGGTGTGTGCCCGCGTCCCTGAGGAACGAAGGGCGTGGTGGCCAAGGTGTGCGCTGTCCAACCCACAACGCAATGGGAAACCACTTGTCATCCACCACGCCCAGCGCTGGAAGCTTTGGGACGTGCCACACAAAACTCAGACGGCGCCACATGCCCAACGCGTGTGCCCACGCCCGACAGGTGTGTGTGGAGGCAAATGACCTCTGCCTCCTTTTTGGCAACTCCGCCGTGCTTGTACACATGCCCCGTTTTGCCAAAAAGGAGTCAGACGTCATTTACATCAGACGTCATTTACATGGCCACCACATCGCCACTGGCGACGAACACCAGCTTCGCGGTCACCTGCTGCTCCTGCAAATGGAATATCTGCCGGACGGCCGACCGGTAAGCCTCCAATTGAGGGCGATAAAAATCGACTTTCTTTTTCCGTTCTTCGGCAGTGCCCATCGCATCGGTTTTGTAATCGATAATCTCCGCCGCGATCGGCTGCCCGTCCCGGGAAATCGTCACCAGACGGTCGATGCTGCCGACCAGCAGACGATCGTCTTGCCGGACTGCGATCGGCCGTTCGTTTTCCACCTGGAACGTGGCCCCTTCGAAACGTGCGTACGCCTCGCGCCGCAAGCAAGCGGCAATCGGGGGCCGCCCGAGCATCTGAAAAAACTCCTCCAGCCAACCTTCCAGAACCTCTTGCTCCCTTGCCCCCCAACCCGGAGCCGACTCAGGCAGGCCGGCAGCCAGCTCGCGCAAACGGCCCCGGTCGGGCACCCCAGCTTCGAGCCACTCAATCTGTTCAAACCAGGCATGCACCAGAGTGCCACGTTGCAGCGCCCTCGCCCGCCGGTTGTCGACACCGTGAAAAGTATCGGTCAGCCGAACGTGCGTCCCTCCCTCCAAGCCCGACGGACTCACCCGTTCCAGACCGCGCAGGCGCGACGAGGCGGGCGGCGCCAGGTCGACTTTGGCCGGCACCGAGGGTAAATGACGCCTGCCTCCCTTTTGGCGGTTTAGAGAATCTCTACCATTACCCATTTCCCCAAAAGGGGGGCAGGCGTCATTTACCCGGTCGGGACTCTGCAGCGGCCCGCGTTCACCCAGCTCGTAGGCGATCTCGCCCGGTTCCAGCGGCTCACCGGTGGTCAGCGCGGCTCGCAGCAGGCCCCCATATGTTTTATGGAGCGACCTTTCATTTTCCTTCGAAGGTTCTACGATCATCTGCAAGGCATGGACCGGGCGGGTCACCGCCACGTAAAGCACGCATAGCGCCTCGGACACGTCGCGCTGGTCGGCTTGTTCGAAAAGTTGCCGCCAGGACTCGGGGAACAGTTGCAGCAAATCCTTGTTGGGGCGCCGGCATACCCGGTCGATCGGTCCAGTCCGGGTGGGCCGCCCCACCAGCAGATCGTCCGGCTGGCCGACCAGGGACGTCTCCAGATCGGCCAGCACGACCACGTCGAATTCCAGCCCCTTCGCCTGGTGCACGGTCATGACCCGCACGGCAGCGGCCAGTGGATCGCTGACTCTTTGCGCATCGAGATACAATAAAAAATCACCTGGCCGCGTCGTGGCGTCCGCATCGTACTGGTAGGCCAGGCCAATCAACTTTTCCAACCTTCGCCATTCCCGTCCGTTGCAGGCAGAAGCAAGCTGCCTGGCCCATGCCTGGACCGAAGGGCCATAGCCTTCATCCATCAGTTGGCGACGTATCTTGCGTCCCAATCGACCTGCGGCCACCAGGTCGCTGGCCATTTCGGCGGCGGGCGGCGCAGTGGACGCTAACTCCGGCTCGGATTCGGAGGCCTCCTCGGGCGCTTCGGCTGGTCGCAGCAGCGGTGCCAAGACCGAGTTGGCCACATGAAAACAGGCTACCCGATCGGCCGGATGATCGGCCAACTGGATGAGCGAACGTACCAGCCGCACGGCCGCTGAATCATCCAGCGAACTCCCTCCTTCCTCGCTCGCTTCGATCCCAAGTTCCCGCAGCTCGTAAATCAACCGCCGCACTGCCGAATTGCGCCGAACCAGTACCCCAACTCCATAATCGGCTGCCTCCCGCCGCCAGCATGCCACTTGCTGAGCGACAAACCGGAGGGTCGCATCCTTCTGGGTTTCGCCCATGTCCGATCGGGCGACTGGCGCCGCCTGCAGGCACGCATAACCTTTTTTATCGGCATTGGGCCCGGCAACTTGTTGATGGTGAAATTGCCTCCGCCAGGCATCGATCGCGGCGGCCAGTTTGCCCAGGCTGGGATGCTGGTCGAGATGCTCGAAAATCTGATTGACCACTTCGATGATCACCGGCGCCGAACGCCAACTGGTATCGAGTGACAGGTCGTCCACCACGGGCATTTCTTCCTGGACGATGTCGAATATTTCAGGTTCGCCACCGCGCCAGCCATAAATCGCTTGCTTCGCATCGCCAACGCAAAAAAAGGAATGGGCCGACCGAGCCTCGAGAATTCGCCGGGCAAAGGGGCGCAAGATCGACCATTGCCCAAGCGAGGTATCCTGGAACTCATCCAGCAGTAGATGGCGCAAGCGGGCGTCCAGCCGCAACGCCACCGTATCGGCCTCAAGCTGCCCAGCCGCGGTGGTGGCTAACCGCCAGGTGATGTCATCGAAGCCCAGGCTGCGCGAGGATCGTTTAAGCTGCTCGTAGTGCCCATGAAACTTGTCCAGCAGATGGTATGTCGCCTCGGTTTGCCGGGCCAGTTGCCCCAGCAAGACCGCCTTGGCATGACCGAGCAGCAGTCGATAGGCGGCGCTCACTTCGGCGCTGATCGGCTTGCCGTAATACTCCGTTTCACCGGCGGCAATCTTGCCGGCAATCCCCCCCCGGATCAACGCATTCCAGTCCTCCGTCCGGGCGGCAGCCACGTCCCGATCGCGGCAGGTGCGCCACGACTTATGCTGGGGCAAGGTAGCCGACTCGAGCGAAACGATGGCCGCCGCCAGCGATTGGGCCCCCAGTGGGCGGCCTTGAGGCACCTGGTGCCAGGCCTCGGCGCTGGTCG
>JAJRWS010000482.1 GCA_024276705.1 Planctomycetota bacterium | reverse complement strand
TGTGAGAACGAAACGCTTCTGAGCAGGCTACAGCAGCAGTTGCTCGCCGCGGGAAGAACCGGGCCCCAATGGCACGAACCGTCACGTCCCACGCGTGTGGAAGCCGAAGGAGTACAGCATCTGCTGTCATTTGCCGAACTGACCGGGGCCCATGTTTATTGTGTTCATACTTCGTGCCGCGAGGCGTTGGAGGCGGTGCAAAGTGCTCGTTTGCGCGGCGTACGGGTCTGGGTTGAAGCGGTCATCCCCCACTTGACGCTTGACAGTTCTGACGCCAGACGCGCTGACTTCGAGGGCGCGAAATATATCATGTCGCCGCCACTGCGTGATCCCGTTCACCAGCCCATTTTGTGGTCTGCGATCCAATCGAGGTTGGTGAGCACGGTGGCAACCGACCATGCGCCATTCGATTTTGCCGGCCAAAAAGAGATGGGCAGAAACGATTTCACGATGATTCCCAATGGTATTCCTTCCATCGAGCATCGTATCAATTTGCTGTATACCGAAGGAGTACGCCGCGGTCGGATGGACCTGCACGCTTTCGTCGATGTCGCCAGCACGCAAGCAGCCCGATTATTTGGCTTGTATCCACGTAAAGGGGTGATCGCTGTGGGTAGTGATGCCGATCTGGTGATCTACGATCCAGATTATCGTGGCCAGCTTTCAGTGCAAAACCAGTTGATGAATGTCGATTATTGCGCCTACGAGGGATGGGAAATCGAAGGTCGGCCCAGCGAAGTCACCGTGCGTGGCAAGCTGCAAGTTCGGGCTGGCCGGTTTGTCGGCGTTCCAGGCCATGGGAAGTTTCTGACCCGTGAACCGACGCATTTCGATTAGGCCCATTTCGATTAGGCCCATTTCGATTAGGCCCATTTCGATTAGGCACTGACAGGAATAATATCGATGCGCGATTACCTACTCATTTATATCAACGGCCAGCGTTACGTGGTGACCGGGAAAGATGCATTTCTCTCGTTGGCCGATTTTTTACGCAGAAAGTTGCGATTGATTGGCACGAAAGTCGTATGCGACGAAGGGGACTGTGGTGCATGTACGGTATTGGTGGGGCGGCCGCTGTCCGGCCGCCGGCGGTCCGAAACGCCGTTTGCATACCATTCGATCGATGCATGTATCCAATTTATGTTTCAGTTGGATGGCACGCATGTGATAACGGTCGAGGGGCTTGGACGCATGCCCGGAAACATGCCCGGGTTGGCGAATCACGGGTTGGCGAATCACACGGGCCCGCCTGATGCCGTGGAACGTGCGGGCGAAGGCTCACTCCATGCTGTGCAGCAGGCTATGATCGATTGTCATGGATCTCAGTGTGGTTTCTGTACGCCCGGTTTCATCATGGCCATGTTGGGGATGCACGAAATGCAGGGCAAGCTTGACAGGACTCGCTTGAGCCAAGGGCTGATGGGTAATTTGTGCCGCTGTACGGGTTACCAGGCCATTCTCGAAGCAGGGCTGCAAAGCAAACCAGCAGAGCCTGTCGCGGCCCGGCTGGAGACTTCTGGATTGCGCGACGACCTGATCCTGCATGCCGGCATACCGGTGGAAATCAAGACTCGTGACCACGAACCGGCGCATTGGCTGAGCAGTCCCAGCAGGCTGGCCGATGTCCTGGAATTCTTACGGAAGCACCCTGAGGCGACCGTCGTTGCGGGCGCGACCGATTTGGGAGTTCGGGCAAACAAGTCGGGAGGCCTGCCGGCTCTACTGCTCGACTTGAACCGCATCGATGAGCTGGCGGAAGTGAAAATTCAATCGCCTGCCGGGACGTCGCGCCAGTTGATTGCCGGTGCCAGGGCCAGTTGGACGGCCATCGAACGAGTGAGCGCCGGAAAAATTCCGGCACTGCAAAAAATGTTATCCCGTTTCGGTTCGCCCCAAATCCGTCATGTCGGTACGATCGGAGGAAATATCGCCAACGCATCGCCAAGCGCCGATTCTTTGCCCTTCCTTCATGTGGCCGAAGCGGTGCTCGAATTGTCCCGGGTCGGTGAGCAGGGACGAATCCAGCAACGGGAAGTGAATATCAACGATTTTTATTTGGGCTACAAGAAGGTCGATTTACAACCCGGTGAACTGATAACCGGTGTGCGGGTACCTTTGCCCGCGGAAGACGACCGGCTGCGGCTTTACAAAGTTTCCCGCCGCCAGGATCTGGACATTGCCAGCTTTACGGCCGCCGTGCGGATCCGGCTGGAAGGCGAGACGATCGCCTCGGCCGCAGTCGCATTGGGCGCGGTAGGCCCCGTTGTTCTGCGCCCTCGCCAGACCGAGACATTTCTGCGTGGAAAACGGTGGAGTGAAGAAACGATGCGGGCGGCGGGCGAGATGGCTGCTGGCGAAATCACGCCCATCAGTGATGTCCGCGGATCGGCTGCGTATCGCGGTCAGCTCGCCCGCAACATCTTTTTGAAATATTTCCATGAGTTGGTTCCCGTCCTGTTGTTGCTGCTCCATGTCGGCCTGGGGCTGCCCCGCGCGCAGGCCGCGGAGCCGCCGTATGCCATTGCCCGGGCCAGGCTGGTACATGATATCTTAGAAAAATCGGGCATCACCGATCCGCACGTTATCCGTTCGATGCTCGATACGCCAAGGCATGAGTTCGTGCCTCGGTCCTTGAGAAGGCAGGCCTACTTCGATATGTCGTTGCCCATCGGCGACCGGCAGACGATATCCTCCCCTTTTATCGTTGCCTTCATGACCGAAGCGTTGGAGTTACAACCTGCCGACAAGGTTCTGGAGATTGGCACTGGCAGTGGCTATCAGGCCGCGATTCTCAGTCCCCTGGTGCGGGATGTCTATTCGATCGAAATCGTCGAAGACCTGGGCATCCGGGCGGCGCGGACACTCCGGCGGCTGGGATATGAAAATGTCCACACGAAAATTGGCGATGGTTACCAGGGTTGGCGGGAGCATGCGCCTTTCGACAAAATCATCGTAACTTGCTCCCCGGAGGAGGTGCCCCAGCCCCTGGTCCGGCAGCTCCGGGAAGAGGGTTTGATGGTGATCCCGGTGGGCAAGCGATACCAGCAGGTCCTGGTTCGTCTGCGCAAGAAAAGGGGCGAATTGGTGCGGGAGAGTTTACGAACCACCCTGTTCGTGCCGATGACCGGCCATGCCGAACGGACGCGCCAGGTTCAACCCGATCCCGCCCATCCGGAGGTCCAGAATGGCGATTTTGAGCAGCCGCTGCCTGAAAATGGTTTTGTGCCGGGTTGGTATTACCAGCGACAATTGGAATTGGAGACCAACGCATCGGCCCCCTCGGGAAAGAGTTTCATCACTTTTAAGAATACCGATCTGGGACGTTCGGCCCATCTGTTACAAGGCGTTCCCATCGATGGGAGGCAGGTCAAACGAATTCGCCTTTCGGGCTGGATCAAAACCCGTGCGATACGAGTGGGCACCAAGATGCACGAAGTCCCGATGATTGCCATTTCGTTTTATGACGAGCGTCGAGGCGACCTGGGCTTCCGTTCCCTGGGGCCTTTTTTAGGAGATAGCGATTGGCACCAGGTCGAGAAGAAAGTGACCGTGCCACGAGCTGCCCGTGAACTGATCCTGCGCATTGGTCTGTTTGGGGCGACCGGCATCGCTTCGTTCGACGACTTGCGGATTGAGACGTTGGAAACGGTAAAATGACCATGACGAATGTTGGAAAATCCTTGCCGCACGATTCCGCTTACGGACATGTCACCGGGCAGGCACTCTTTTTGGATGATGTTTCCCCACTGGCGGGGGAACTGCAAGTCGGTTTTGCCGGCAGCCCGGTGGCTTGCGGCCGCTTGAGCGGCATCGACACGGCTGCTGCGCTTGCCTTGCCCGGAGTCGAAGCCTGTTTTACGGCGATGGACATTCCAGGGCGTAACTCGTTTGGCACGATTGTCCAGGACGAACCGTTTTTGGCCGTGGACGAGTTGCTTTACCTGGGCCAACCGGTTGCTGTGATTGCGGCCCAGTCGCGTGACGTGCTCCTGGAGGCTCGGCAGGCGGTGCGAACGGACTGCGGGCCGGGGGATCCCGTGCTCACGATCGAAGAAGCGATTCGCCGCGAACGTTTCCTGGGGCTCCAGCAGCGGCTTGCCCGGGGCGACGTGCCGCGGCATCTCCGGCAGGCAGCGCATCGCCTGACGGGAGAATTTCGAATGGGCGGCCAGGAACAGTTCTACCTGGAGTCGCAAGCAGCCATTGCCTACCCGGCCGAACAAGACCAGTTGATCGTGCATGCCTCAACTCAGAATCCGACCGAAGTCCAGGCGGTGGTGGCCGAAGTGCTCGGTTTGGGCCAACATCAGGTGGTATGCGTATGCAAACGGCTGGGAGGCGCGTTTGGTGGGAAGGAATCGCAATCGACGATTCCCGCTCTGATGGCTGCGTTGGTGGCGCTGAAAACGGGTCGTTCCGCCCGCGTGATCTACAACAAAGAGGACGACATGCGGGTGACCGGCAAGCGGCACGCGTACTTTATCCGCTGGGAAGTCGGATTCGACGAGGAAGGCCATGTGGAAGCGCTACGCTGTGAGTTTTATTCCAATGGGGGAGCTGCTACCGACCTGTCGCCCGCGATCCTGGAACGGACCTTGTTCCATGCCGACAATGCCTACTACCTGCCGCACGTGGAACTGACCGGGAGGATCTGCTTTACCAACTTGCCTCCCAATACGGCGTTTCGTGGTTTTGGCGGTCCGCAAGCGATGGCGGCCATCGAAAATATCCTGGAGACGATCGCCCGGCACCTCGGACTGGACGCCTTGGCCGTACGCCGCCGTAACCTCTATGGGGTGGGCCAGCGTAACACGACTCCCTACGGCCAGGTGTTTGAGAAGAACCATTTGCCGGAAATCCTCGAGCTCCTGGCCACTCAATCGCACTACGAAAAGCGCCGACAACAGGTTGACGGGCGGAATGCCGTTTCGAAAACAGAGTTGCGCGGGCTCGCCTTGACGGCGATGAAATTTGGTATCGCGTTCACTTCCAAGTTCATGAACCAGGCCAACGCCCTGGTGAATGTTTACGCCGACGGCACCGTGCAGATTTCCAGCGGAGCGACCGAGATGGGGCAGGGAGTCTCGGTGAAACTGCAGCAAATGGTGGCCGACGCGTTTGCCATTGCGACCGACCGGGTCGTGGTCATGCCCACCTCGACTGAGAAAAACAATAACACTTCGCCCACCGCGGCCTCGGCCAGTGCCGATTTGAATGGGGCGGCCGCCCTGGCGGCCTGCCGGCAAATCGTGCAGCGACTTCGCGTGTTTGCCGCCCAGCAGTTGGTGGCGGACGAACCCTCGCTGCAGCCATCCGCTCTGCAAATTGTCTTTTCTGATGGTCATGTGCATGACCGCCGCCGTAGCCAGACGCAGATTTCTTTCGCCCAGCTTTGTCACGCTGCCCGGCGGGAGAGAATCGATCTGG
>JAJRWS010000481.1 GCA_024276705.1 Planctomycetota bacterium | reverse complement strand
TGCGCCGCTACTGGCGTACCCACCGCAACCCGGTGCTGTTGTTTCCGGCGCTCGGCCGCGGCGGTAACCAAGCGCCCACGGCCACCCGCCCCATGGCCATCGACAGTGTGCAGGGGGCGTTTCGAGGGGCCCGTTTCGATGCGGGTATCCACAAACGCCGGGTGACCATCCACACGCTACGTCACTGCTACGCCACCCATCTGCTGGAGGCCGGCGTCAATCCCCGTGTCATCCAGCGCAATATGGGCCACACGCAGCTCGAAACCACGATGCGCTATTTTCACCTCACCCAGAAGGGCGCCGAGGACGCCTATCGGATCATCGATGCCGAGATGCGGGGGTTCGATCATGACGCGCATCGCTGAGATCTTTCGCGCCTTCGCCCCCGAGTATCTGGAGCGCTTCCCGCAGCTACCCGGTGTCCACCGCAAGGTGATCGCTGCGATCTGCCAGTGCCGCTCTGGTGAGCTGGGCCACACGGTCTATCGCTGCACCCAGTGCGAGGCCAGCCACTGGATCGGGCGGGCCTGCGGCAATCGACATTGTCCCCAGTGCCAGGCCCACAAGAGCCACCAATGGTTGGAGCGCCAGCTCGATCGACGTCTACCGGTGCCGTACTTCTTTTTGACCTTTACCGTGCCCGAGCCCCTTCGGGCGTTTCTGCGCGCTCACCAACGGGTGGGCTACGCGGCTTTGTTTGCCGCTTCAGCCGGGGCGCTCAAGAAGCTGGCGCGCGATTCCCGGCATCTGGGCACGGAGCTGCCCGGTTTCACCGGGGTGCTGCACACCTGGGGACGCCAACTCCAGTTCCATCCCCATGTCCATTACATCGTCCCCGGCGGTGGTCTGTCTGCCGAGCGGGATCGCTGGCTGTCATCGCGGGCCGATTTCTATTTGCCCGTGCGCGCGCTCTCGCCCATCTACAAGGCCCTATTCAAAAAGCGCATGTACCAGGAGGGGCTTCTCGACGCTATCGACCCCCAGGTCTGGACGGTGGACTGGAATGTCGATGCCGCACCGCCCGGCGACGGGGAACACGCGCTACGCTATCTGGCGTCCTATGTGTTTCGGGTGGCGATCTCGGATCGGCGCGTTGTCTCGCTTCAAGATCGCACGGTGACGATCCGCTACACGGATCGGGAGTCCGGCCAGCAGCGCACCACGGCGTTCGAGGTGATGGAGTTTCTGCGCCGCTTTCTCCAGCACGTGTTGCCCACCGGCTTCATGAAGGTGCGCCACTTCGGGTTTTTGAACCCCAACTCGACGGTGGCGCTGGATACGATTCGCCAGCTCATTGCTGAGGCCACGGGACGCGAGCTCTCTGCATGTTCGCCCAAAGAGGATCCGCCGCCGTTCCACTGCCCCGACTGCGGGGGACCTCTGGCTTACGTGCGTTCCGTTTTGCCGTTTCGCTCCGCCTGGCTCGACACCGGGTAGCCGCCCCGGTTGGTTCTGCGCTTCGTTGCACCGTTGCTCCGGCCCGCCCACAGGGTCTATGCCCTCGTGCGCGCTGAAACCAAAAACAGGCTCATCACAGGAGGCACCAGCACTCCCATCGCCCCGTTTTCGACCTCCTGAGTCGCCCCACACGCCCCTTCGCCGGCTCCCGGGGCCCGGGTCTCGCCTCCCGTTCGCCTCGCCCCCACCCACCACTTCGAACCATTACCCATAGGCCTTTGCTGCTCCACCGGGCTTCTTGAACAACGGATTGAACCGACCCTTCGGGTCTGATCAATCCTTATGGTTATACCTTTATTCATCACGATGCTTAGCTATTTCAGGTAAAGTAGCCCTGATTGTTGCTTTTAGCTGTTCGCCTGAAACCTCAGGTGCTTCTTTATCCCAGATAATAGTTAGGTGGTGATTGGTATCAAAGTGCGTTTTATGACTCTCAAACTTTTCCTTTTCGCACGTATAAATAACAGGTTTTCCAAGCCCCTCAGCGTAGCCAGCCTCCCAATATGCCCCAAGGTTGAACGTCCTGAAAAAAGCCCTTTTGCCAAGAAACACCCACAACATGTTGTGGGTCTCGATGACTTGTAACCACTAGATATGGTGTGCGCTCCGAGCCAGATGGGGTTTTTGCAGAACGCTCAAGGTTATCATGCGTCAAATCAGCCACGATAAAATCAGATGCTTGAATTTCAACTCGCAGCCTGTCATCAATTAAACCTGCAACGGGCACATCATCCAGTTTAAATAGCTCAAAACCGGCTAGCTTAGCGGCGGGCTTAAATACTTGTTCCAACACTTGGTCCAATTCTGAAACTCCGAACTTCATTGCCATAAATGCCTTTCTGTAAGTAACACCACCTTTCTTTAGCTGCTCAACATAGTCCCACCCATGAAATGACAAAGTTACATCTGCTCTTCCAGGTGATCCTAGTGCATTGGATTGACTTCCTGTTACAAGGCCTGATTTAAAAAGGTGATCTAAAACTAGGTTGAACCCTTCGGGACTCTTCGCACCGATAATTGACTGGTGCGTAGATGGTTCGACCCAAATTGTTTCGCCGGGGCCGGGGACATTATCAGCTAGCCACCTAATTAAAAGATCAGCTTGCTCTATTGGACTAGGGAGAGGCTTCTTAAGGATTTCATCCGCTGTGTATGTATTCAACTCCACATCTGAATTAGCACTTTGCATAGTTCTTATTGAGTGACTAAGTTTT
>JAJRWS010000480.1 GCA_024276705.1 Planctomycetota bacterium | reverse complement strand
GGCTCCTCAAAGGAGCCGGGGAGAGAATATCGTACTCGTACTCAGCAAAGCGGTACTCGTACTCGAACCCAACTGGAAGGCAAGATCGGTCATCATCAATACCCATGGCCTCTTGTTTCTGTTGCATGTAATGATTCCATTCGAGTACGAGTACGAGTACGAACAATATCACTACGGAACCGTCAAACTCTGCCAGTCCCCCGGCAAAGCCGGGGGGTTTTCTCGAACGATCCGAAATACGAGGTGCAAAGTGCGTACCTGCACCACCGTTCGCGAATCGATGGCAAAGGCCCCATTTACAAGAGATCGCAATTTTCGGACAATGCTGTCCGTTTTCTGGTCGGTGTGTCTCCTCCGTCGTGGAGGGTTTTGCCATCACCGGCCCCCAAAATTCCCAAAGCATCGATACGGGGAACCCTTTCATGCAAACACAAGAATCCAGTCATGTGGTGGCCAGTGTCCGTTTCCTCACAGTCGCCCTGTTAGTCTTGTCGAGTATTGGCTGTGAAGATCAACAACCTGCCATCGATGCACTGAAGAAAGAAAAAGCGACCCTCGAGCAACAACTTGCCAAGGCCAACGAACAGGCCAGCCAACTGGCAAATGAGAACACATCCATGCAGCAAGGCTTGGAAACTACGAAGAAAGCGGCCCAGCAGGCAGCCCAAGAAGTCCAGGATGCAGTAAAACAAGCGAAAGACGCCACGAAAAATGCATTAACCGCGGCCAAGAAACAGATTGCCGACGCGATGGAGGCGTCTCAACAAGCTCGGTCCGCGGGCGAAAAGGCGCTGTCGGCCGCAAAGAAAGAAGCCGCCGATGCGGTCGCCAAAGCGGTTGCGGAGGCCAAGGCACAGGTGACCCGTGCGGACCAGGAAGCTCAAAAATTGGTCGCCGCGGCCAAAAAACAGGCGGCCGAAGCAATGAAAGCGGCCCAAAAAGCCCAAACCGCGAGCGTACAGGCGTTGTCGGCGGCGAAGAAAGAAGCCTCTGATGCGGTCACCAAAGCGGTTGCGGAAGCGAAGACACAAGTGGCTCGTGCGAACCAGGAAGCCCAGAAATTGGCTGCCGAGACTAAAACTATTAAAACTAAGGTGGCTGAATTACAAGAGCAATTAGACGCAGCGAAGGCCCGTATCGCCGAACTGGAGGCTGCCACCAAGGAGGGCGACGGGCCCAACAGCGGCGAATCCAGTGACGCTGGTGAATAAACCGTCCGGGTGGGACAGCCTCTCCTAAGGATCGACTGATAAATAACTTCCCCATTTCAAGTTGGGTATTCTAGCATCCCTTCGTACTCGTACTCAGCGAAGCGGTACTCGTACTCGACGACGTATCATACCCGGCATGCAATTCGAGTACGAGTACCGCCGCAAGCGGCTGAGTACGAGTACGAAGGCCGTATTACCAGAACACCACGATTTTCCGAGGTTTTTTCTAGAACGTTCCCTACAGAAAACCGGAAAGTTAGTAATCGACCACGGCCGTAGGCCTTGTCTTTGGCTTGCCCCGCAAAGCGGGGCGTTTACGTGAGGAAAGCGATAGGGTTCTTTTCCGCCGTCTTGATTTGGTCGAAGGCCTATTCCCATCGTAGTCTGGTGCAACGCCCTCGTTGTTCCACTCAAATTTCCGCCCCGAAGGGGCAGCAACATATCAGCCCAGGGCACAGACAAGGCGAGTTTCACGAACCTTGTCGACGCCCTGGGTAGACGATCCCCAACAAAAACAAGCCCTGAAAGGTCGAAACAACAACGGTTTTCACGATCCGCTTCGTATTGTGCCGCCCTTTCAGGGCTTCCGTCATGGTGATTATCTGCTACCCAGGGCGGCGCTGCGCTTGCCCTGCCTCTGATATGTTTTGGGCCTTTCAGGCCAACTTGTGTCGGATAACATCGCACGCTGAAAACATGGCGATCTCTTATCACGCCGAACCGCACGAAGCCTATCAGGGTCGTACGGCCAGAGGCCGTGGATTTAGGGAGGATTAATCGGATGCCTTAGCCAGGCTGAAAGCCCGCTTGCTCCACCAGTTTGCGAGCATGGTTTTCACTGATTTCACCCCAAATGACCACACGCCCAGGTTGGAGTGTGACGGTCGCCGACTCAACTCCAGCATCCCCAGTCAGCGTTTTTTCGAGTTTCGCCACGCAGCCTTGGCAAGTCATTCCCTGCACTTCGAATGAAATCGACGGCCCCTGCGAATGGGCCCGTGCCGGGAACAGGCGATTCTTCAGGCGTAACAGGTCCTGCAAGGCGAAGCGAACTATCCAGGTGAGCAGCAAGATCGCACTGGCAACATGCCACCAGGCATTCACCGAATGATCGTGCCTCATGCCTGCCCCGCCTGGATCGAGAATCGAATCGAATGCCCAGCCACAGAGGATGCTGCCTAGAATAACGGTTGCCAGATAGATGGCCAGCGGGCGGCGACCCAAAGTTCGATAGACGGCCCCCAAAGTGGCCACATTCGTGGCGGGCCCCGCCATGAGAAACACCAAGACCGCGCCGGTCGGCATGCCGCTGGCAACCAGTGCCGCGGCAATGGGAACCGACGCGGTAGCGCAAACATAGAGAGGGATTGCTATCAACAGCGTTACGAACATGGCGGTCAAGCCACCATAGGCAGACAAGCTTTGAAAGGCATCAGACGGAACGAACGCACTGATCGCCGCGGATGCGACAATACCAATCAGGAGCCAGGCCCAAAGGGAATGGAGCAGCATCTCGCTGTAGCTGAAAAATTCCGAGAACCCTCGGGGAGAACGGTTTTCCTGACGTTCCTGTTCGGCTTGAGGAACGGGCGTCTCGGAATTACCCAGCCAATCAGTCAACCACCCCCCCAACAATCCCATCACCGCGGCGCTTATCAATTTGAATACCGCAAAGGGCCAGCCTAAAAAAGAAGCGCTGACCAAAATGGAATCGACTCCCGTTTGGGGTGTGCTGATCAAGAAGCCAACGACCGCGCCGTCACTACCACCACTTGACTTCATTCCCAGACCAACCGGGATGACCCCACAGGAGCAAAGGGGGAGCGGCACCCCTAACCCGACTGCTTTGAGAACTCCCGACCGACCGGAAAAATGCCGCTTCAGAAAGTCCACTGGCAGCAATACATGGATCCCACTGGCGACCACGGTGCCCAACAGCAGCCAGGGCGCCAACTCCAGCAACACGTTCCACATCGATTCGATAAACAGTGCCATGGAACCATCATAGAGTCTTTCCCGCCGGGGCGAATAGGGACATCTGGAGGATAACGCCCACGGCTCAAAATGGGGGCTCAAAATGGCTGCCACCGGACTCAGACCTCTGGAATCCAAGTTCTACCCCTAACCCTCAACTCTTTTCTTCCACCACTTGCCCAAGCTCTTTGCCGCCAGTATGTTAATGGCTTGTGTCCATTTCTTGTGAAAAATTTCACGAGCAGGATCCGAGGCAACCCCAGACGTATTTCCGCGTAGACGGGATAGAAACAAGAACGCTCGTACGGGTGCTTCTGGTCGGTCCCCCCCGCGAACCACCACCTTTCCGCATTCCGTTTCTCGACACCCCTTTTTTCGATACCCTCGATGATTAGCGATACTCACCTCACCCGAGGGTTGGACCTGCCTCTGGCCGGCAGCCCGGAACAGTCGATCGTGAACGGCCCTGCCGTGAAACAGGTGGCACTGGTGGGTGACGACTATGTCGGCATGAAACCGACCATGGCCGTTGCCGAAGGCGACACGGTCGCCTTGGGACAATTGCTGTTCACGGACAAAAAAACACCTGGCGTTCGATTCACCGCGCCCGCCGCAGGCAAGGTCGCCGCCATCCATCGAGGAGCCAAGCGAAAATTTGAATCCTTGGTCATTGATGTGGAGGAATCCGCCGATTCCGAGGTGGAAGAAGTTTTCGAAGCCTTCACCGACTACAATCTGACCCGGCTCGATCAAGCTACCGTACGTGGCCAATTACTCGCTTCCGGTTTGTGGACAGCGTTGCGAACCCGACCCTTCAGCAAAATCCCTCCGGCCGATAGTATCCCTCATTCGCTTTTTGTCACGGCGATGGATACCAATCCATTGGCTGCCGATCCGACCGTGATATTGGCGTCTCACGACGTTGAATTTACTGCAGGCTTGCAGGTCCTAAGCGTTCTGGCGGATGGGCGTGTTCATGTCTGCCATCGGCGGGGGAAGGAAATCCCGGGGCAAGGCAAGACGCCCGCCACGTTTCACGCTTTCGATGGCCCGCATCCTGCCGGACTGGTTGGAACGCACATTCATACACTCGATCCGGTCAGCGAAAACAAGACCGTCTGGCATATCGGTTATCAGGATGTCGTGGCGGTAGGCCATTTGTTTCTGACCGGAAAATTGTTCACCGAGCGAGTTGTCAGCTTGGGGGGCCCCCTGGTCCGGAAGCCGTGTCTACTGAAAACCCGCTTGGGCGCATCGTTGCGTGGCTTGACCCAGGGGCAACTCAAGGCGGAATCCCAGAAACCGGGGCAACTCACAACAGACAAGTCCAGCGGTAGCCGAAACCTGCGGATCATTTCGGGCTCCGTATTGTCTGGACGCCGATCGGTAGCTCCAGTCGATTTTCTGGGCCGCTACCATACTCAGATTTCGGTACTGGCCGAAGGTCGACAACGAGAGTTTCTGGGTTGGTTGCAACCAGGATTGCAAAAGTTTTCGCTGCTCCCTATTTTCGCTTCCGCCTGGGAACATGCCCCTTCTCGGAAGTTCTCGCTGGATACCAATCTTGGCGGCAGTGGGCGGGCGATCGTGCCCATTGGAATGTACGAAGACGTCATGCCGTTGGATCTGGTTGCCACCCCCTTGCTCAAGGCACTGGTAACCGGAGACACGCAGTATGCCGAACAATTAGGCGTGCTGGAATTGGATGAAGAGGACCTGGCGCTATGTAGCTTTGTTTGCCCAAGCAAAATCACCTATGGCCCGCTGCTGCGGGATTGTTTGACCCGCATTGAAAAAGAAGGCTGAGCTCTATTATCACGAGGACTCGAGAAGATTCGCTAGACAGAACAGCCCGCCGGTAAAGGCTCAACCCTAAAAGGACCCCCTCACGTGTTGCGGAAGTTGCTCGATCAATTGTATCGTCCCTTCGCCAAAGATGGAAAGCTGCATTGGCTTTATCCTTTGTACGAAGTGACCGACACGTTCCTGTACACACCGGGTAACGTTTCCTCGGGTGCGCCCCACGTTCGTGATGGAATCGATTTGAAGCGACTGATGTCCGTTGTCGTGGTTGCTTTGTTACCATGTTTTTTCATGGCCATGCACAATACGGGCTACCAGGCGAACCGAGCCCTTGCGCTCAATCCGGCAACTGGCAATCCGGCAGCTGGCAATCCGGCAGCTGGGGCAAACCAGGAAAAGGGGGCCGACCAGGAAAATGGCCCCAGTCAGGCAAGTGGAGATGCGTCAGAAGATTCTCTCGAGAGCGCAGCCGGAAAAATCCAACCACTCGATTCCTGGCGAAATGGTGTCCTGAGCGCCCTCGGCTGCGGCCACGATTCGCAGCGGTTTATCGACAATTTCCTGCTCGGCGCACTTTACTTTTTGCCCGTTTATCTGGTCACCCTGATTGCCGGCGGACTTTGGGAAGTCCTCTTCAGCCTGGTACGCCGCCACGAAATCAACGAAGGATTCCTGGTCACCAGCGCCCTGTTCCCGCTCACTCTGCCTCCCACCATTCCACTCTGGCAAGTGGCCCTCGGTATTAGTTTTGGCGTCGTGATCGGCAAGGAAATTTTTGGGGGAACCGGTAAAAACTTCATGAATCCCGCCCTCACTGGCCGCGCGTTTCTCTACTTCGCCTACGCGGGTTCCATGACGGGAAGCACCATTTGGACCGCCGTGGATGGTTTCAGCGGCGCCACGCCACTGGGAGCACTTTCCGACGCCACCGCGGACCAGACGGTCACCATGCTTACGGGATACCATTGGTGGGATTGCTTTTTAGGATATATCCAAGGTTCCATGGGAGAAACGTCCACCCTGGCCTGCCTATTCGGCGCGGTGGTGCTGGTGGCCCTGGGAATTGGTTCATGGCGAATCATGGTCAGTGTTACCCTGGGCGCGCTGGCCACCGCCACGGTGTTCTGGCTGGCAAGTGGCAACTCGACCAACGCGATGATGCACCTGCCGCCACTCTGGCACCTGGTGATCGGCGGGTTTGCCTTCGGGGCCGTGTTCATGGCCACCGATCCGGTCACCGCTCCGATGACCAATATGGCCAAATGGTGGTATGGCGGGCTGATTGGCGTCATGACCATTCTCATCCGTGTCATCAACCCAGCCTACCCCGAAGGGATCATGCTGGCCATTCTGTTTGGTAATGTGATGGCTCCACTGATCGATTACTTTGTGATCGAAGCGAATATCAAACGCAGAAAGGCCCGATATGCCACGCGATAGCATTAGCCATACGCTGTTGGTAGCGACCGTCCTCTGCGTCGTCTGCTCGGTCCTCGTTTCTGGGTCCGCGGTCGGTCTGCGTGACAGGCAGGAAGCCAACAAGCTACTCGACCAGCAAAAAAATGTCCTGATCGCGGCCGGCCTTTTCCATGAAGATAGCAGCCAAGGTGAAAAAAACACCAACGCCGATATTCCCAGATTGTTTGAATCGGTCGAGCGCGAACTGATTGACCTGAATACGGGAGAGATTTTGGATTCGGCTGAGGTCGACCCGAACCTCTATAATCCGCGCACAGCCGCGAAAGACCCCAAGCAGAGTGTCTCGATCCCCGCGGACGAAGACCTGGCGGGCATCCACCGGCGTGAGAAATACGCTTTCGTGTTCGTGATCAACAAGGGAGACCAAATCGACCAGGTCGTGCTGCCCATTTATGGCAAAGGACTATGGTCGACTCTTTACGGTTTCCTGGCGCTCGATTCCGACACCACCACGGTGCGCGGTATTACCTTCTACGAACATGCCGAAACACCCGGCCTCGGGGGGGAAATCGAGAATCCCCACTGGAAAGCGCTTTGGAATGGCAAAAAAGCTTTTGCGGAACCCGGGGAAGTCGCCATCGAGGTGGTTAAAGGCGCGGTACCCGAAAACAGCTCGAAAGCAAATCATCAAATCGATGGGCTCTCGGGCGCCACCATCACCAGCCGGGGAGTCTCCAACCTGGTCCGCTTCTGGCTGGGACCGGAAGGCTTTGGCCCCTATTTGCGTAAGCTCCGCAAGGGAGCTTCTGCCGGCAAAACACCAGGGCCCTCCGACCTACCGGGGCCCTCCGACGTGACCTACCAACGCCGCCGGGCGGGAGGTGAGCATGGCTGAACCCAGCGCGAAAGAAGTACTCTTCGCCCCCATCTTCAACAACAACCCGATCACGGTGCAGGTTTTGGGAATCTGTTCCGCGCTCGCGGTCACCACCAAATTGGAGACCTCGGTGGCGATGGCTCTTTCGGTCATCGTGGTGCTCGGCTTTTCCAGCGCCGCGGTCAGCCTGATTCGCAATCATATTCCCAGCAGCATCCGCATTATTGTACAAATGACCATCATCGCCTCGTTGGTGATCGTGGTCGACCAGTTTCTCAAGGCTTACGCTTACGAGGCCAGCAAACAGCTCTCCGTATTTGTCGGCCTGATTATCACCAATTGCATCGTGATGGGTCGGGCCGAGGCGTTTGCAATGAAAAAACCACCCATGCTTAGCGCCTTGGATGGCATTGGCACGGCTCTTGGCTACAGCTTCATCCTGATCCTGGTGGGATTCATTCGCGAGTTGTTTGGCTCGGGAAAATTGTGGGGGCACGAAATACTGCAATTGATCAAGGATGGTGGCTGGTACGAGCCGAACGGCCTTTTACTATTACCGCCCAGTGCGTTTTTCATCATTGGTCTGATTATCTGGGTGTTGCGTATCTGGAAGCCCGAACAGGTAGAACACGAAGGCTGAAACGATGGACGATTTGCTTAGCATCTTTATGAAATCGGTGTTCGTTGAGAACATGGCACTCGCTTTCTTCCTGGGCATGTGCACGTTCCTGGCCGTCTCCAAGACGGTCAAAACGGCAATGGGCTTGGGTGTCGCGGTTGTTGTGATCATGACCATCACCATCCCCGCAAACAACTTGATCTACCAATACTTGCTCAAGAAGGGCGCGCTCACCTGGGTCCATCCCGCCTGGGCGGAGATTGACCTGGAATTCCTCAGCCTGATCAGTTTTATCGGCGTGATTGCCGCAATGGTGCAGATCCTGGAGATGACCCTGGATCGGCATTTCCCGCCGCTCTACAACGCCCTGGGAATCTTCCTGCCCCTGATCACCGTAAACTGTGCCATTCTGGGTGGTTCCCTCTTCATGCAGCAACGCGATTACAACTTCACGCAGAGCTGCGTCTACGGATTTGGCGCGGGCCTGGGTTGGGCTCTGGCAATTGCCGCCCTGGCCGGAATTCGAGAAAAATTAAAATACAGCGATGTGCCCGATGGTCTCAAAGGACTCGGGATCACATTCATGACCGTCGGCCTGATGGCCCTGGCCTTCATGTCGTTCGGAGGAATGTAGACCATGCTCGAAATCCTGCTTGGCGTTGTGATGTTCACCCTGGTCGTGTTGGCGCTGGTGGTGTTGATTCTTGTGGCCAAGGCCAGACTGGTTCCCAGCGGCGATGTGGCCATTTCGATCAACGACCAGAAAACGGTCACCGTACCTTGTGGCGGCAAACTGTTGAATGCACTTTCCGACGTGGGGATTTTCATCTCCTCGGCATGCGGCGGTGGCGGCACCTGTGCCCAATGCCGAGTGAAAGTACTCGCTGGAGGCGGCGACATCCTCCCCACGGAACGAACTCACATCAACCGGCGCGAAGCACGCGAGGGCCAACGTCTTGCCTGCCAGGTGGCTGTCAAGCAGGACATGCAGGTAGTGGTTCCCACCGAAGCCTTGGAAACAAAAAAATGGCAATGCAAGGTCCGCTCCAACCGCAACGTTGCGACCTTCATTAAGGAATTCGTTCTGGAACTGCCTCCCGGTGAGGAAGTGGCGTTCAAGGCGGGAGGCTATATCCAAATCGAGGCGCCCCCCCACACGGCGATCTACAAAGATTTTGAAATCGAACCGGAGTACCGAGCTGATTGGGATAAGTACAACGTCTGGCAATACGTTTCAAAAGTTGATCAACCGGTTGTCCGCGCGTACTCGATGGCCAACTATCCTGGCGAAAAAGGCATCATCATGCTGAACGTTCGCATCGCCAGTCCGCCCCCCAGGGCTCCCGAGGGGACCCCGCCCGGGCAAATGTCCTCCTATATTTTCAGCCGCAAACCGGGCGATGAAGTCACGATTTCTGGCCCGTATGGCGAATTTTTTATTCAAGACACCGATTCTGAAATGGTCTATATAGGCGGCGGAGCGGGCATGGCCCCGTTACGCAGCCATGTCTTCGAGCTCTTCAAGAACCGCAAAACCAAACGCAAGGTTTCTTACTGGTATGGCGGCCGCAGCATGCGTGAACTGTTTTATGTCGACCATTTCCAGGCCATCGAAAAAGAATTTCCCAACTTTCAGTTCAATATCGCCCTGTCGGACCCATTGCCCGAGGATCACTGGGATGGCTACACAGGCTTTATCCACCAGGTATTGCACGACGAGTACCTGCAAAACCACCCAGCTCCCGAGGATATAGAATACTATATCTGTGGCCCTCCCATGATGAATGCCGCCGTATTCAAAATGCTCGAGGACCTGGGGGTGGAGCAAGACAACATCTTCCATGATGATTTTGGTGGGTAGGGTTTCGGGCCCAGCCCTTTTTACTAGCCGCTTATCAACATGCTGCATTTTCGGAAAAACAAGGTAACCTTTCTCGAATACGAGTACTAACTCATCGGGATCGGGACTCGGGATCGCTATCGCTATCGAAGTCCGCGAATGCATATGGAACGGAATCTTCTTTCACCGAGTGCAACACAGCTTATCGATTGGTGGTAAACATCCAGTTTTTCGTGCCTCAGACCTATGTTATTTCGATCCCGATCCCGATAGCGATCCCGATGGTTTTAATGTTGCTAGTAAAAAGCCCTGGGCCCAGGATTCGGGACTTGGGAGTCAGGATTCGGTGTTCGTTATGATTGTGAGACGTCAGCTTGGTTCCCTATCGATTACTGAATGGTTTGGGACATCCTTGCGAGTTGGCATTGTCTTGCTCATCGGGCTTGCCACGTTCCTGGGGGCAGTCGTTGCCGGCTTCTCACCCTCGGCCCACGGCCAAGACCGTCTGCTCACATGGCATGGTCCCACCATGGGCACCCGCTATCAGGTCAAGCTGATCCTGCCCGCGGAAGTGGAAGTCTCCAAGGAAGATCTGGCCCGGGACGTCGATACCACTTTGGGGGAAATCAACGGCCAGATGTCGACCTACCTGCCTGACTCGGAAGTCTCGCGTTTTAACCGGGCCGAAGCAGACCGGTGGTTTGACGTCTCTCCGGAAACGGCCTTCGTAGTCCAGGAGGCGCTTCGTATCAGCCGGCAGTCGGAAGATGCCTACGATATCACCGTTGGACCACTGGTACGGCTATGGCATTTTGGCCATCAAGTCAAAAAGAGTTCGTCACCTCCCACTCCACCGACGGCGGAAGCCATCGAGGACGTACTGCGACACATCGGCTCGACGAAGCTGCAAGTCCGTACAGATCCGCCAGGACTGCGCAAGACCGACGCAAAACTGGAAATCGACCTCTCCTCCATAGCCAAGGGATATGCGGTCGATCGGGTCGCCAGGCTACTGGACGACCGGGAGTTGCACAACTACATGGTGGAAATCGGCGGTGAAGTCCGCACGGGAGGCGTACGCGGCGATGGCCAGCCATGGCAGATTGGTATCGAACGACCTGACGACAACCAGCGGATGATCCAGCGGCTCGCGCCCTTGGGCAATCAGTCGGTGGCCACTTCGGGCGACTACCGTATCTTTTTCATGAACGCGGGCAGACGTTATTCTCATTTGATCGATCCCCGCAGCGGCCGACCCGTCGCACACTCGCTGGCCTCCGCTTCGGTCGTGGCGGACAACTGCATGGAAGCCGATGCTCTGGCCACCACGTTACTCATCCTTGGCCCCGACCAGGGGGCCGTCTGGGCCAGGCAGCATAAGATCGCCGCCGTATTCTTGTTTCGTCGAGACGGAAAGATTGTCGAGCATACCACGCCCCGCTTCGACCAGCTAAGTGAAAAAGGGATTAGAAACCTTTTACCGAAACAGCCCCGATCAACTCCCGATCGGAGCCCGGCGCTCGCACCTAAGGTTTCTACTTCCTTTTTCACTCCCGGCCTGACTCTTCTCTTGACCGTCATCGTCGTAGCCATTTCGCTGTTCGGCATGGCTGCGGGCCTGCTTCTCAACAAGCGCTGCCTGCGCGGCAGTTGCGGCGGCCTGGCCGGATTGCACGATGCCGATGGCCACGTGCGCTGCGATGCCTGCACCCATCCCGCCCCCGACTGCCAAGGCCAAGCAGATCGGGATCGAAAGTCCGTACGTCCAAATTCCAGTCCGTTTCGATAGCGATCCCGATCCCGATGATATTTCAAATGACTGTCGGATTCCTGTCCTGCATCCTTGCTACCGTGGGCGGCGAATCCCTGCCGCCGGGTGTCGTCATTGATCATTTGTCCCAGAACAGCGGTCTATACGTTGGCTCTCCGGCGATTGCCGTCCTTGCCAACGGTAACTATGTCGCTTCGCACGACCTCTTCGGCCCCAAATCCACCAATGCCACAACCCGCGTCTTGGGCTCTTCCGATCAAGGCGCCACTTGGAAATTGCTCAACGAAATCGAGGGTCAGGAATGGTCGTCCCTCTTCGTGCATCGAGACGCGTTATACCTCATGGGCACAACGGCTGAAAACGGACATTGCTCCATCCGCCGTTCGACCGACGGCGGGAAGACCTGGACCTCTCCGGACGGCCCACATTCAGGGCTCCTCATGGCGGATGGGCCGTACCACACAGCTCCCGTCCCGGTACTGATTCACGGCGGGCGCATCTGGCGCAGCATGGAAGATGCGCAAGGCCCTGGAAACTGGGGAAGCCATTTTCGAGCGTTTGTCATGTCCGCTCCCGTGGAGGCTGATCTCCTCAAATCCTCCAACTGGAAAATCACCAACCGGCTAGGCAGAGACCCGGGCTGGCTGGATGGCAAGTTCGGCGGCTGGCTTGAAGGTAACGTGGTAGCCACTTCGAACGGCGACGTGCTCAACATTCTGCGGGCGGACTATCGCCCTGAGGGTGGAAAGGCCGCCGTCCTCGAAGTGAGCAGCGACGGCAAGACGGTTGCATTTGACCCCGTAGACGGCTTCATCGACTTTCCTGGTGGCTGTAAGAAATTCACCATCCGATACGATCCCGCATCAAAACAGTACTGGTCCCTGACAAACTACATCCGTCTCCGCGACCAGGGTGGCAATCCGGAACGTACACGCAACACCCTTGCCTTAACCTCCTCCGAAGATCTCCGACACTGGAACGTCCGCTCGATTGTGCTTTATCACCCCGACACAAAGCGCACCGGTTTTCAGTATGCCGATTGGCTCTTCGAGGGGGACGATATCATCGCGGTCTGCCGCACCGCCTATGACGATGGATCTGGCGGCGCCCACAACTGTCACGATGCGAACTACATGACTTTCCACCGGATCAGGCAGTTCAGGAAGTGGGCTCGCACGGCCGGGAGCTAAGAATCTCTGAGAGCCGATCCCAGAACTTCCCAACGCTGCGCTACCATGTTGGTTTGGCAGATTCTGGGCAAGCCTCCAGGTATCGACTCACCGCCTTGGCCACGCGCAGGCCGCTCTGGGTACACCATGAGCCGCCATGGAACCCGCCCAGAAGGTTTCCCGTTGCAAAGCAGCCCGGCGCGGAGAGTTGGCTGCATGCGCCCGTGACAGGCAGGTGCAGCGGCGTTCGGGTTTCCAAACGTGCCTCGACAAGCAGCTCGGCGTTGGGAACCAAGTGACCGCTGACGATCAGCGCGTCGCACGGGATCGGCCGGTCATTTTGAAACCGGAGCTGCCAGATACGCGAATCCCCCTCTCTCGGCGAAACATTCAGCGAATTCTCGCATTGCCATTCGGGCCGCCCCCAGCGTCGAAAGTACCAGCGGGCAAACCACGAAGCTCGTGGCCTGGTCGACGTGTCGACCATCCGCACCAGCGGTGCCCCCGATGCCATCAGCTTGGCCGCCGCGGCATACGCGATCAGATCGGAACCGGCCACAACCGGCTGCCCCCACGACAGCCGCTTGCCACGGCCAGACAGTTGCAAAAGTTGCATCGTCTGCAATCGATGCCCGTCACGGCCCCCGGCGATCCAGCCTCGTTCAACAGCCGTCTCTTCGCGGGCGCCGGTGGCCAACACGATCGCATCGGCGGCGATCCGAGTCTTACCATGCATCGGATCCACAACGGTCAGTTCTCTGCGTTCGGCATTCAGCTCGAGGACCGTACACTCCAACCGCAATTCCACCTCGGTTGAGGCCAGTCGGTCCAGCAGATGGTCGACGAACTGTTGGCCATGCAGCACACGGCCGCGTGCGGGTTGAACGTAGGTCCGCACGCCGCCCGCCTCCGCCGAATATTTTGCCGGAATGCCGCCGGGCTTGTCCCAACGGTCTAACAGGAGGACAGGCGCCACACCACGCCGGGCAAGCCCGATCGCGGCACCGATCCCCGCAGGCCCCGCCCCGACAATTGCCACGCGAACCTGCTCCTTGATGATTTCGCTCATGGCGTCCTTCCCGTCATCGTTTCAGCGGGATTTCCGTGAGGCAATAATTCGGAACCCGGTCCTCGTTTGGTCACGTTTTCTAGCGGCATGCCGCGATGCTGGCCAATCAGTTCGGCGACCCGGATCAGGCAGTTGAACCCCTGGCAGCGACCCATCAGTGCGCGAGTCCGTCGTTTCACAGCGTCGAGTGTGGGCGGACATCGAGGGGAGTCCAGTGCGTCCACGATCTCCTGCCGTGATATCTGTTCACAAAAGCAAAGCATGCGACCGTAGTCGGGATGCGCGGCCACGCGCTCCGGGTTATCAAAAGGATGGAGCCACCAGCCGGGCCAGGCTGTGGCCGGACGACCATCGCCGGCAGTCAGGTCGCGTGTCCGGGTCAGCCAACCTTCACGCTGCATTCGCTCGACCAGATACTCCGCCAACGCGGGCGAGGAAGTCAAGCCGGTGGAACGGACGCCAGTGACCGTCAGCATGCCCCGGTGGCCACCGTCGCCCACACGGATCTGGTAACTCCCTCCAGAGCAGTTGCAGCGGGCTCCAGCGTACGCGGCGACCGGTCGATGGTTACTCAGTGGCGGACACATCCGAATGGCCGATTCGCTAACATCGAGGAGCCCTTCGAGCGTCGTGGATGTTGCCTCGGGATCATCGAGCGGAAGATCCTCGGCCGTGGGACCGGCAAGAAGATTGCCAAAAATCGTTGGCGTGACCAGCTTGCCCTTGGTCTTGGCCGTCGGTACCGGGAGCAGGATCCGCTCGATCAGCGAGCCCGTATTTCGATCGTAGACGAGGAACTGTCCGCGCCGAGGGTTGATATCGAACTGTTCTCCACGATACGTCTCGGTCAGCCGGCGGCTGCCGAGTCCTGCGACATTGACGACGATCCGCGATCGAATCGGGGTGTCGCCGTCCACGATGATCATCTTGACCGCTTCCGATGCGCTGGCCACGCCAACCACGTGGCGACCGAGAAGGAGATCGACACCATTCGCGACGGCAGCCTCGGCAAAAGCGATTGGGACCATGAATGGATCGATGATGCTCTCGCGTGGCACGAGCAGGCCTCCCCGAGCCGTCGGCGCGGCGTGAGGCTCGAGCCGGCGCAGCTCGTCCGGGCCGATCATCTCGACATCGTCGACGCCATTGGCCAGGGCCTTCTTGTACAATTTCGGCAGCTGCCGGGCCTGGTCACCATCCAGGGCAAGGAGCAACGCGCCGTTCTGGCGAAACGGGATTTTGAGCTTTCGGGCCAGTTCGGGCCAACGCCGCGATGCACGCGTCACCAATTGCGATTCGAGCGTTCCGGGCACGGCATCGAAGCCGGTGTGAATGATCGCGCTGTTGCCTTTGCTGGTTCCCTCGCCAACGTCGTAATTCTTATCCAGCAACGAAACCCGCAGTTGATATCGGGACAGTTCGAAGGCCAGGGCACAACCGACCACGCCTGCTCCTACGATCGCCACGTCGTATGGTTCGGATTCCTTGGACATGTATCTCACCCTGGTCGGTCAGTCGCTAACCGGTGGTTGATCGTATCCACCATCGTCTGGCTGATCTACATCCACGGGCTCATCATCATCCCCGAAATGCGATTTCAGCAACAGGTCGCCTGACCTTGGCTCGCCAAGGAAGTGTGACGAATGGCTCCAACCCTGAACAGCAAAAGTCGACACCATGATGGCAAAAAGTAGTGCGTTGACTGATACGCCAGAATTCTAACGAAGCCGTGTACCGCCTGCATAGTGGGTGGCATGGGAACAGAAGCTGCGTCTAAGGAACAAGAGCCGCGTTCAGTGAATGGAAACCCTTGAAATCGGGTTCCTGACGCCCGCCAGGCGGCACTACGGCATGTGTGAAAAGTCATCGAAGAGTGCGCCCCTCGCACTACAAGATACCGGGCGAACTGCGGTAAATGGCCCAAGATCCACTCACGAGAACCATGTCCCTCACCCAACCTATTGCCAGCGTTGGGAATCCCGGCAAGGATGGGGGGCTTATGACCGTCCAACTCACGATCAACGACCAGCAAATCGACGCGCCCGCCGGCCGGACGCTGTTCGACTATGCCGAGCAGGCCGGCGTGCAGGTGCCCACTTCCTGCCAGAAAAACGGTAAATGTCGGGAGTGCATGGTGGAAATGGTCGAAGGAGAGCAACTCCTCTCTCCACGCACCCATGAGGAAGAGCACCTGCCGGCCGACTTTCGGCTCGCCTGCCGGGCCGCGGTGGCCGCCCGATCCGGTTCGATCCGCTGCCACACGATGCGGCGCGGCAAATTGGTCATCGCCGACCAGGGCGACTGCCTGGAGGAAGTGCTCGCCAACTCGCCCCTCGACCCGGCAGTCACCCGCGTGGGCAACCAGGTGCTCCTCGATGGCCAGCCGATCGCCGAATCGACCGGCCCTCTCTATGGCCTGGCTCTGGACCTGGGTACGACGACGGTCGTCTTACGGCTGGTCGATCTGGAAACTGGACTGACCGTCCAGTCTCAATCGTTTGAAAACCCACAGCGGTTTGGCGGTAGCGACGTGATGGCGCGCATCTCGTACGACACCCATCACTCAGGCCGGTTGTTACAGCGGACCCTGCTCGCCTACCTGAGGCATGCGATCGAGGCATTCGATAGTGCGGGCACGGACATCTATGAGATGGTGGTTGCCGGCAACACAACGATGCGAGACTTATGTTTTGGACTCGACGTTTATTCGATTGGCCAGCGACCCTACCAGTCGCTGACTGAAAAGGCCTGGCTGGCCGGATCGCAGACCACCACCGCCCTGACAACGGTAGCTCGCCGCTTGCGGCTGCCGATTCACCCCGAGGCAAGAATCTACGGGATGCCCCTGGTGCGAGGCCACGTGGGCGCGGATGCGGCCGCCTGCATGCTGGCGATCGACCTGGCCCGCGAAGAGCGTCAGATCGCCCTGATGGATATCGGTACCAATACGGAACTGGTGGTTGGCAATCGCCGGCGACTGCTGGCTGCCTCCTGCCCCGCGGGGCCGGCATTTGAAGGAGGCGCAATCGCCTGTGGCATGCCCGGTTTGCCAGGGGCCATCGAAAAGGTTTCGATCGACCAGGATGGCCAGGTAACCTGCCAGGTCATCGGCGACGGTCCGGCCCAGGGCATTTGTGGATCCGGTCTGGTCGACACGCTCAGTGAGCTGCTGCGCACCGGGCGCATGGACCATTTTGGCCGTCTGGCCGGAGGTGCCGACCGGTTTGTCATCGACCAGCAGGCCGGCCTGTATGTCTCCGAAGAGGATATCAGCCAATTAGCCCAGGCTAAAGGGGCCAACGTCGCCGGCTTGCGAATCGTGCTCGACACCATGGGAACAGACTTTGACCATCTCGACCGGTTCTACCTGGCCGGAGGATTCGCCCGGCACCTCGATCTGACTGCCGCCCAACGGATCGGCCTGATTCCGGACATCCCGCCGGAACGCATCCTCCAGATAGGCAATGCGGCCATTGAGGGAGCAACCCTGGCGCTGCGATCGGTCAGCCGGCGGCAGGAGCTGGAACGCCTGGTAGGCACTGCCACCCATGTCGAACTGGAAACCCATGAGCAGTTTTTCGACCATTACGTCGAAGGCTGCCTCTATGTGCCCGTCACCAGCGCAACCACATTTACGGACTCTTAATGACAAGTGGCGAATGGTACTGCAGACGCTACACTATAAGCTGAGCTCAAGGGAAGCTGAGCTCAAGGGAAGCTGAGCTCAAGGGGGCTGAGCTCAAGGTAGAGCCAGAAAGCATCACGGATCTCAAGGAATCATCATGAGCCAATCACTGCTCGAGGCAATCGCAAATCGTACACTCTTGGGCGATGGAGCGATGGGGACTCAACTGCAACAGGCCGGGCTTGAGCCGGGCGGTTGTGGAGAAGCCTGGAATGTGTCCCATCCCGAACGTGTCGTGACCATCCAGCGGCGCTACGTCGAGGCAGGTAGCGATTGCCTGATCACCAACACTTTTGGTGGCTGTCGTATCATGCTCGATCGGCATGGTCTTGCCGATCAAACCGTGGCAATCAACCAACAAGCCGCTCGAATCGCCCGGGAAGCATTCGGCACGCCCGACGCGGAAGACAAGCCTGGCTTTGTACTTGGCGACATCGGGCCTTTTGGCGGCCTGGTGTCGCCCCTTGGGGAAGTCCCAGTCGACCAGGTCCGCGACGCATTCCGAGAACAGGCCGCGGCTCTGGTCGACGCGGATGTCGACGCCATCATCATCGAAACCCAAACTTCGCTGGAAGAGCTGGGCCTGGCCATCGATGCGGCCAAGCGGGCCGGCGCCGCCTGCATCATTGGCTCCATGGCCTACGATGTGAGCTT
>JAJRWS010000479.1 GCA_024276705.1 Planctomycetota bacterium | reverse complement strand
GGGCCAGAATGGTTGACGGGCCAGAATGGTTGACGGGCCAGAATGGTTGACGGGCCAGAATGGTTGACGGGCCAGAATGGTTGACGGGCCAGAATGGTTGACGGGCCAGAATGGTTGACGAGAGCATCCTCTCGACGAAAAGATAAATTTGACAAAGCCCAGCGGGCAGGAAACGAAGTGCCAACGCCTATCATTACCAGCCAGGACTGCCTCCTCGAATTGTGTGAACGATTGCGGCATGCTGAACAAATCGGTATCGATACCGAGTTTGTTTCCGAGGACACCTTCTACCCGGAACTCTGCCTGATCCAGATTGCCACGCGCGAGGAAATGGCGGTGGTGGATCCTCAGCAAGTCGATGTACGGCCATTCTGGCACCTGCTTGTCAGCGGCGAGCATGTGACGGTCCTGCATGCGGGGAGAGAGGAATTGAATTTTCTCCTGCGGGCCGAGAATCGTTTGCCACGCGAATTGTTTGACATCCAGATTGCTGCCGGTTTCTGCAGCAACGAATATCCCGCGGCCTATGGTTCGGTGGTGAGTAAATTTATCGGACATAAACCGCAGAAAGGTCAGCAACGCACCGACTGGCGACGCCGTCCTCTTTCCAATGCTCAGCTCAACTATGCCTTGGAAGACGTCCGCTATCTTCTGCCGGTTTATGACCGCTTGCGCACCATGCTTGGTGAAAGAGGTCGACTCAACTGGCTGGTGGAAGAGATGGATACCTGGCAAGCTCAGGTTGTCGCCGCTCAGGATCGCCAGGATTGGCGTCGTGTGTCGGGGATCGGGAAGCTTAACAGGCACAGTCTGGCCATCGCGCGAGAGTTGTGGCGATGGCGGTATGAAGAGGCTCGACGCAGGAATCAACCTCAGAAACGGCTGTTGCGAGACGATCTCCTTGTGGAGTTGGCGAAACACCAGGTGGACGACCCTGAAAAAATCAGTGCGATCCGAGGCATGAACCGGGGGCTCCTTCGACAGAAGGCTTCGGAGTTGGCCGATTGTGTACGGCGAGGGCTCCAGTCACCCGTGGAGAAGATGCCTCGAGAGCCAGGGGGAAGAGCCCCATCGCAGCTCAACTTGTTAGGGCAATTCCTGACTCCAGCCCTGAATACGATTTGCCAGCGTGCCACGATTGCCACGAGCATGGTCGGTACCGCCAGTGATGTTCGTGAGTTGATTTCGTATCGACTCGGTTTCGACAAGTCGGGGATAGTTCCCAGCCTTACCCTGGGTTGGCGGGCCGAGCTGGTGGGCAATCTGATTGATGAACTGATCGCTGGGAAAAAGTCGATTCGTATCAACAACCCTCGCGATGAAGATCCGCTGGTGTTCGATGAGATTGACTAGCGCTGTTCCTGATCGAGTTCCAGGTAGGTGGCCTGCTGAAGATCGCCGCTTGCGGCTGAGGCGAGGGGCTGTTCACTGGGGGTATTCGCCAGACGCTTTTCGCGGAGCTCCTCATAGGCCGGTTGACGGAATATGGCTTCTTCGTCGAGTTGAACGACTGGTTGGGATTGGTTTTTTCTAACCTCTTCCATTCTCGATTTGGTGGTGCTGCTGCTGGCGAATGAAGTACCCTCGTAAATGGTGCCCCGTTTGAAGGGGCCCGCGCCCAGGATCCAGATGTCGTTCGCCGTACTTTCCGAAGCCACGATCCCCGATTGCCAGATCGGGACGCCCGTTTCACGCTGGTATGCGAAAACCGAGATTTTTGCAATGCCGCGTTGATCGCGGCGTTTGGCAATGGGGATTTCAGGAATGACGGGTGGTAGGGCTGCCAGCAGGGTCAGTTGAGGGACATTCGTCGCTGGCATGCCAAAGAGCAAGTCATGGTTGTCGGTACCCACCGCGCCGGCGCGAGGCTCCACGATATATTCCGCCTCATTCCGCTCGTCCTTCAAAATACAGCCACTGGCAAGCAGGTGCTGTCGCAAGCTACTGATCAAATAGCCGTCGTCCACTACGCCTTGGAGGGGCTTTGGGTCGAAGAAGACGGTCTTACCACTCAGTGGCTGAAAATTGATCGCTTGAACGGATCGGTCAATGGCGTCCGAAATCAGCAATTGCTCGGTCGCCGTGCGTAGCGTGTTGGAAGTGCGGGTGGTACCGCACCCAGCCAACAGGCAGGCCATGACGGTGAGCAGCCGTAAGCGGGTTGATGAAAGAGGCAAGGTACAGGTAGGACCTATTGCCTCAGAAACTGAAGATTCTCCCCGTCCAGGAGAGGTATTCCTCCGCCATACCACTTTCCACCCCATAATGAACCGCAAGCAAGTTAAATCACGCAATCGATAGAGTACCGAGCTTTCAGGCCAGGTAACGAGCAGCGGATTATAGCGAGTTCTGAGGTTGCACCAAGAGCAGCCGATGTGATGCTATCACCTTCGGATCACCGGGGCAGTTACGGCTTTTCGTTCGGCCATGTAAGGAGTGCTTCCCTCGGCCCAGCGGAATTCATCCTGGAAGAAACGAGTTGTTTCCTCGGACGACAGTTTGATGTCAAGCTCCTGGCAGATCACCTCGGCACGGAATAGGTGCGTGCCGGGTTGGGTTGCCTTGGCGTGGATCCGCAGGATGATATCACGGCCCGCAGGCAAACTTTTAATGGTACGGAATGAAACTCGTCCATCTCGAATCGAGTATTGAGCTCCTTCCACCGAAACGGGGTCGATCCCCTCGGAAAAGAGTCCGACGATGTTGACCCCCTGAGCCTGATTGGTACCCCGATTGGCTACTCGGATTTCGTAGATGGCCGAATCGCCCACGGCGACGGGGCCTTGGGGGTCGCTCACTTCCAGCTTCAAGTCAGCCAGTGCAATGACAGTGGTTTTTATGGTTTTTTCATCCCGAAGCTCGCCCGTATCGGTTTGCGCGGTGAGTTGCATCACGCAGGAGCCTGCCTGCTCGAAGCGGCAACGTACCTGCAGAATTTTTTCCTCTTGAGGATTCAAGCGGGACCATTGCCAGGTGACAAGTTGTTTCTGAGCATCAAACGACTGGCCTTCACGGGGCTCCACGTACTTCACGCCGGCAGGAAGCTGGAGTTTGAGCTGCAAGAGCTCCGCCGGCGCGGTGCCCGCGTTCCGCAGGCGGAAGTAGTACGTCGCTTCCGTGCCAGCGTATTTTGTCTTGGGACCACGCCAATCCAGTTCAAGCTCTGGTTTGCGGCAGAACAGATGCTTGGTGGTTTCGGCATGCAGGTTTCCGGCTGCGTTGGCCAGAGCCTGGACTTGCAAATCACCTGCTTCGCGAGCGGTGAGTTCCAGATCGATCGTCCTGGTTTCCCCCGGTTGGAGTGAACCGATTTGATGGGTGGTCGCGGAACGGACGTTGCCTCCAGGAGGAACTAGCTGAATCTTGACATCTTCGGCGACTCCGGTCCCTGGGTTGCTGAGAGTCAATTGATACCGCTGCGCTTTTCCAAACAGCACGTCATCGGGGCCCCCGATGGCCATCTGCAGTTTTGGTTCCTGGACTTCCACGATTGCAGCCGAGCCGACCGGTGAAAGGGTCCAACTGACGCCCAATTGCATGGAGCGACCGCGATGAGGAACGAGGCGTAAGTTGAGTGTTTGTGATCCCTTGGACGCAATCCGCTCAATACGCCATTGCAGGTTGTTGCTCTCCGGTGTCGCGACTCCCGCCGTGGTGGTCGGTTCCGCTTTTTGAACAATACCCCGACTGGAAGTTGCATCGACCACTTCCGCCCAGGCAGGAATACGAACCGTTACAATCAAGGACTCAGCCGCCGTCTCGCCCTGGTTGCGGAGGACAATCCGGTAATCCGCGGGACGTCCCAGGAGGATTTGTTGAGGGCCTTCCACATGCGAGGCGATCAGGGGCTGTTGGTAGCTGAACAGCAGTCCTGTTTTGACGCGATCCTCGGTAGCGATCGCTTCCACGTCCTCCGTTGAAGCTTGAACATTCCGTGGATTGTCAGGATTTCCCGTGGAGGCTGCGTTGGCCATGCTGGGAGTTGGCAAGGTGGTTGCCTCCCGTAGCTGGTTTATTTCAGGGTTCGCTGTGGGCCGGTTCTTGGCCTGTTTTCCGGCCAGCATTTTTTTCGCGGGTACCGCCTCGGTCCGTGGATGGATGTGGTTTTCGCCCGAGTTCGTCGTGGATAGGGAATCTGGTAAAGGATCCTTGGTCACCTTGTTGGGCGTGGGTCGATTCGAATAGGGTGAGCTCGACTCGGCCATGCGTGCTGCGGTATCCTCTTCGATCGGTTTATCTTGGAGCGGGCTTGCCGATGGCCTGGCCTGGTGGGAGTCATGGGTATCGTGTGCGGTCGTGGCGTCCGCGACATGCCGGGCAAGTCTGTCCTGGTACGTCTCTTTTTGGAGAGCGAGGCGTAGATCCAACGGCGCATTTTTTCCGACCTGGCGATTCTTGCCGGATTCGCGTCGCCTGGGAGTGCGGGTGGAAGCTGTTTTTTTAGAGACAGACCGAGTGGCTGTCGGCGGTCGCCGCGTGGGAGTCAGAGATGGAGGCGAGTCGATCTCACTCAGAAATCCCGGGAGCGGCTCCGAGCTTGTTGCCGCGGGTGGGGTGATAGCGAGCGAGTCCGCATCGGTGGCTGCCACTTCGGACATTCGTGCTTGGGATGGTTCCAACAATTCCGACAGAGCTGCCTCCAGCTCACCTCGTCGAGATCCCATGTCGGGTGAGCGACGTGTCACTGGCAACGGTTGATTGGCCGAGACGCCTCGTTGGCTGGAAGGCAATTTCTGGTTGCCACGTAATTTTTTTGGATTGGGTGGGCGGTTCTGGTTGCGAGAACGTTGCGATGGATGGGGCAGTTTGCGGGCAGGTTGTCGTTTGGTTCGTTTTGCTGCGGTCCGTTTGGACCTGGAAAAGAAGCCGCTGGGCAATAAGCCACCAACATTCATCTTGTCCAGCATGGAGCGGGAAGACTTCCCGGGCGAATTTTCGGCAGACGGATTCTTCTTGGAACGCGTGTTGGTGTGCTGACGCTTACCGGAGACCGGAGTAGAACGTTTGGGCGAGCGCAACGTAGCCTTGGTTTGCCTGGTATGCGTACCACGAGACACCTCCTTCTGAGAAGCACCACCAAAGGAGGTCAGACGCTTGAGCAGTGAGGAACCTTGTGGCTCCCTCTGGGGTCCTCGCTGAACCGTCTGGGCACAACTGGGAGCAGGCCAGCTCAGCCCGACTAAAAGCAGAGATACCGCAATTATCCGTCCGCACAACATAGTCGCATCCTTGCGAAACGAGGAAGTGATCCAGGGCGTTGCAAGCAGTGTTGCCGCTGGTTTCCCAACGGCAGACGCAGGTAGCAGATTCCTGCTTCAAGAATTATCGGTTATGGCGTGTTCGAAGGATAAACCGAATTCTGCAAGTTTTCCGGATAAATTGACTGGGCGCATGGGGGGGCATGGGAGGTTGTGTTGGCGATGCTAGCGGTCTTAACGCTTTGCACATCAATCCGCCACGATTTCAAATCCCAGGTCGCCAATCATGGCGTAGTCCGCCTCCGGCAACTGGCCCTTGGTTGTCAGGTAGTCGCCTACAAATAGAGAGTTGGCCGCATACAGGCCCAGTGCTTGCAGTGAGCGTAAGTGCAGTTCCCGGCCACCGGCAATACGGATTTCACGATCGGGATTCGTCAAACGGACCATGGCCAGAACCTTCAGGCAATAGTTGGGTGTCAACCTGAAGTTTTCCGTGTCTGCCGATTTCCCCCCTTCCGAATGGGTTTCATTAGCGATTTCGTTTTTTTCGCCATCGAATTGGGACAGGGGTGTTCCTGGGATCGGGTTGTAGAAATTGACGGGGATCGAGTCCACGCCTAAGTCGCGTAGCGCGAGTGCCATGTCGACAACATCTTGGGGGCTTTCACCCATGCCGATAATGCCCCCGGAGCAGAGCTCAAGGCCTGCGTCCCGTGAGGCTAACAAGGTGTTGAGCCGGTCCTGATAGCCATGGGTCGTACAAATTTCAGCATAATACTGACTGCTCGTATTGAGGTTGTGATTGATGCGGTTTACTCCGCAAGCTTTCAACCGCCTGGCATGTTCGGGGGTGAGTAGCCCCAGGCTGGCACAGATGCCGAGTTGGTATCGTTGCTTGATTTCCGGAACGATTTGTTCCAATGTGCGTATCTCTTTTTCACTCGGGCTACGTGCCGAGATAACCAGGCAGTAGGTTTTGGCTTTTCGTTTGGCAGCTGCTTGGGCACCAGCCAGCAGCTTTTCGCGCGTGAGTAGATTGTATTGGGGGATATCGGCTGTTGAGACTTTGGATTGGGAGCAGTAGCCGCAATCCTCGGGACACAGACCGCTTTTGGCGTTTAGTAAAAAGTAAAGCTGCACCCGACGACCGAAAAAGTGGCGTCTTACCAGAAACGCAGCCGCCAGCAGGTTGAGAATTTCAGCGTCATCCGCCTGCAGTACTTCCAGGGCTTCGTTGGCTGTAAGAGGAGTGCCCGCCAGCACGCCCGTAGCCATTTGGTGCCAACGATCGGGTGAATGGCTTGTTCGAGAAGCATCGTTTGTGGGAAGGGGTGAGGAAACGGAAGCTAGGGGGGAGGGAGTCATGCGAAAACCTTCTCACGAGGGGATACCTGCGGTTGCCATCTCATGGTCGTCCGTAAATCACCAGCTTTGGGGAGTGAGAATGCCTCAGGCTCTGCCGCCAGTGGGACGTGCCTTGTATTCGTACTTGTACTCGTAATCGTACTCGTACTCGTACTCGAATGGAACCATTGGATGTACACGAAACGAGAGGCCATGGACGTAGATGCTGACCGACCTTGCCTATCACTTGGGTTCGAGTACGAGTACCGCTTCGCTGAGTACGAGTACGAAGGGAAGCCGAAATATCCTACTTGAAATCGGCAAGTTATTTATCGGCCAAGCCTTAACAATAAGCCTCCAGCTCTGCCGAAGGAGCCTCACGGAAATTACACCCCCGGAATCTGCTGTTCTCCTGGGAAGAAATTCAACCCTAGGCAGGCAAGCAGTTGCCGGCAAGAATAATGCAATGACAAGTCATTATTTCATTCGTGTGGGAGCCATGGGGCAGATTGGCCGTTTTAGGCGAGCGGCAGATAAGAATTTACCACCCCTCACCCTACCCTCTCCCCCGCTATTCCGCTGCGCGGGCGGGGGAGAGGGGACCTTGGAATCTGCCGCTCGCCTTACAGTGGTCGACACCATCGAATATCGACGGCATCACCGAGTGATCGTTCGAACATGTCGTGGTCTGGAAACGGGCGAGGTCCTGGCGCCGGCCGAAACGGCAACGAGTCGGTTTCAGACGAGTGGACCGTTCAGCCGAGACTTCGACCCGAAACAGGTGGATGGACAAATTCTCCGCGGCATGACGCCTCAGGATCAGCTCCTGGAGGCTCGGCTGGAAATCAGACGCCAATCTGCTTATGCAGCTTGTGTCCAATTGATGGAGCAACGGAAATTGGTTGACCTGCTGATCGATGTTGAGCATCTGTTTGACGGCCAGGGGCTCTATTTTTATTTCCTGGGTGAGGTAACGCCCGAGCTTGAAAATATTACCAGCCAGCTGGCTGAAACTTACGAAGCGAAAGTCCAGTTTCGTAAATTCACCGAGACACTCCTGGCAGGCTGCGGCCCCGACTGTGGTAGCGAGGCGGTTGCGGGGCAGGGGGGGTGTGAAAGTTGCACCCATTGCGAAGTGGCGGTGGCTTGTAAGGAGGCGCGAGGCGCGAGTTGAGAGGTGCGAGTTGGGAATAATTCCTGTACATAAACCACCAGCTCTGCTGGTGAGTACCCATCAGGCTCCGCCGTTCCGTCGTACTCGTACTCCTCCTCGAATAGAACCATTGGATGCAAACGAAATAGGAGACCATGGATGTCGATGATGACCGACCTTACCTATGACTTGGATTCGAGTACGAGTACCGCTGGGCTGAGTACGAGTACGATATCTATTCTCTAGCCTCTTTTAGGGGCTTTCCTCAAGCCACCGGCTCTGCCGGTGGTCGCTGACTTTCAAGAACTGGCGCCTCGCGCCTCAAAACTACCGTCCGCCCAGCGTGGCGAGGAACTCGCTCATTTCTCCGGCCGCATGGGTGTTGTCCTGATCTTGCGCCAGCTCAATGCCGTTACGCAAAACGGCACGTGCTTCCTCAATTCGCTGCAAGCGGGTAAGTTGCTTTCCGGCCATGAACAGCGCAGGGACGTAAGGTGGCTGGTCGCGAGCCAGTTCCGCGAGTATTTGCAGGCTCGATTCGTGCGCGCCCTCTTTGTCGAGTTCCATGGCCAGGCTATACCGCAAGAAAGTATCTCCAGGTTCCTCGGCAAGCATCGCTTCAATTTTTTCTCGTCGTGTCATGATATCTCCTACCACGCACCGGTGATCTTCAGCAGGACGCCCGTTTCTTGGTCTGATTTCGTTTTAATTTCAGCAGGAGTTGGCCCCCAGGCAGTCACGTAGAGCGATCCATCCGGAGTAAAGAGCAGGCTCGTTGGTCGCGGAACCGATACAGCTTTCATTCCCCGGCAGGATGGCTTTCCAGCCAGTTGGGCATCGTCCAGGCGATAAATTCCGCCATCGATTTCCGTCCGCCAGGCCAAATCGGCACCATACAAAGCCCCTTCTGGGCTGTAGGACAAACCGACCAGGTCATGCAGGCCGGTGCTGATGCAGAGTGCCAATCGGCCACTCCTAGGGCTGTAAAAGGCCAACTTGCTGTCTCGTGGAATGTCGACGCTGCCCATTTGGCCAACGACCAGATATTGAAGTCTTGGGTCGGGAAGCACGGCGATGCTTGCCGGTACCGTCAGATCCGCCGGTTCTTTCGCGGTGACCCATGCCTGCAAGTCCGTGAGGCGGTTCGCCGCCAAGGGGCCTTTCAGGATCCCGCTTCGTGAAGTCCCACTCGAGGCGACAAATACGGCCTCGTTGGTTTTGGCCAGGCCATACGACCACCCTTTTTCCTCTTGAGATGGGTTGTCCGTGGTGGCTGGCTCAAGCTGGTAGTCGGTTTGCCCGGCCTTGAGAATCGAACGATCGGCAGGTAAACGGTAAACGTTCAGAAGCGGCTGGCCCCTATTCAGGCGGCCCGGATTCAAATGCTTTTCCGATTCCTGCTGCCCCTCATTGCCAAGCTTTCCATAGATGGCCAGTTTGCTGTGCGTCAGAAACAGCAGGCTGAGCGGTCCCTGGTAATTGCCGTCCGTGGTGCTTTTCCCATCGACCGTGGGAATCCCGATAATCACCTCCTGGGTGATTCCTGGCGCATCGGTTGCCATGGTCAACACTCGACCGGTGCCCATTTCAGCAAAAAAAATCTCGACGGCTGCAGCCTTCGACCAGCCTGGTCGAAGGGCGAGGCCGCCAGGGCGATCGAGTCCTTGGAGGACTGTTTCCACGGTGAAATGGGCGAGCGTTTCTCCTGGCGGGATAAATGCGGGTGGCGAAGATGCCTGCTGGGCAATGGCCCAGGATCCCGCGGTCAGACTCAGTAGGACGGCAATCGATTTCACGACGTATTTTCCCGACACGAATTTTCCTGCAACCTAATAGCTGGACTGTTTTTTACTGATGAACATAATGAACTGATACGGCAGGGGTTAAGCCCGCTAGCGTCGTTCGGCCAGTTCAACTTGGTTCTGGCGCCGGCTGCCAAGCAAAGGAACACTAATCTTCGCTAATCTGCACTAATGCTAGATCTTCATTAGCGCAGATTAGCGTGGATGAGTGTTCTAAACTTTTTTAGTTTGCGTTCTGGTCGAAACGCTAGTACAGCCTTCGGATTTCGTGCTTCAACGAGCGCACAGTGCGCGCATGATGCAGGGTAAGGCACTAACGCGCCCGCCGGGTCGGCTTCATCGGCCATTCTTGAAGCCACCACTTTTTTGTTCGTATGCCGTGATTCTGTCTTCGTGCTTCAGAGTCGAGCCGATGTCATCCAGGCCTTCGAGCAGGCAGCGGCGCCGAAACGGTTCGATTTCAAACTCAATATCCATGCCATGGGTGTCGCCCAAGTGGCACGTTTCCAGGTCGGCCGTCAATTGGTAGTTCGAGTACTTACTCGTGTGGGCAAACAGATCGTCTACTTGCTGTTCCGATAGCCGGATGGGCAGCATGCCATTCTTGAAACAATTGTTGTAGAAGATGTCGGCAAAGCTTGGGGCGATCAGGACGCGGAAACCAAAATCCTCCAGGGCCCAAGGCGCATGTTCCCGGCTTGAACCGCAGCCAAAATTCCGCCGCGCGACGAGCACGCTTGCGCCTTGTACCTCGGGGCGATTCAATTCGAAGTTGGGATTGGGCGAACCATCCTCGAGCCTGGCCCAGTCCCAGAACAAGAACTCACCAAACCCGGTTCGCTCAATCCGTTTGAGGTACTGCTTGGGAATGATCTGATCGGTATCGACATTGGCTCGGTCCATGGTGGCGACCAGGCCGGTATGCTTGGTAAATGGTTTCATCTTAGCTCCAGTCGCGGATATCCACAAAATGCCCGGCACACGCAGCGGCTGCGGCCATCGCGGGCGAGACCAGGTGGGTGCGGCCTCCCTTGCCTTGACGGCCCTCGAAATTCCGGTTGGATGTCGATGCGCAACGCTGGCCTGGTTCCAATTTGTCTGGGTTCATGGCCAGGCACATGCTGCAGCCCGCTTCCCGCCATTGGAATCCGGCCTGCTGGAATACTTCAGCCAACCCTTCTGCTTCGGCTTGTTCTTTGACCAAGCCACTGCCGGGAACAACCATGGCATCAACGTGGTCCGCAACCTTTGTTCCTTGCGCGACCTTGGCGGCAGCACGGAGGTCCTCGATACGTCCGTTCGTGCAGGAGCCAATAAAGGCCCGGTCAATTCGCACGTCGGTGATCGCTTCGCCCCCAGTCAGCCCCATGTACTGCAAAGCCGCCGCCGCTGCCTTTTGATCGGTTGTGTCGGTGAAATCTCCTGGTCGGGGCACGCACTGGTCGATGGCGACCACTTGCCCGGGGTTCGTGCCCCAGGTTACCTGGGGGCCAATCTGAGCTGCGTCAAACAGCAGAGACTTGTTGTAACTTGCTCCTGCGTCGGTGGGCAATTGTTGCCAGCGTCTGATGGCGGCGTCGAAATCGTCCGGTACTTCGGGTCGGCCACGCAGGAAATCGTAAGTGGTTCCATCGGGGGCAATCAGGCCGGCTCGCGCACCTCCTTCGATGGTCATGTTGCAAACGGTCATACGGTTTTCCATGCTCAGCGCCCGGATGGCCTCGCCCGTAAACTCCACGCAGTACCCCGTGCCGCCGTCGGTGGTGATTTGGCCAATCAGGTACAGCACCAGATCTTTCGCGGTCACACCGGGGGGCAGTGCACCGTCCACGCGTAGTTCCAGGGTCTGAGGTTTGTCTTGCAGCAACGTTTGGGTGGCCAGTACATGCTCCACTTCGCTGGTACCGATGCCAAAGGCCAATGCGCCGAACGCCCCATGCGTCGAAGTATGGCTGTCGCCACATACAATCGTCATGCCGGGCTGAGTATAACCCTGCTCCGGGCCGATCACATGCACAATCCCTTGCCGCGGGTCGTGAATGTCGTACAGGGTTACGCCAAACTCCTGGCAGTTCGCCCGCAACGTATCAATCTGCTGCTTGGCGACCAGGTCGACGATGGGCAGACTGCGGTCGGTGGTCGGCACGTTGTGATCGACGGTCGAGAGGGTACGCTCGGGACGGCGGACCGTTCTGCCAGCAAGTCGCAATGCCTCGAATGCTTGCGGACTGGTGACTTCGTGGACCAGGTGCAGATCGACATACAGGAGGGTCTGTCGACCTTCTTCCGTGTGAACAACGTGTTGGTCCCAGATTTTCTCAAACAAGGTACGAGGCTTGGCAGTCATGCGCGCGCTTCAGGCAGAAGGGTTGGCAGGGTGGATCGAATCGTACAGAATATCGTACAAGCACCCTACCTGCAAGCTTGGGTCAGCCGGCCGCTTTTTCCAGAACCGTAGCGGCCCGTGCCTTGCGTTCGGGGGACTCATGGCAATTCCACCATTCGGTCGCCTGAGCATGGGTCCAAGGGGTCTCCAGAGGGATTTGGTCGAGCGCCTCGTCTAGGGCACCGGCGCTGGAGAAACGATCTCCCGGCTCTTTTTCCAGGCAACGGAGGATGATCTCAGCAAGTTCCTTGGGGATGATCGGATTCAATCCGGCCGGCGATTTGGGGGGTTCCCCGGCGTGGGCAGCCATGACCCGTAGCGGATTCGGATAGTCGAACGGAGGCTTTCCCGTGGCCAGGAAGTACATGACCGCTCCCAAAGAGTAAATGTCGCTACGGGCATCGAGCCCGATTTCCGCGGCAGCCTGTTCCGGCGACATGTAGAGGGGAGAACCGGTGATCGAACCTTCTTGGGTCAAGTTGGGATCTTCGCGTTCCATGCCGCTTAATAGGGGCTTGGCCAGGCCAAAGTCGAGCAATTTGGCCACGTCGTAAAGCCCTCCGCGATAGGCACAGAACATGTTGGCCGGTTTGATATCGCGGTGTACCATGCCCTGCCCGTGCGCTTCGGCCAGCGCTTCGCATACCTGACGCATGAGGTAGACGATTCGAGCCGCCGGCAGAGGGCCAGCCAATTCGACCAATTCACCAAAATTGTGTCCCGGCAAAAATTCCATGACGTAATAAAAAGTACCGTCTTCGGTACGGCCATAATCGTAGATGTCGATGGAGTTCCAATGCGACAGCTTGGCGGTGGCACGGACTTCACGTTCAAATCGAGCCAGGACGCGTGGATCGCCAGCCCGCTCGGGACGGATGAGTTTGATCGCACAGGGCCGCTTCATCATCTGGTGCTCGGCCAGGTAGACATCGCCCATGCCGCCACTTCCCAGCTTTTCGCACAGATGGTATTGCCCCAGTTGCCTGGCAACAAATGCCTCGCGCCGTAAAGAGCCGATCGTGCGAACCCCAATTACGGCGGTTACCACGGAAAAGATTATCTTCAGCGGCAGGCCGGTGAAATTGTCACGAAAAGTTTGATCCAGGCATAGCTGGGCGAACTCCTGACTGCGGAGATAGGCCAATCCCAGCACGCCGATTGGCAGCAATCCCATGGTTCCCAGTACGATTGCGGCCCGCTTCCAGGTGTTTGGGATAAACAGGGCATAACAAAAGATCAACAAAGTCCACGACCCCAGGATATCGGGAATGTGAGGATGACGGATGGATTGGGATGCACAATGGATCAATTGATGGTAATTCATCAATAGAAAAAATGCCGCGGGCGCGCCGAATACGGCCAACTCCAACCACCGCAAGGTATTGAGCGAGTAGTCGCAGTGGCTGCACATTCGCAGTCCCACAATCCCCATCAGCAGCGTCACTCCAATATGGGTAAAAAACACGACTCGGTGCTGGGGCAAGAGATAAACATCGAGAGAACCGAGCGAGCGCAATAGGAAGGCCAGAAAACCGACTGCCAGCAGCAGCGCGGTAATCCGCAGCCGATTGCGGAGCAGAGCCCGCGTTTCGCTGCTCATGGGCACGGCACTGCCCTCGACCAGCGCAACTTGTTGCCGAGCCGCTTGCCTGAGATTGGCGGCGCTCTGGCCGGATTGGGGCATGCGACTCCCCAAGATGTTCGTCGATGGAACGGCATCGATGGTATCGGCGTTTGCCAGAGTTTTGCTTGGATCGGGCATCGGGTAGATGTTGGTGTTTCGGTGTTTCGGTGGGCGAGTTGCCAACCGCTGGGCGGGGTCGAAAAAAATTCGGAATTCGGAATTCGGAATTCGGAATGGAAAGTACAAAAGACACGCAAGCCGAAAACTTGTACCTGACCCCTTCCCAGGTTTCGTAGTTCCGGCAATGCCGCTCTGGGACACTGGTTTCATCGTAACGCCACAGGGTCAATATGGGCAAGGCTGGGTCTTTTTGTGGACCGAGCGCAACGTGGATGTGGTTTGCGGGCAGCAGACGGGAATGGGTTTGTCGTCGTTTTGCCACATTCGATGAAAATGCCTCCTGCTCGGGAATTAGATTCTTTCCTGGTGACGTAATTTCTTTGAAAACCGCCTCCTGCGGTCCGATCGTGAACTAGTTTTCTAATGTGACCGTATGGAACGCGGAGC
>JAJRWS010000478.1 GCA_024276705.1 Planctomycetota bacterium | reverse complement strand
GGAGTTTAGGAGTTGGGAGTTGGGAGTTATTAGACGCGAGGCGCTAGTTGTTAGGCTCTACTTTATTGTTGTGGGCATGCATTATGTAACTCGCGCCTATCAACTCGCGTCTACTTATCTCACGCCTACTTTACTTTTTGATGATGAAAAACGGGGTCTCCGCCAGTCGGTGCGGCGACGTAGCCACTGTGGTGTGGCATCGGAAGTTCGTCTTCTTCCTTGGTTCCCAGTTGGCCAAATCCAGAGCTGCCTTGACGTTTCGCAATGGTGTGTCCTTTGATCTTGTCCTGAATTCGCATCAACCCTTCGAGCAATGCTTCGGGGCGTGGTGGGCAACCCGGTATGTAAACGTCGACGGGCACGACCAGGTCGACGCCTTTGACGACGTGATAGCCATACTTGAAATAGGGCCCACCTCCCACGGTGCAGGCGCCCATCGCGATCACGAATTTTGGATCGGGCATTTGGTTATAAAGTCGTCGAACTCGACTTGCCATTTTATAGGTGACCGTACCCGCGACGATCATCAAGTCAGCCTGTCGTGGCGTGGCACGGAACGCACCTGCGCCAAAACGGTCCATGTCGAAGCGGCTGGCTCCAGCCGCCATCATTTCAATCGCACAGCAAGCCAGCCCGAATGTCATCGGCCAGATGCTCGATTGGCGAGCCCAGTTGATTGCCTGCTCGATCGTGGTGGTGATGACGTTTTCCTCAAAACGTCCTTCAATCCAAGGTTGTGTCATACAAGGATTCCTTTTTCGTGTTTTTGCCGGGGAGCACTCCCTGTGCTTCAAACTTGCAACAAGTGTCCCCGTCGAGTCGGCAGGCGGTTAGTCTTAACCCTTCCCCCAGCATTTCAGAAAACAGCATTTTTTCCAAGGCACAGATCATTCGGTCTTGTTCGGCCAGATCCGGGTAGGGACAGGCAAGCGCCGTGAGGGTGGGCAGCTGGCCTGGCAACACTTTTTCGTCCGCGGTGATATTCATCTCGAACGGAATCGCTCGTGCGTCCATCAAGGCGACCAATGATTTCATCCGTTCTCGCAAAGTGGTCCCTTGGACCTGGTCCCGATAATGCTCGATCAGGCGGGCAACGAGCCTTCGGACCAAACCACGGCGTACTTCCAAGTCCTGGATGCCACGAATTTCCAGCCACAAGACGCTGGCCAGATCTTCATAATTGGAGCCACTGCTGCGGCTCCCCTCACGCGTCAAGGAGTATCGATGGGTCGGTCTGCCGCGTCTTCGTTGCCCCGTGGTCTCCCTGCCTGCAACCGATAGCTCAGAATCTGGCAGGCCAGAAGCTGGCTGTTTTGCAGTCTGCTCCCCCTGAGTCTTTCTGTCGACCAGCCCCTGGTCCATCAAACGCCCCAGGCGTTGCCGTACGGCCGTTGCAGTAACTCCGGTAAATTTCACCAAATCTGCGACCGACACCGTCGGGTGATGTCTCAGGTAATCGATGATAATAGCATCCGATAGTCCTGAATCGGACTTAGGGTTGGACACTTTTCTGGCTTTTATGGGCGATGCTTCCTTGGGCTGAGGACATGAATGGGTGGAAGCTTGACTGGAATCATGAACCCCATTAGCGGTCCCAGTCGGCATCTGGCCAACCAACGGGTCGGCCTGTATGGGGCCCACCGATAATTCTGTCTTGGATTGCATCATGGGGAAACAGGTTGGCAGGACGGTAGAGGCCGCAAATTACGTGTATAATTTCGTTTTGAAATAGGTCTTATGTCTTCATCGTAGCGACTTATTGAATTAAAACAACAGGTGGTTTGAAAATAGTGACTCCAGGCCGGTGCAAATTACGCAAACCATTGACACTTATGGTTTTTTGCGATAAACCGGGCTGGTCAATTTCTGCTCTACGGAAGGAAACAATAAGCTGTGTCCAACAATCAATCGTCGGGTAGTGAGAATTGGGGCACGCGAATCGGTGTGATCTTAGCGGTCGCCGGCTCGGCTGTTGGATTGGGGAACTTTCTTCGCTTTCCCGGCATTGCTGCTCAAAATGGTGGCGGGGCCTTTATGTTGCCCTATTTCATTTCGCTGCTAGTGCTGGGGATACCCCTCTGCTGGGCGGAATGGACTATGGGCCGTTATGGGGGATTACGCGGTTTTAACTCCGCGCCTGGGATCTTCAGCGTCCTTTGGCGAAATCCTCTGGCGAAATACCTCGGAGGTGTGGCGTTGCTGATCCCCCTGGTGATTTACATGTACTATGTACTGATCGAGGCCTGGTGCCTGGGATACGCCATTGACTACCTGACCGGTGACCTGATCCTTGGTACGGGAGGTTCGGTCGACACGCTGGTGGAATCTTTACGTGAAAATTCGGCCGTCCCTCTTAGCGATAAGCAAGCTGCTTCACAGGCATTCGCGAAGTACTTCGGTAATTTCGTCGGGAGTGGAGAGAACGGGGCGTTGCTCGACCCGGAGCATCGAAGTTGGCTGCTGATACTGGGCATGACTTTTCTGATCAATTTTGTGTTTATTTACCGTGGAATCAGCAGAGGGATCGAGACCTTTTGTCGTTTTGCGATGCCTCTTCTGGTGGTCCTGGCGCTGGTGGTTCTGGTGCGTGTACTCACGCTAGGTACCCCCGATCCGGCCTACCCGGAACAATCGGTCCTCGGTGGCCTGGGATTCATGTGGAATCCCGATTTTCACAAACTGGCCGATCCACAAACCTGGCTGGCCGCTTCGGGGCAGATCTTTTTCAGTCTGTCAGTCGGTTTTGGCATCATCATCAACTATGCCAGCTACTTGCGACGCAATGACGACGTGGTGCTGAGTGGCTTATGCTCCAGTAGCATGAACGAGTTTTTCGAAGTTTGCCTCGGGGGACTGATCACATTGCCCGCGGCGTTTATCTTTCTCGGTGCGGCGGCAGGTGAGCAGGGTACCTTCGGTCTTGGTTTTGTTGCTCTGCCCAATGTGTTCGCGATGATGCACGGTGGCCGCCTGTTTGGTTTTCTCTGGTTTTTTATGTTGTTTCTGGCCGCAATCACCAGCAGCGTTTCCATGTTGCAGCCAGTAATAGCATTTTTCGAGGAGGGTTTCGGGCTCAAACGGCATGCCTCGGCTGCTTTGTTGGGGATCTTGTCGGCGATGGGATGCGGGTTCGTTTTTTACTTTTCGGAAGATATGCTGGCCCTGGACATGTTCGACTTTTGGGTTGGTAGTGTGCTGATCTTCATCCTGGCTCTGATTCAATCGATCATCTATGGCTGGCTTTTTGGAATTGAGCGAGGGGAGCGGGAAGCCCACCTTGGTGCTCATCTGCGGATTCCACGATTTATCCAGTACATGCTGAAGTACGTTGTCCCCATCTATTTGATGACCATTCTGGTGGCTTTTTGCTGGGAGAAACTTCCCAGCCGTACGGTCGATGGTGAGTATCATGAAGGATACATCGAGATGATCGCCACGAACCGTATCGCTCTGCTGTCGGTGGTATTTATCGGGGCGGTCTTAATGTTTCTGTTGTTGCTCGTGCGAATTGCCGGCAAACGTTGGGAGGCAGAGGGCCGTTTTGCTGACCTCGAGCCCGAAGGAGAATTCAGGAAATGAATCCCGCAGGTTGGGTGGTAATGCTGTTGTCGATTGGTTTCGTGCTATCGCTGGCGAGTTTTTGTCTCTACCGGGTCTTGAGACTGCCTCCGGTCGAGGTGGAAGAACATCTCAAGGGCCAGTTAGACATCGAGACGGGCGATCGCATCGACGCGGATTAAGCTTCTGGCATGGCGATCGACTTGCTTTCCAGCCCCATTTTGGCTAGCAGCAGGTAGAGCACGAAACCGACGACAAACGCGGCCAACGGCGGTGCGGGAACCATGCCTTTCAGCATGGGGATGAAATCCGCCGCGCCGATGGTAAAGCCGACGATCCAGGAAATCCAACCGGCCGGATTGAAGCCGGCACGCGGTC
>JAJRWS010000477.1 GCA_024276705.1 Planctomycetota bacterium | reverse complement strand
GGGCCAGTTTCCCCAGGTAGCCAAGCAGCGCGCCGGCATGCGGTTCTTTCGCGGTCAGGTCGCTGAGTTCCTCTGGCAGATACCATCCACCCAAGGCCGAATGAGCGCCATACCGTTGCTGCAATTCCTGCAGTGTCGCCTGGTTGAGTCGGGACCTGGCTGGCACGTCAAACCGGCCAGTCCAAAAAGAACCATCCAACTGCAAACCTAGAAAAACCTTGACTTTTACTTCCTTGGCGGCATCCAGAATGAATTGGATCAGGTCGACCTCGTTCGGCTCGATCCCTTCGATTCGAGACGGGTAGTAGTAATGTTTATCCTGTGCCACGTATTGCACAATCAGTGTGTCCAAGCCGATTGCACGCATCACGGCGAGTTGTTCGTTCCACCAGAGCGGACCTTTCGTGGCATGACGCGAGGCAAGTTGAACAAAAGCGCCCGTAAGCTGAGGTTTCGTAACTGGAGAGCTTGTAAAGTGAGGTTTCATAACTTGAGATTTTATAGCTTGAGGTTTCCCTATCCTTCGAGGACTCGTTGTAGCTTCCGGTGGTTCCGCCTTCACGGCCATTCTTCCCGATCCGATCAAGCAAAACGCAAACAAAAAAACACGGTACCGACGGAAACTGGAATGATGCTGTCGCATGAACGGACCGTGGCAATCGTCTGTGGCTTCCCCGTCCCCTTAGGGGCCTTAGGGGTAATCGATTAATAACTTGCCGATTTCACGCTTTGATACTGGGTGCCAGCGGCTTAAAACGTCTCATCGTCGTATTTTCAAGGCAAATTCATTCTCTTGCGGTTCCACCGTAAATGGCTTGGGCAATGGATATTGGGCGGGAAATGGCTTACCATCCGCGCCCATTTTTTCATACAGGACAATCACCTGATAAGTACCGGCAACAGCACCTTCGTATTGAAACCCGCGCCGATGCGAACGTATGGTAAAGGATCCATCCGATTCGATGGTTCCACTGGTATTGAGATAGGCATCCAAATCGGTCATGAACCGAATCGCACCGCGAGTCACCGGCTGGCCTTTTTGATCGACGACCGTGCCATGCACGGGCCATGTCTCAAGCTCGGGAACCGCTTTGCCGCACCCCAGGAGCAACGCCAAAAGCAGCCACAATCCCCAAAGCGGCCAGCTCGCTGCAAGAGACGAGCCCCTAAACCCGATACCCTCGTTAACAAACACTTAAAATTCTCCCAGGATTGTGCCGTCGCCCGGATCGCAGAGGGCGGCCCAAACCACTTGATCGATCGAAGCGCTGACCAGTCGCACACTGCCATCGCCCAGGCAGATATTCATACTGTCCTTGTGCAATGCCTGGCCTCGCTCCGGGAAACAATTCTGAATCCAGTCGACAGAAGGTTGAAATGGTTTACAAGGCTCGTAGGTCTGATAGAACGGCAGAAGCCTGGGGTCAACACCCCTGGGTGGCCGAGTCTGATTCACCCTGCGGGGGGCGCCTGCGTTCATGCAAATCGCAGGACGAAAGATTCCATTGGAATCGGCCCAGAGATTACTACCGTTGGCCGGGTTGGCCACATCGCCACTGAAACCACAAGTGGCGTATTTTTCGCCGAAGAACAGTGTGTTCGAAGTGCCATCGGTGATCATGGCGAGGCGCGTTGCCCCTTCCGTCCCGCGCATCAGCCTGCTGGGATTGGTCGGATAAAGCGGCATGGGCTCCGTCTGGCCAAATACCAGGTAGTTACCGGCATAATTACCTGTTGCCCAGTTCGGTGCCCCATACAGTTCCATGGCGCTCCGGCCTGTCGTCAGGGAGGGACTCGGCTCTTCGGGACACTGGTAAGCGGACACCACCTGGCCGAATGCAAACTCTCCATCGATGCGATCGGTCACGCCAATGGGCCCTGCCATGACATTGTAGAGGGCCGGTTGCTCGATATATGGAAGTAGAAATGCAAATATCGTAAAACCAATTTTCCCCTGGTAAGGTCCGCTCACGGCAATCGGAGCCAAGGAGGGGAAATTGGCAATTTTCTGCCCATCCGCATCGTACAGCGAGGTGTCATCGACGCATAGAGGGGGCAGTACTTTGAAGGTGTCGTAGGCATTGAGGGTCGCCAACCCTATTTGTTTCATGTTGTTGGAACATTGGATCCGCCGGGCCGCGGATCGAGCGGCCTGGACCGCGGGCAACAGGAGCGCAACCAGAATACCGATGATGGCGATCACTACCAGGAGCTCGACCAGCGTAAAGCCGGAAGAGGATCGATGCCCACTCGAGTCCGCCAAAGAAGTTTTGGAACGAATCATGATTCTTTCTCCCTATTTTCCTCCGTAAAGCGCCAACTCGTTATTGTGGCTGTGGTTCCGGCAAGGTGAATCGATAGGCCAGAATCGATTGGCCACGCGTATTCCTGCCGCATGTAATACGAACAGTCCCCATCCCAGCAACCACAACGCGGCAGGCTCCGGAACGCCCAGCGTCGCCTGCCTCACGGCATCGTGTCCCGCAACATGGCTCTCGGTGACCTCACGTTGCCAAATCAGGAAATCGGCTCCATCGGTGTCACCATCCTGATCCGCGTCTCCCACCGACTCGGGCGTGCCAAAATTCGTCTGCCAGAGCCCCAAATCGATCGCATCGACGTAACCATCCCTGTTGAAATCCGCGGGGGAACCCACCTCGTAGGCAAGCAGTTCGCTGAGGAATATCCAGGTGTAGGGCGTCCGCACATCGACCGCCAGGTACGAGGTTGCGATACCACCCAAGTCGAGCGTGACCGAGCGTATTTCAAATGCACTGTTCGCCTGGTCCGTTGCGATGTCGGTAAAACCGTTCGTGGAAGCGACTGCCGTGAAATTGCTGCCATCGACACTCGCCTCCAGCATGAAGGCGTCCGCAACGCCGGCAATCTCCTGCGGCGCGAAAATAGAGGGTTGCGCCGACACCAGATAGAACAGCTCCACCGAGTCGACACGGTATTCGCCCCCCAGATCGAAAACGACGCGTGGTTGCGGCCCTCCCTCCACGTCATCGTTTCCATAGCCGACCCACGTGCCGTTGGCAAAGGCACTTCCCGGACCGCCATCAAGTGTACCGGCATCTCCATCGATCAGCAGAGCGTTACTCGGATCGGGGGCGGAACCGTTAAAGTAGGTCGTGGCCGGATTCTCGTACGCGTAACCAGCGATGTCGATCAAGCGAGGCTCGCCGCCAGGAGGCGAAGTCACGGACTGGTAATAATCTTGATAATCCTGGTAAAGCTGGCCCGAAGCAGCCGATCCCTGAGGACTCATGTAGCTGGAAAATTCAAACGTGATCGACTTATCCACCAGCGGCGTGGTCGATTGGATTTGCTGCTTGAACGTCTCGATATCGGTTGACACCGAAGCCCAAGGTTGGTCGTCAACGGGCCAGCCGTGGGTCTGATCGAACGATTCGTTGTTGGCCCAGAAGGCGACGTTATGATTGGCCAGCACCGGCTGCAACGCCTCGAAGACGGGACGAGATTCGGCAATGGTCGTCCGGTGTGTACCAACCCCGTCCTGCAATGCCACGATATCAACCCCCATCTGAGGCAAACCGGTCTCATCCCACCAGGCGGCGTAGGCCCCCGCATTGGGATTCTGGCCAAAATAAGGAGAGATCATCATCGGCAGATCGCCCGCGAGTCCGCTCGTCACCCCTTTTAAGCTGCTGGTGTAGGAAACTAGATCGTCGCGCAGTTGCGGCTCATAAAAGACGATGTAGTCACTGATCTCTTGCGGCATGTACCAACCGGCCAGGGACGCGTGGCTGGCATACCGCGTCTGCAGTTCATTCAAAGTCGCTTCGCCCTGGGCGAGATTCGCGGCCAGGTCGAAGGAGTTATTGCTATCAGGCGTCGAATCGAAATGTACCCCCAGAAAAACGTCCACGTCGCTGGCATCGGCAGCAGTCAGAATCCGTTCGATCGAATCGGTCCCATAGGGCGTGCCTCCGGGAACACTGGTCGGATAATAATAAGTATTGCCGTAGGCGACGTACTGAATCACCAGCGAATCCATGCCCACCGCGCTCATGGAATCGAGCTCCTTGCGTGCCTTTACGTCGACTCCCGAACGATCAACCGCGGTTCGATCGTCACCACGCGTTGCGATTCGGGAACCGTCTCTTCGCGAATCAGACGTTCCATCAATTCGACCATCCGCCTGGCAGCCAGTTCATGCTGGAGGTCAAGGGTAGTCAAGGCGGGATCCGTCCAATCCGCCAGGTAGTGATTCAGATAGCCCACCACGGCAACATCTTGAGGTACGGCAAGACCTCGAACCCGAAGCCGTTTGAGCAGCGACGCAGCCCAAAAATCGTCGTGGGCAATGATCGCGTCGACACCCCCATCGCGCACCAGCCAATCGATACTGGCGTCCACCGCTGCGAGCGGATAGTCCCAAGTCAAGGAGACCTCGTCATGACGCGTGTACGTGGGGCCATACGATTCGCCGCTAAACACCAGCGTTTCATCAACCGCAAGGCCATGGGCCGAAAGTCCGTCAAGGAACCCTTGTTTGCGTGCCCGACAGGATGGCTTGGCCAGTCCGGATAGGGCCAGGCCGATCCGGCGTTTGCCACGCTCGACCAGATGCCCTACCGCCAACTGCACGGCCTGGCTGCGGTCAACCTGGACATAGCAGGCTCCGGGCAATCCCGGGTTTTCATAGAAGACCGTGTTGGGATGTTGCCTGATCAGTTCCCGCCGATCGCCTTCAAACCAATCGTGCACGGCACAAAACACGCCATCCACGCCACGATGCGCCAGCTCGCCGATGTAGTAGCCGAAATGATTAGGCTCCCCGCTACCAATCGTGTTACCGATCATCGTATGACAACCGACCTTGACCGCTTCCATATCGAGGTACTGCACCAGAAACGAGCGGAGCGGGTCGCCTGCCGAAGAGACCAAAACACCAAAGGCTTGGGTCCGTTTCCCCCGCAAGTGTCGGGCCGCCAGATTCGGCCGGTATCGCATTTTCTGGGCAATTTTCTGGACGCGTTCCGCAGTCGCCTTGCCCACTCGAGAGTTACCTTTGCCGCCATTGAGCACTTGCCCTGCTACCGAACGAGAGACACCGGCAAGCTGGGCAATATCGATCAATCGCACTCGTGGCAGCGTCTCTTCGACTGCCTTCGTACTGGAATGGGGCTTCGTATTGGCCCCTGTGTTGGATAGTGCCCCTGTGTTGGATAGAGCCCCTGTGTTGGATAGAGCCCCTGTGTTGGATAGAGCCCCTGTGTTGGATAGAGCCCCTGTGTTGGATAGAGCCCCTGTGTT
>JAJRWS010000476.1 GCA_024276705.1 Planctomycetota bacterium | reverse complement strand
CCAGTTATCAAGCGTTCAGCGAGCAACTTTCCGCCAGCCCGAGCGAACGTGAGCAGTGGGTGCTGGATTGGGGTGTCCTGGATGCGCTGGCCGCCCGTTACGAGGCGTTTCGGGCGCCTTCTCGTGTTGCCCGTGGCGAACTTTCCCAGGGACAGGTGCCGCCTTTATTTCTCAAAGCAGTCACTGCCTCACGGAAATTGGGAGAAGTTGTCTGGGAGGTCACGTTGAAGTCACCCATTGTGGGGCCTTCCCAGGCCATCTGGTTGGAGCTTCCACCACTACCCGAGCCCTTTGGCATTGTTTTCCTGTGCGAGCAGAAGAATGCGGGAGATTTCGGTCGCTTCCAAGCCGGTGAGCGGGTGCAATTCATTGGCCGTTTCGACGGATTTATCGACGAGCATTTGTTATTGATGCGGCTCCGTTTTCCCGACCAACCCCTGGAAGAGTTGACGGACGAGCCGCAGATCACCATGCCCACAGGATCCTATTCTACTCAGGGATCGGGCCAGAAATCGGACCGGGCTGTCTATCCGCCAGTCAGGGAGGCCGATGAGGACGAGAAATAACACTAGCCTGACGTCAGCACCAGCGTGACGGCCGTGATGGCCACCGCCAGGGCCGTGACGACCAGCAGAGCGAGAAAATGCCCAAAGGTGAGAGCTGGCAGCGGGCCGCTGGAGGTTTGGGCCTTTTCCTCCTGGTCCGTCTCCATCTCGCTGGGTGCGGCAGTTGTTCCATTCGGTTCCTTCTCGACGCGTTGGCCCGTTTCCAGTTGGCCCGTTTCCAGCTGATCGGTCGCTACTGGCGTGGTGTCTGCAACCGACGAACCATTCCCGACTTCCGTGTCGGGGGCCATGGCGAGCGAGCCAATCTCTTGCAGTAAATGCGTGTCGGTAACGCGGGTCAAGGGGCGGAGACGTTCGATGACCTGGGCCGCATCGGGAAGTCTCTCTTGGGGCGATTTACGCATCATGTCCGCCAGCACTTCGACCAGTGTATCGTCAATTTCCGCATTGAGCCGTTGGGGCGCCAACGGCATTTCTTCCAGGTGACAGCGCAGCTTGGTCGAGGTGTCGCCACCCGGAAAGGGAACCTTGCCCGTCACGGCATAGTAAAGTGTGCAGCCCAACGAGTAGATGTCGCTGACGGGGCGCACGTCTCCCGGTGTGATTATCACTTCCGGAGCGAGGTAATCAGGGGTTCCAACGATCGGTTGCCGCTGTTTTTGCGGCGGGGTCGAGGAAGGTTCCGTTGCCGTCTCGTCAGACGAAAAAGCGGCCAGTCCCAGATCGGTGAGCTTGGTGAGGCCTTCGGGGGTGACCATCAGGTTCCCCGGTTTGACATCCCGGTGGACCAGGCCATGTTGATGGGCGTGCAACAAGCCTTCGGCGGCCTGGCTGATGATCATGGCGGCCGATTGCGAGGAAAGGGGGCCATGATTGCGCACCAGGCGGCGCAGGTTCGTGCCAGGAACATATTCGGTGACCAGGAAATAGGTCTCGCCGTCCTTGTCGGCATACGTCAGGCGGACCAGGTTCGGGTGGTCCAGGCGAGCCAGTGCCAGTATCTCGTGGCAGAAGCTGGCAATCGAAGCCGGATTGGTTTGGTTTTTGGGCAGAACCTTGATTGCTTCGGTTCGGCCCAGCAACACATGTTCTCCTTTGAACACATAGCCCATGCCTCCCTTGCCGATGGCGTCGAGAATCTGGTAAGAGCCGAGCGTGAATTTGGTGTACCCTTGCAGCAGTTGCCCCACCTGCCAAAGGTTGAGGTAGCCCATCTCGATCAACTTTTGACCCAATAGGGCGTCGCGGTCCGGTTCCTGTGAATCTGGTTCCGACGCGAGAGAAGGCTTCGTGGCCGAGCCTGGGGGAATGGATTCCACGGCGGATGGAACCTCTGAGCCAGAGTCTGCGGGAGCAGAATCAGCCAACGCCTGCCAGGCCCGATCAAGATGTTCCTGGGTGAGCAAGCCACTGGCCAGCGCCGCCTGCTCCAGGATGGATCGTGCCGTTTGTGTCACGCGAGAGGGCTCTTTGCAGGGGGAGGATGGACGGTTTACGACATTTTACACGTTTTGGTGCCGAATGCCATTGACCCTCACGCCGTGGTGCTCCGGAAAGGGGGTACTCAGAATCCGGGCTTGCAAGACGCCACAATCCATCTCGACGTCGACCTTGAGGGTAAGGATCGTTCGAGAAATAACTGTCCGATGTCCCCTCGCCCCTTTGGGGAGAGGGCAGGGTGAGGGGCCTGGAAATATGCCAGTTATTTCTCGAACGATCCTAAGGCGGCGATTTTCCGTTAGAGCAGTTGCTGGATCGATTTAAGCTGGTGCCAGGCAGGCGGCAGGGGCGCTTCGAATTTCATCTGCTCGTCGCGCACTGGGTGAGCCAGTGTCAGCCGGCGTGCGTGCAGAGCGATCCCCTGAGGAAACGGAGAACGGCTGCCATATTTCCTGTCACCGACGATCGGGTAGCCGTGGGCCGACAACTGTACGCGAATCTGGTGCTTGCGACCCGAACCGGGGCGTACTTCGACCAGGCTGCAGCGCGCATTGTCGCCCAAGACCGAATAATCGAGCCAGGCGGATTGCGCGCCGGGACAATCGGCGTGGGTCGTATGGACCCGCCGATGACGTTCGTCCTTGCGCAGATAATGTTCCAGGTGGGCGGTGGTCGGCTCGATCTGGCCATCGACGACAGCCCAATAGACTTTCTCCACTTTGCGGTCGCGAAACGCGGCCGAGAGTCGTCCCGCGGCCTTCGAGGTGCGGGCGATCACCACGACCCCGGTGACCGGCGCGTCGAGCCGACTGACAATTCCCAGATAGACATTGCCCCGTTTGTGGTACTTTTTGCGTATGTATTCCTTGGCCAGGTCGAGCAGGCTGACTCGATCGGGCCCGACTCCCATGGTCGCAAGGTGTGCCGGTTTGTTGACCACCAGCAGATGGTTGTCCTCGTGGAGTACATCGAGTGGAGCGTGGGAGTATGGAGCATCGGCCATTGCGGATTCGCCGGTGGGCGGTTGTCGGGTGTCGGAGTTTTTGCTGGCGTGGTAAGCTCCAGGATAAAGGTGGAAGGTGGAAGGTGGAAGGCGGACGAGTTTAGCCTTCCACCCTCCCACGCCCCCACGGGGAACGCTGTGAAGGACTTTGAAACCGCATTCTCTAAGCTCGTAGCCGTTTACGGCAACAAGAAAGGGGAACCGCTAATGAACGCTCATAAACGCTAATTCTTTGCACTGAGAAGAAATCTCTCGGACTCTGCAAGGTGCCAAAAAAGAAGCTGTCCAATGGGCTCTGATATTTACCAGGGGGGATCTGTCATATCGATT
>JAJRWS010000475.1 GCA_024276705.1 Planctomycetota bacterium | reverse complement strand
GTCGGATTGTTGCTGTATTTTTGTTTGATCGTGCCGTAGAGCGGTTCGGTACTCAGAAAAATTCCCGCCAACGCATAATAGTCCACGGTCGGAATCGGATCGAATTTATGGTCGTGACATTTGGCGCAGGCCACCGTGAGCCCCAGAATGGCCCGGCAGGTAACATCGATCTGATCATCGACAATCCCCATGCGAAAATCCATGCCGCCGGAATTGTGCCGTTTGGGACCGCAAGCCAGCATGGTGGGAGCGATGAGGCGGGCTTCCCGGTCGGCGGCCGACTCGTAGGGGGCCGCGGGCAACAGATCGCCGGCAATCTGTTCAACCACAAACTGGTCGTACGGCTTGTCGTGGTTCAGCGCATCGATCACGTAGTCGCGATACGGCCAGGCATGGGGATAAGTAAAGTTGAATTCCTTACCGCTCGATTCGGCGAAACGTACCACGTCGAGCCAGTGCCGGGCCCAACGTTCACCAAACCTTGACGAGGCGAGCAAACGATCCACCAGTCTGGCCACCGGATCGGGCCCGGCGTCTTCCACCACTTCACGGACTTGCCCGGGAGTGGGTGGCAGGCCTATCAGATCGAAGTAAAGACGCCGCACCAAAGTGGCTCGACTCGCATCGGCGACCGGCCGCAGTCCTTCGGATTCAAGACGAGACAGGATGAACACGTCGATCGGGCTCCGGGGCCAATCGGTCTGCGCGACTGTGGGAGGATCGTATTCCCGGGGCGGCTGAAAAGCCCAGTGACGCCGGCGCTGGTCGAATTGCAACTGGGCCGCGCTGACGCCCGAAGAATCGCGTGGGTCGGGTGCGCCCAATTGAATCCACCGCTGAAAGGCGTCGATGACTTCCTCCGGCAGTTTTTCCTCCGGCGGCATGCTGGGCAGGCCTTCTTCATGTCGCAGTACTCGCAGTAACAGGCTGGAGGCCGCCTGATTGGCTTGTCCAGTCTGCTGGGCGGAATTCCCCGTTCCGTCTCCAGGATTATCGGGTCGGATGATCGCCGGCCCGGAATTACCGCCTCGGGCCAGGCCCGAGGGGCTATCCAGCTCCAAGCCGCCTTCGATCGAATCGGCAGATTTCGAGTGGCATTCATAGCACTTATCGACCAATACAGGCCGAATCTGCTTTTCGAACAGCTCGATCCCCTCTCTATTCTGAGACGATACTGCCTTGGCTTCGATGGCCTTGGCTTCAATGATTTGAGAAGGCGCACTCTTTGCCTGTTGCTGGGCGGCATTCAAGGGTACGCCATACACCGATGCGGATGCCCATAGCGCCATTCCCACCCAACCCAGAAACTCGTACCAGCCAATCAAAAAGAGTCGGGTTAGCACGGTGAGTATCTCAGGGATGAGTAGGCGAAGTCTCGAAAAGCAGCGGTAAATTAACCGCCTCATGCGTCGCTCAACATTGCCCAGCCCCAGCCAGACTGCCCCAGCCAGACTGCCCCAGCCAGACTGCCCCAGCCAGACTGCCCCAGCCAGAAATACCACGCCAAGCATGTTACCCGTTCAAAGGCAGTCTGCATTGTGGCCGAAATACACCTGAAAGACAAGCTATGGGTAGGCGATTCGCTTTATGCGACAAGCCAATGCCCTGATTCACCAATTTTGGTGGCTGCCACCTTTTTCGCGCCACTTTTTTCGCGACCGGAGCGGAAAACGAAGCTTGGCCAGAATCAGCCGGCTCTTGAAAACTGGGGGGGCGCCCCTCGGTGAGTGCGGAGCATTGCCTGGTACTTGCCTCGGATATCGAGATAGCTCCAGAACAAGTAGATGTTGCCAGCCACCGAACCTACCAAAAGAACCCAGGCCAGAAGCAGGGAAAACATCCCAGGACTACCCTTTGTGGGACTACCCACCGTGGATGCGCCCGTAGATGCGCCTGCCGCCAAACCGTTGTCTGGCCCGGACGGCGAGCCTGTCTTCTCTGACCCCGTCTGAGATTTTGTCCCCCCCATAGGTAGAACGCCCGAAGCTTTAACCAGTGACCCCTTGGGTGCCGGCGGCACATCGGCTGCTTTCTGGGCGGCCGATGCGGCCCCGGGCGGATTGGCCCCAGGCCCTGCATTCGCGCGGCGCCCCATCTCCGCGGGAGGCGCTGCCTTCATCGGCTGCTGCCTGCCATCGGACATCGTCCCTCCCGAAACGGCAATCGTTGCCGATTGGCCCGGCGGGCGGCCGGACCAGTTGCCACGATTCCCATCGGGGCGTGTGGCTGCTTGTGGAAATGATAAGCCCGAAGCCGGTGGCTCCGTGGAGGATACTCCAGCCGTTTTGCTGGCCGCTGCCTGAGGGCCTGACTGATACGGTTGGCGATTGCCCTCATGGGGAAAGACTTTTTCTTGAATACCCAACTTCACCTGTCCCGAAGCAGGTGACTGCTGCCCACTCGTGACGGTTCCACCTGCAACGGGTCTACTCGCGGCGGCCCCGCCTGCAACGGGACGATCCAATCTTTGGCCTTGAAATATTCCAGCCGTACCGGTCGGATGTTGCCCATAAGGACCCAAGTTACCTGGGCTTGCCCCGTTACCCAGGCTTGTACCGTTACCTGGGCTTGCCGGCTGACCTGCGGCAGGCGCACGTGCCGAGGTTCCCGTGGATAAAGCCGCCTGCGAACTTGCCGCCTGGGGGATTCCGCCCGTTGCCCCTGGGAAACCCGTTGCCCCTGGGGGAATGGCACCTGGTCGACCTGACGTGACACTTCCCGGCTGGTTCGGGATACCTGCTGGTGTTGCCTGCCCGAGTTGTCCGGCAGCCCTATGGTACTGCCCATCCAGTTTGGTTTGGAACTCAGCCCCCTGGGCCACGGCACCCTGAACCGCAGCCTGAGCGGCGGCAGCCTGTTTCTGGCCCCTCTCGATTGCCTTTTCAAACCCTGACTTGCCATTGCCCGGCAGCGCGGGAGCCGACATATTTTGTTGACCTTGGGCGGACTGGGACGGGTTGCCGGATGGCGGCGTATTGCCTGGAGCCCCCGAACCTGGGAAAGATGGGGCGGGTGTTGAGAATTGCGTTTTGACGAGATTCGGATCTCGCTGAAAGGTCGAACGGTGTGCTCCGGTAACGGGCGGACCGGAAATATCCGTCGCACCGGCAAGATTCGAGTTCGGTTTACGGCGAGTCGTCTCGACCGGCAAGGACAAATTCTGTCGAGGCAAGGACTCATGACCGACGACGATTCGCACCCGACCAATCGGTCCAATTCCCTCGGGCACTTCACTCACAATCGGGATCGTTGAGCCTGCCTGCAGCGCCACGAGCATTTCCGGTTCAATCTGCACCAGATACTCAACACGCGGACTGCCATCAGGCATCGGTTGCCAGCCAAAACCTACACCTACCGACGCACTCAACAAGAGAAGTGTGGCCGCATCCATCGTCTGCATCCTTTCGCAACCAGTTCAGAAACCGCCGTAAACACACTCGCATCGCAATCACACCCCCAACACCTGCAAGCAGCGGCATTCTACCCCACACCGGCGCGATGGCCTAGCCAGGAAAGCTATCACAACCGCAAGACCAGGCCGCTAGCAGCTTGCTAGACAACCGTAGTGCTATACACCTGCGTTGCCTTAGGTGTCTGCGCCTTCCAGGACCAGTCCACCGGGCCTATGGGATGGGCCTAAGGATGGTCAGTCAGTGAGGCTCCTCCGACAGAACCGAGGGTTTTCTCGGAGAAATAACTTCCCAACTTCCAGAGGAGGGTTCAGTGTTCCTCGCTACCCTCCCCCTTTCGCTTCCTTCTTTCCCTTTTTCGCTTGCCGCTTGCCGCTTGCCCTCTTCCCCCCCCTTTCCGCTTTCCCTTTTCCTCAGTCATTTCCGGAGTCACGCGGGCAACTGGCTCACGGTAGCCCGGTGAAACGACCGTATCGGCAAGATCCAGCGACGCTGCCGTGCCTGATCGATTTTCCAGCGCGGCAACCATGGGCTTGCCCTTTCCCAACAAGTGCAGTTCCTTGTTGAGCATCACCAGCAGCGCCTGCAACAACGCCACCAGCATGGGCCCCACCAGAATCCCGATTGGGCCCAGTGCTTGGGCTCCTCCCACCACGCTCAACAAGGCCAGCAAAGGATGCAAATTCGACCGGCCATGCAACACCATCGGTTTGATGACATTGTCAATCATCGATACAACCGTCAAACAATAGAAAGCAAGCAGGACAGTCGGCATCACTCGCATCTGGTAAAAATAAACCCAGGCGCATACGGGGACCCAGACGGCGGCGGCACCGATGAACGGCACCATGGCCAGGAACATCGTCAACGCGGTCAAGAAAAAAACGCGATCGATTCCCACGAAGTAATAACCCACGCTCGCCAGCAAACCTTGCACCACGGCCGACAAGAGCGTGGCGAGAACCACCGAACGACTGATGTCGCCAAATTTGTCCAGGAGTTCTTGCTCGTAGCCATCGTCCAAGGGTGAAAGTCGCATCAAGGTTTCGATCATGGCCGGCCCATCCGCGAAAAAGTAATAGAGCGACAGAACCATGATTACCAGTCCAATCAGCGAACCGACCAGCACCCGAACCCCACCCAAGGCCAGCGGTGCGGCAGCTTGAGTTAGCTTTTCGTGGACGTACATGTGCACATCCGAAGCTGGCAACGTAGGTAAGCCCAACCTCTTCAGCAAGCGATCGGCCGCACCGATGAAGTGATCCAGAAAGTGGTGCAACGCGATCGCCTTGAAGTCTTCCGCAACGTACTCATGCTCCTCTTCTCCTGCGTTTGCATCGACCTCGGCCTGGGCCATTTCTGTTTTGACACTTTCTTCGGTTGCGAATGCCTGGCTCGCAGTCGTTGCGTCCCTTCCGTGCGCATCGGCAAAAGGTTTATTGGCGATCACCGCCGGCAAACTTGCCTTGTAATCGGAAACCAGCGAAGACCCTTCGGCAATGGCTCGGATCAACAGGCCGGTCAGCGGCAGCAGCACGATCAATACGATCGATACGGTCGTCAAGCCGGCTGCCAACCGCCTGCGGCCCGCACATTGCTTAAGTATCCACCGGTGCAAAGGTCGAAACACCACGACCAGCACCGCCGCGAGAAACAGAGGCACGTAGAATTGCGCCATCACCTTGAAGGAGAGGGCGCCAATCAGCAAGATGATCGCCACCAGAACGATAAAAGAGACAACACGTGGCACAAGAATAGTTCCCAGGTGAACGGTTGTTTCAAACGACTAGAAACCGACATTGTAAAGGCGGAAGGCGGAAGGCGGAAGGCGGAAGGCATCCCCCAGACCTAGGGCATTTTGCACCATGGTGCCGTGAGGCATCAGAGGCTAGCCGGGAACCGTGAGCACCGTTGAACTTCTCCCTATTTTCCAACAAAACTATCGGGATCGGGATCGGGATCGGGATCGGAATAACATGGGTCTGAGGCGCGAAAAACTGGCTGTTTACCGCCTCTCGATGAAGCAGAAAGTCGACAACGTAAAACGGAATGGGACCGTATTGTCGCCAGGCTCAGTCGCTTTGTACGACTGCGCTAAGTCAAGTCATAAAGGAAACGCTAATAGAGTAGAGATCATCAACAAGAATACGCATTGCATCAGGGTGTGGTCAGGTTCGATGAGGGCAGAGGCTCTTCCTCTCAGTATAGCAATTTTATAAACCCAAGGATTAGCGTCATTTCGTTTCTTTCGTGGTTGCAAATTTTCACTACTTGTACGGGCAAGAAACGTGTTCACCCTAGACACAAACATGGCAGTAAATGGTTGGGCGTTGCTTACCCCGTTTTTCCGAAAATGCAGGATGATTGGTAAACGCTAGTAAAAAGGGCAGCCCCCAGCCGCTTTCTCCCAGCCGGCATCTACTCCCCACCCTCTTTATGTTATCCTAGAGCTAGCCCCAATACCGCCCGATTAACGCTCTATTACCGGTCAGACCCAACCAGTGTCATCCTGAACCGAGTAGTACGAGGTGAAGGATCTCCCTTAATTTCAAGGGGTTACGCGAGATCCTTCAGTCGCTTAGGCTCCATCAGGATGACAGGAATAACACTGATAGCAATGCTTCATTAAACGGCATTGGAGCTAGTCCCCAGTCCCCTCAGTCCCCAGTCCCCTCAGCCCCCAGCTCACATGCTCAGTATCGTCGTCCCGCTGCTCAACGAAGCTCCCTGCCTCGAGCAGCTCCACCAAGAACTGGCCGAAATGGGAAATTCCCAGGGGTACGAAATGCAGCTCATCTTTGTCGATGACGGCTCCACCGATGCAAGCTGGTCGGTCATTCGCCAGTTGGCTGCGGCCGATCCGCGCGTGCAGGGAGTGAAATTTCGCCGAAATTTCGGCAAGGCGGCCGCCTTGAGCGCCGGTTTTCAGGAAGCCATGGGCGATGTGATCGTGACCATTGACGCCGACCTGCAAGACGATCCCCGTGAAATCCCCAAATTGCTCGCCCACCTGGCCCCGACAGGCTCGGATAGCCAGACAGACGCCGAACCGAGCGAACCGGGCGACCGTCTGGACGTGGTAAGTGGGTGGAAAAAAAAGCGTCACGATCCATGGCACAAAGTTTGGCCATCGCGCGTGTTCAACCGCCTGGTCGGCTGGCTCACCGGAGTCAAGCTGCACGACCACAATTGCGGCTTGAAATGCTTTCGCCGTGAAGTGATGGAAGAAGTACACTTGTACGGCGAATTGCACCGTTTCGTACCGGTTCTCGCGGCAGCCCGCGGCTTTCGAGTCGGCGAACTGCCCGTGGCTCACCGGCCACGACAATACGGCGTGTCAAAATATGGCTGGGCACGAATTCCCAAAGGGCTGCTCGACCTGTTGACCGTCACGTTCATCACCCGTTTTGGCCATCGTCCTCAGCATTGGCTTGGTATGGCGGGGCTCGCCGCATTCCTGGTTGGCCTGACAGGCATGGCCTACCTTGCCTGGATCTGGTCCTGGTCACGGTTGAGCGGCCAAGAACCGGTCCATCTGCACCAAACGGCCGCCTTATACTATTCCCTGGTCGCCCTGTTGAGCGGCTCACAACTGATTGCCATCGGTTTTGTCGCGGAAATGATCACCGCCCTGTTTGTCAGGAGCAGAGATACCTACTCGATTGCCCAAAAAGTTTCCTATTCAGCTCCAGCCACCCAACCGCACGAATCTTCGCGCGCGTCCAATGAAGTCCGCTCGTCATGACTCCACTCAGCCCCGATCCCACTCGCCAGCTCCGCTGGAGTATCTATTTACTACTGATTGCAATCGCCGTGGGAAACCTGAGTGGCCGGCTCCTGGTGGTGAATGCAATCGACTATGCGCGGCTGGAGTCGTATCGAATCGGAAAGCGACTGAATGCTCTGAAAAGCGAGCTGTCCGAACAAGGCTTAGCCGACTCCGCCCTGGAGGAACGACTCGCCGAGGAAAAAAAACGGCTGCAGCAAAAAATGCGGCTGCAACGACCCTTCCTCAGCGCGAACGACCGCAGTCGCTGGCTGGCCATCCGGGCCCTGGTGGAACAGGGGACTTTCGCCATCGACGTGCCCGTGCAAGACCCGAACTGGGACACCATCGATATGGTGCAACATCGGGGCCGCGATGGCCAGTTGCATCTCTACTCCAGCAAGCCCCCCCTGCTGACATTCATGCTGGCCGGAGAATATTGGCTCCTGCACCAACTCACCGGCATGACCCTGCTCGAGCATCCCTACCTGCTAGGCCGGGTGATGCTCTTTACCATCAACATCCTGCC
>JAJRWS010000474.1 GCA_024276705.1 Planctomycetota bacterium | reverse complement strand
AGGAGCCGGGGAGAGAATATCGTACTCGTACTCAGCAAAGCGGTACTCGTACTCGAACCCAACTGGAAGGCAAGATCGGTCATCATCAATACCCATGGCCTCTTGTTTCTGTTGCATGCAATGATTCCATTCGAGTACGAGTACGAGTACGAGTACGAGTACGAACACGAGTACGAACAATATCACTACGGAACCGTCAAACTCTGCCAGTCCCCCGGCAAAGCCGGGGGTTTTCTCGACGGAAATAAACTATGGGAGAAAAGGGACACTCAAATATCGTGCTGAACACTATTGGGCCTTGCCCTCTCCATGGAAATCTCCCCTACGCACAAAGTCCGGGATCAAGAGGAAGCAGGGTCCAGAGCATGAAACATCCCAAACGCAATTGGCGAAAATTGCTTCCCCTCTCGACGAGTACACACGTCGCCATGTTCGTGTTCGCCCTGTTGGCCGTACTCATGACCGGCATCGGAACAGTTCCACGGGCCCATGCCGACTGGCCGCTGGTCCGTGGGGACGCACGCGCTTCCGGCACTGCAACCTGTACAATGCCTGCCGAACCACGGGTGGTCTGGAAATTTTCACGGCCTGAAGCTGGCTTCGAGGCCACCGCCATCCTGGTTGCTGGCAATGTTTACATTGGTGATACCGAAGGCACTTTTTATGCGTTGGGACTCGTCGATGGCCAACTACTCTGGTCACAAACCTGCGAAAATAGTGGCTTCCTCGCAGGTGCCGCCTACTCGGACAGGCGTCTGTTCGTGGGCGATATGGATGGCGTGGTGCGATGCCTCGCTACCGATACCGGCAAGATCCTGTGGGAATATTCCACCGAGTCGGAGATCTACGCCGCGCCGAATGTGGACGACGATCGAGTCCTCATAGCTACCGAGTCGGGCGAATTACTGGCCTTGCAAGTTGAGACCGGCCAACCCTTGTGGAAGTTTCAAATCGAAGCGCCCCTTCGCTGCTGGCCGGCGGTTGCCAAGGGTCGTGTCTTGCTTGCCGGTTGCGATGAACGATTGCACGCGGTGGACACGACCACGGGCCTGGAAACCGGCGGCATCGACATCGAAGGCCCCACCGGCTGCACACCTGCCTTGGCAGACGGCAACGTCTACTTTGGCACCGAGCTGGGAATTTTTTATGCCATGCAGGCAACTACCATGGAACTAGCATGGAAGTTTCGTGACCCACGTCGAAATCACCCGATTCGCACCGATGCCGCGATCAATCGACAAATAGTCATTTACGGCAGCCAGGGGAAACAAGTCTATGCGCTCGATCCGTCCACCGGCAAGTTACTCTGGCAATTCGCAGTCCGCAGCCGCGTTGAGAGCTCGGCGGTCATTGTCGAAAAACGCGCTTTTATTGCCACTCGGCGGGGACGCCTGCACGCGCTCGATCTGACCACAGGCACCTCCACATGGCAATTCGATGCCGGTGGCGGTTTCGTAGCCTCCCCCGCCGTGGCGGACCGGCGGCTGGTCATCGGCAACGAGGATGGTACGCTGTATTGCTTCGGGGAGAAAAACAGAGGGCAGAGAGCAGAGGGAAGAGGGCCGTAAAAGCTGAAATTCAGTACTTTCAAATTTTCTCGTATCTCTTCCCTGCATGGGGCAGGGCGATAAGCCGCCCGTGAACCGATGTCTTAACTGCTCGCACGCCCACCGGGTCGGCTTCATCGGCCATTCCTGAAACTATTGAAATTCCATGGCAACCGAAACGTCCAAAACTGAAGTTGGCAGTTACTTCATCAGTAACTACCCTCCTTTTTCCCAATGGTCGGCAGACCAGTTGCCCGCGGTCCAAGCTGCCATGGCGAACCCGCCGGCCAAGGTCCCGCTGGGCCTCTATCTGCACATTCCTTTCTGTCGAAAACGGTGCAAGTTCTGTTACTTTAAAGTCTTTACGGATCGCAATGCGGACCAGATCGAACGCTACCAGTCGGCTCTCTCACGCGAAATTGAGCTGGTCAGTCAATTGCCCGTCCTGGGAGACCGGCCTTTCCGGTTCGTTTATTTTGGGGGGGGTACCCCATCCTTCTTGAGCAGCCGACAACTCCGGCGTCTGGTGGACCGGTTGCAGGCCCACATCCGCTGGGACCAGGCGGAGGAAGTCACCTTTGAATGCGAACCAGGAACCTTGAGCGAGACCAAGGTCCAACTGCTACGCGAACTGGGAATCACACGCCTGAGCCTGGGTGTCGAGCACTTTGATGACCAAATCCTCCGCGAGAATGGTCGGGCCCATGAATCGAGAGAAATCGAGCTCGTATGGCCATGGATCGAATCGGCCGGGTTTACCAATACCAACATCGACCTGATCGCCGGGATGGTCGGCGAATCGACCGAAAAATGGCAGGAAACAGTACGCCGAGCCCTTGCGCTGAATCCTGACAGTGTGACCATTTACCAGATGGAGCTGCCCTACAACACGGTCTATTCCCAGGACATCCTCGGCCATCGTATCGAAACGCCGGTGGCCCATTGGCCTGCCAAGCGCGGCTGGGTCGACTATGCCTTCGACCAGTTCGCCGCGGCCGGTTACAGCCAGTCCAGTGCTTACACGATGGTGAAAGACCCAGACTCCGTCCATTTCAGCTACCGCGACAATCTCTGGCGTGGCAGCGACCTGCTGGCAACCGGCATCGCCAGCTTTGGCTCCATTTCTGGTGTTCACTATCAAAATGCGCCGGAATGGGAAGCGTATTGTACGGCCCTGGAAGCGGGTCGGTTGCCTTTGCAGCGAGGGCATCGACTAACTCCTCACCAGGCCTTGGTGCGCGAAACCATATTGCAGCTTAAGCATGGCCAGCTCGATCGAAGCTATTTCTTCGAGAAGTTCGGCGTGGATATTGTCGAACATTGGAACGATGTTTGGACCCGGTACGAGGACGCGGGCTACGTCATAATGCGGGAAAAACAAATTGAGCTTTCGCGACAGGGCCTGCTGCGAGTCGATGGTCTGCTCCCCGCATTCTTCGAACCTGAACACCGCGAAGTTCGGTATACTTAGAGCTCCCCAACCTCCAACCTCCAATCTTAGATGGCTGCGTCACAGTTCTTCTCCATGGGCGAATACCGGGCGGAGTTTCCCACCAACCGGTTGTACGCTCGCAATCACATGTGGGGGCAGCTATTCGAAAACGATCGCGTCCGCTTTGGTTTTTCGGCTTACGCAGTGCGTTTGCTTCAGGACGTCTATTTCCTCGAATGGATCGTACCCACCGGGGCACCTTTGGCCGAAAAACAGGAAATTGGCCAGATTGAGAGCCAAAAGGCTGAAGCATCGCTCTACACGCCCATGGCCGGCATGTTGGTTCGCTTCAATGACACTTTATTGCGAGACCCATCCGCCATCAACGTCGACACGTATGGGGCCGGCTGGCTTTTTGAAATCACCGGCAACCACGACAGTCTGCTCACGCCCGACCAGTACCTGAAACATCTGGCCATGGCCTGGGAAATCGCTCAGAAAACCATCAAGGGACAGATGAATCAGTAGGGGGCTGGGGTGCTGGGGACTGGGGTGCTATGGCCGGGAAAGAGATCAGAGATCAGAGAGAAGACCGCGTGAGACAGGAAATCAACCATCGCCACCCGGCAACTCTCCTGCTGACGCGCCCATCCAGCGTCTACGACTCTCTCGCTTGGTGGCTGGTTCCTGGAAAACCGGCTACCGATCCAATAGGATATACGGCTAATGCTTCGCTGCAGTTGAATACAAACCGAGATTGATCATGCCCCATCGCCTCACTGTTGTCGTTTCCCAGAGTCGTAGCCCACACCCCGCGAAAAGGGCGTTGGAGCAGAAACTTGTCATGGAACTTCTCGACCGCAAAGGTCTTGATGTCAATGTGACGGCCCATCTCTACGATCTGCCCGCAGACAGTTCGGGATTACTCTGCTTAGATGGCATTGCAGGCGATCTGGTGGTCTGCAGTTGGCTCTATCCTCGGGCGACTCGGTGGATTCTCGATCGAAATCGGATACGAGGCCAGGTGGGCACTTCGAAACTCAAAGCGGCTGGCGAAGACGAAGAAGAGGAAATCAGCGATGGGAACCAGCACGATCCACACAAAGAGGAAAAGACGCATGTGATCGACGAGCGCGAGCTTCCTGCCCGCCGTATCTACTGCCTCGATTTGCGGGCCTACGATTCGGCGGATGTCTACATCGAGGAAATAGATCGGATCGCATCGGAGCAGAAAAAGCAAACGGTTGAATTGGCCACCTGGATTCAAGGCGATCCCAACCCGGCGGCGATGGCCCGCTACATGTCTGACCAACATGGCTCGTCTGGCGGAAACGGGCAATCTCGAAGAAACGGCAACAACACCTCTCAAGAGGCATTGCCCGAAGAAGGAATGCAAAACCAACTTCCAATCGCCAGCCTCCAAAACCCCGAATCGGTCGATCGCCGCTGGTACCCGGTCATCGATTTTAGCCGCTGCACCAACTGTCTGGAATGTATCGACTTCTGCCTGTTTGGCGTCTACGGCCTGGATGGTCAGGAAACGATCCTCGTCGAACAGCCTGACAATTGTCGTCTCGGTTGCCCCGCATGCAGTCGCGTCTGTCCAGAAAACGCCATTATCTTTCCGCAGCACAAAGCGCCCACCATCGCGGGTAGTCCCGAAACGGGCGGCAGCATGAAGATCGACTTGTCTCAGCTCTTCGGAGCTCCTACAAACAGCGAGTCAAACCTCGCCGCACCATCTCATGGGGATTCGGCGCAGGATGTCTTGGACACCGCGATTCGTGAACGAGACGAACAATTAAGCCTTGCTGGAAGAAAAACGGTTGGCAAGACCACGGGTCTCCCCAAACGGCAAACAGACAAGGCCGCAACCCGCTCGCGGGAAGGCAACACGAATAAACTCGATCGTCTCATCGACGCGGTGGATGAGTTGGATCTGTAAGAAAAGACTTAAAATGGCGTATCCGGTAACCATTCCCAACGCGTGAGGAGATCGCAGATAATGCGTCGCAGTAAAGCCCTGGATAAAATCCGTGCAGGAAAAACCGTGCGGATATGTGCGCTGGGCCATTTTATCCCCGCCTTTGTTCACCAGGCGGCACGGGCAGGTTTTGACGCAATCTGGCTCGATCTGGAACATCGCCTGATCGATGAACGGGAAGTGCAGGCGCTGCTGGCTCATTTCCATCTGGCGGACATCGACTGCATGTTGCGCCCGCCCACACTCGAAAAGTCGCGTCTCTACCGTTACCTGGAAGATGGCGCATCGGGCCTGTTGATCCCGCATGTATCCACTGAGGAAAAAGCGAAAATTCTCGTGGAGGCGATAAAGTTCCCCCCTCTGGGCGACCGGGGGATGGATGGTGTGGGCATGGACAATTACTATGATCTGCCGGATATGGACACCTATACAGAGACTTCGAACCGAGAGAATTTCTTGGTGTTGCAGATCGAAACTCTGGAAGCGGTGGGCCATGCAGAAGCCATTGCAGCGGTGGACGGGGTGGAAGGATTGTTTGTCGGACCGGGGGATTTGGGACTGCGTCTGAAAGCGAGTAACAGCACACTGACCCTGGAGGAGGCGATTGCAACGGTGGCCCAGGCCGCTGAAAAACACGGAAAAGTCTGGGGGCTGCCCGCGGCGACGCCGGAAGCCTTACGGAAATATCGTGACATGGGGGCACAACTCCTGGTCCATGGGAGTGAATATGGCGCCCTGAAAAAGATGCTGGATACCTCTGGGGCTTTATTTGACGCCCTTGAGGGGGCATAGCCATGCAGATGCCGTGGTGCCTATCCTTGTTTCTGGCGCTTGTGATTCCCTTGAGAAAACCCCCGGCTTTGCCGGGGGACTGGCAGAGTTCGACAGTTCCGTAGTGATATTGCTCGTACTCGTACTCGTACTCGACTGGAACCATTGCATTCAACAGAAACATAAGGCCATGGATATTGATGATGACCGACCTT
>JAJRWS010000473.1 GCA_024276705.1 Planctomycetota bacterium | reverse complement strand
TGGCGACGGGGATGTCGACATGGACGATCTGCTCGCGTTTCAGGCGGTCTTCGGACCTTCGCCGATGTTCAGCGGCATCTTTTCGGTACCCGCACCGAGCACCATCGGCCTGGCCCTGCTGCTGGCGGCCGGCCTGTGGGGTTGGCGCGGGCGGCCACTGGGAAACCGGCAAGGATCGTTCGAGAAATAACTGGCATATTTCCAGGCCCCTCACCCTGCCCTCTCCCCAAAGGGGCGAGGGGACTTCGGACAGTTATTTCTCGAACGATCCTAACTTGCTCTGAAGCACTTTCACGTAGCCGAATCTCTAGCGAGACTCGGAAAGCCGCGACTTTGTCGCGGTGTCTGTCTCGCCAGATACAGACCTACGTGGGACTTTATTCACGACCAGAATGCAACTGCTGGCCACGTTGCCGCGTCTCTACGGCATGCCTTCCGATTACGCTCCATTTGTTTCAGCGATCGCCTCGTTGGCTGGTCACATCTTGTCTTCAGGGGACTTTTTGAGTATGCTGGCCGGTGGGAGATGGTGAAATGTCTACGATGGATTCCCCAAATATTTCTGATGTTATCGAGCTTATTCGTACTTGGTCACCCGCCATGAGAGTCGCGTTGGCACGCAAGGTTCTGGAAACACTGGGATCGACAGTAATTTCCGAACCCCAGCGAACCATGCCTTTCGATGACGTTGTTGGCCTGCTCAGGACTGACGTGTCGCCACCAGACGATGGAGAGTGCGGCCAAATTATCGAGCAAGAACGTGCCAGGAAATATGGATGATTCACGTTTTACTCGATACGAATGTAGTCTTGGACGTACTTCTGGACCGCAAGCCGTGGAACAGCCAGTCCAGGGCGGTCTGGCAGGCTCACTTAGAGAACCGGATTGCAGCGTATATCACCGCCACGACGATAACAGATATCTTCTACGTCGCTCGACGCCATGCTGGTCGTGATCGAGCTTGGCATGCGATTCACGCGTGCCTCGATCAACTTTACCTTATCGCGGTTGGCGCCACTGAATTACAGACCGCGGCAACTTTGGCTGGACGTGACTTCGAGGATTGCCTGCAAATTGCCTGTGCCACGGTTGCAAATCTAGATGTCATTGTTACTCGCGACCCTCCTGGTTTTACGAACAGTGAGGTTGAAGCCATTGAGCCGGCGGAGTTGCTGAATCGGTTAGCTCCTGGCAGCTGAGCCGATTGGGCGGTGTTCGGACCTTCGCCAATCTTTAGCGGCATCGCCTCGGTACCCGAGCCGAGTACGATCGGCCTGGCCCTGCTGCTGGCGGCCGGCCTGTGGGACCGGCGCGGGCGGACGCAGAGAAGCCGGTGACTTGCATTGAAGCACTTTCACGTAGCTGGATCTCTGGCGGGGTTCGGAAGGCCGCGACTTTGTCGCGGTGTCTGTCTCGCCAGAGACAGACCTACGTGGTTGCGAGGGGCATTTCGCACGAGATGACCCGCGCGGGACTCTATTTACAGCCAATGTACAATTGGTGGCCACGTTGCCGCGTCTCTCCGAGACGCGGGTCTACCAGACTCGAAGAGTCGAACGCTGCCTCAACTAGCACCTCAGCGTCTGCCTCGGAGAGCCACGAAACGTCGAAAGGTGTATGCGGAGGTCCAGAGCCAGGTGCGGCCAGCGTTTCCCAAGCGGATGTTTGTCTACCACTATCGGCTACGGGACCGCTATAATTATCGACTGGATGATCGATTTGCCATCGGAGTTGGAAAAGCAGTTTACCGAGCAGTTGTCTCAGTACGAGGAGGAAAAACAAATGCCTTATGTAACTTCCGTGGAGCGTTTGGCGCGAGAGCAAGGTCGAGAGCAAGGGCTTCTTGAAGGCATTGAGGCGGTTTTGCGGACCCGCTTTGGGACGCGGGCCGAATTGATTCTGGCAGAGGTACGCAAGCTGTCCAACGCGGAAATCCTAAGGCAAGTTTTGCATGCCGCCCAGACGGTGGAGCGTCCCGAGGATCTGGCCATGTTATGGAGTGGTACTGGCGAAGGAGAGAACGGCGCAAGGGCTTGAGGAAGAACCCAAAAAGTGCGCTGCTGAACGCCCGCCCCCATAGCCCATTATCTTGCTTATCGAGCAGCGAGCTGGAATAATCGCAGGTTGATCGGTTCACTTTTTTCGGGAGCCAAGTCGCTTGCCAATCTGGATTTGGCTTTATACGACTCGACCGACACGTTCATGGGCTTGCTGCTCGACGAAAGCCTGAGCACAGTCGATAATGTGGAGCATCTCTACCTGACCGATCTCGGGCCCGGTACGTATACGCTGCAGGTCTCCACCGAATCGGCCCGGGATTATCGACGCTCACCAGAGAGGCGGTATTCCCTCCTCGATCCATCGGTGTATGCCCAACGCTTCGACTCGGTCCGATAGCGGGTACCGATCATCGCCCAAGGTAATCACATACCCTTTTGTTGCACCGATTAGGGAGATGGCTTTTTTCAGGGATTCCAGTTCACTCCGTCGGCAACTGAGGGCCGACTTGATTTCCAGGGCGATGATCGATTCGCCACGAACTAACAGCAAGTCCACCTCAATACCGTCTGATGTCCGAAAGAAAAAGGGCTCCCAGCCATTTTGAGATAAGCCCTGCATTTGTAGTATTTGTTCCACGACATACCCCTCGAAACTGTTGCCACGGTTTGGGGATGTAATCAGATCGTCATGACACATCGTTCGAATAAAATAGTGGTAGAGGCCCGTATCACGGAAGTAGAGTTTGGGACTCTTAACGAGCCGTTTCTTGAGGTTTGCGTGATAGGGAGCCAGCCTCCGGAAGATAAAAGTCTGCTCCAGGATGTCGATATATCGACGGACGGAATGGGGCGAAACGCCAAGCGAGGAAGCAATCTTATTCATATTGAGGATGTTCGCATGAAAATGGGTACACATAGTCCAAAGTCGGCGAAACTGGATCGGATTCACGTCGATGCCTAATGCCGGCAGATCCCGCTCGATCAGGGTGCGGGTATACGATTCGAACCAGTCGAAATGGATTGCATCGGTTGTTCCCGACAGCAATGCGTCTGGATAGCCCCCCTTGAGCCAGTGGGAATCGAAACTGCGGTGCGAGACGATTTCCGGCAGGAGCAATGGAGAGAGGTCAAGAAAGCCTATCCGACCGCTCAAGGATTCGCTCAGCTGCTTCTGCAGGGAGAAGCTGGCGCTGCCAAGTAGAATGATCTGCCCATTGCGTTTCCGATCGGAATCAACCAGAGCTCTCAGGACAGGAAACAAGGCGGGCAGTCGCTGTGCCTCGTCGATGATCAGTGGCCCCATCCGGGATTTTAAAAAGAGCTCTGGATCGCTTTCGAGCTTCTGAAAACCGGAGGGAAGCTCCAGGTCCAGATATTCATAATCGGGAAAACCATTTTTTGCAAAGGTTGTTTTACCGCACTGGCGGGGCCCTAATATTGCCAAAACCGGAAAGATGGCAAGCATCTCCCGGGCCCGTGTCATATAAGCAGGCCGATCGAGCAATTCCATTTTTGCAATATTGCACGCGGAGCGCAGATTTGCAAGACCTTCTTATATTGTCATGGAAAACCCGGAAAAACACGCATGCAGTACATGATGGATAATGAGTGTCCAGTAGCTGCGGTTGGAAAGGTGGACAGTTTGCGTGCAGTTTCAGGCAGTCTTCGGGCCGCCGCCAATCTTCTCTGGCATCGTGTCGGTTCCCGAGCCGGGCAGGCTACAAATTCGTCGACGGAGGAGTCCCTGCCCAGGTCTTAGATTTTCCAGCTGACGCAATTTACGGACGACCAAATCGATGAGCGGACTGGGGAAAGGGGTGTATCCAAAAAAGCCGTTGACAATAACCACCTATAGGACATAATAACCCCTTACAATCGCCACATTCTATCTATTTGGCCTCTCGTGGGAGTAATTCTGGATGCAACGGGATCGTATCACTGAACTTGTTCGCTGGAAGGACTCACCAGACCGAAAACCCTTGGTGATGCGTGGCGCCCGTCAGGTGGGCAAGACGTACCTCATCCAGGATTTCGGCAAGCGATACTTCGAGAACACGGTTTACCTAAACTTCGAGAAGCAGCCGGAGATGGCATCTCTGTTTGTCTCCAAGTCGCCAGAGAAGATCTGCCGACTCTTGGAGCTGCAGTTCAACACGACCGTTCGCCCCGGCCGCACGCTGCTGTTCCTGGACGAGATCCAGGCTGCGGGAGAGCTTCTCGAAGTGCTGCGGTATTTCCATGAGGAGAAACCGTCCCTTCACGTTGTCGCGGCCGGTTCCCTGCTGGAGTTTGTGCTCTCGGACCATACGTTTTCCATGCCAGTAGGCCGAATTGAGTATCATCATCTCGGTCCGATGACGTTCGAGGAATACCTGTGTGCGGCGGGCCACTCGCAGTTTGCCGAATTTGTCCGGTCCTATTCGTTGGGCGATGAGGTGCCACCTCCAGTTCACAGTCTCTTAATGGAGCATGTTCGGACATTCTGTGCGGTAGGGGGAATGCCCGCAGTGACCGCGGCATGGCTGAGGCGTCTTTCGTTTGGCGACTGCGATGCCGTCAAACAATCACTACTATCCACGCTCGAGGACGATTTCGGCAAGTATGGCACGCGTCTCGCGCGCGAACACCTGGTGAAAGTATTCAGGAAATTACCGCTGCTGGTCAGCCAGCGGTTTAAGTATGTCCACGTCTCACACGATGAGCGAGCGAGGACAATCCGGTCCGCGCTGGACCTGCTATGTGATGCGAGGCTAAGTTTTCGGGTATGTCACGCATCCTGCAACGGCATACCGTTGCGTGCCGAGGTGAAAGAGGAGATCTTCAAGGCGCTGTTTCTTGATGTCGGACTGATGGCCGGCGCATGTGGGCTTTCACTCCTTGATTTCGAAAATGCTGGCGACCTGATCCTGGTCAACCAGGGGGCCGTCAGTGAGCAGTTTGTGGGGCAGCATCTGCTCCATTCACAGCCTCCCTACAAGCCGCCTGAATTATACCATTGGGTGCGTGAAAAATCCTCATCGTCTGCCGAAGTGGATTACGTAGTTGCCTTGGGGGCAAGTATTGTTCCCATTGAAGTCAAGGCGGGAAAGACGGGCCGATTGCGATCGCTGCAGCTTTTCATGGACACCAAACCTGCTACCGTCGCAGTGCGGTTCAATAGCGATTTGCCGTCCGTCGTGGATTCGCCGATCCTCGGTTCCCACACAAACCGTGGCACTTATCGTCTCATCTCCCTCCCGTTCTATCTGATTGGCCAGTTTCGGCGCATCGTCGCGAGTTAGACCAGGCTCGACAATTTGGAACATATTTACTTAACCGATCTCGGGCCAGGGGCGCGGGAATGCACTTCGCACCCAGCCTTGTGCCTTGTGTGTGTGCGTGTGTGTGTGCGTGTGTGCGTGCGTGTGTGCGTGCGTGTGTGTGGCACGTCCCTGAGGTACGAAGGGCGTGGTGCGTCACCTCGAAGCGCTGCGCCGGAGTCCACTGCGTGCCGACCACGCCCTTCGCCAGGGGGCTCGCGTCCGTTGGTCTCCTCATCATCGATTGCCCTGGCTCCAGAGCGCGGGCACACAAAGGGGGACTTGCTGCTCGACCCCACTCGCGGCAAACGCACCAGGCTCGGGTACGAGGGGCTGGACGGCCGGGGGCGCAGGAACGCACTTCGCACTCAGCCTTGTGTGTGTGTGGCACGTCCCT
>JAJRWS010000472.1 GCA_024276705.1 Planctomycetota bacterium | reverse complement strand
TAGTTCCCGAAGTAGTAACTCACCACGGTGATGTCAGGTGTCGCCTGGGGCGGATCATCTGCGGACGCCGTGGGACAGAGCGGGGCACCACCAACGAAAGCCAACAGGACGAAGGTCAGGAGAATGTTTGTCCGTCTCATTCCGTGCATCCTAGTGGTACGCCTAAGCTTAGTGAGGCTCTTCCGGCAGAGCCGGAGGTTTTCTCAGACAATATAGGGCGTGCCCGGTTCACGCAGAGTTCCACGCCCTTCGTACCTCAGAGCGCGCCACACAGGACCAAAGGACTTGCCCTAATTTAGGCCGGACAAAGCACTCGGCTCGGGAACGATCACTTGGTTTTCAGATCGAAGTCCTTATTGTTCGTGCCTGGCTGGACATCGATCCGCAGTTCGGTCTGATCGTTGTACTTCTCCGGCAACACTTCCTTCATGATCGGTTGCACCGGACTATTGGGCGTGTCGTAGAGTTTTTTCTGGCCGACCACCTTGGAGACGCGGATTTCGACCTTCGACTCGCCAAAGGGAACCTGGGTCGAATACTTCCCCGCTTCGATCTTGCCGCCGGCGGTTGGGGACTTGCCATCCACCGGAAAGAAACCAATCGCCCCTGCCTTCGCCGGTTCGCCATCGACCGTCACCATGCCGGATACTTCGGCGGTGGTCGCACTCTTTGAGCAGCCGGCCCCTTGCAGGAATGACACTCCCAGGAGGCCGCTGAGCATCACCTGGCAGACGGTCCACGGCAGGCATCTCGAACCAGATACATTACTATTCATTGATCACTTCCTCACCATTCATCGATCCCATCGCCTGCCAAACATAGAGGGCGATATCGTTGTTGACGAACCGTACAGACGAGTCACACAACAGGGCGTTCACACCGCCTGGGTGGCGGCTGCGAGCGGCAGCCACCTGACGGCTGCCATTTCCCGCGACTGCAGGCATCATCGGATCGCCCGTATCCTGAAACCAGCCGTTTGAAATGACATCCGGAGCCGAGGTGTTGGGCGACAACAACGTATGGAAGCGGAAAACCCCGTCGTCGTTATGGATGTCTCCGCGCCAATCGTTGTCGTCATTACTCCAAGCCTTGAGTAGCTCCGACATCATCAATGTATTGCTGGTGCCATCGGTCACGTCCTTAAGCCTGGTAACTCGTGGCTCCGACCGCCTGCCTTTCACGTGGGAGAACGGCGCCAACCCGATCGGTTCGCGTCGCTCACCATATTTGGTATTACCCCAGTTCACCACATAGTTGCCCCGACGTCGCTGGTACCAGCCAATCGTCTGATCCTCGCCAATGTCGCTGGGACAGTAGTAGAGGTCCAGGTACTGGCCCGTCAAACCTTCCAAGGTACCACCGATGGTACCCGGGGGCTCATAAAAGTTCACGGTGATATCATTCCTGGAAGCGAGGGCATTCTGCTCCACGTAGGGCCAGACATGCATCACCCAGGTCTGCCTCGGCGCGGTACGGGATCCCAACGGCAACTGCTTGCGAGTGTCGTGAAAAAGCTGCATGGCCAATCCCCACTGCTTGAGCTGATTCACACATTGGGCACGCCGGGCCGATTCGCGGGCCGCCTGGATGGCCGGCAGCAACAAGGCCACCAGGATGCCAATGATGGCGATGACCACCAGCAGCTCGACCAGAGTAAAACCTTGGGAACCGGACCGGGAGCGATGTGAAGGGGACTGTGGATGAACCATGGAACAACCTCGATAAATAAGACGAAGTGGCGAAACAATCAGAAAGTCAGATCACAGCCGTAACATCAGTATGGGCCTCCATCTCGCTCCTGTCCAGACTGGTGATATACGAAAGTGAATCCGGGGACATAAAAGACTCCTGTCAGGAACCATCGCGCTCGAAAACGAGTTCATCGGTACCTGGCTGGTGTGGTGGCCAGGATATGTACAATCGTCCTTCATGAAATTGGAGCGGCACTTCACCCCGTTGCTCCTGCTTGCCTCCTTTTCCGTACCATTGCAGCCAGATGTATTGATTTTTGAGAAACCAGCGATGGGCGGCGATTCTCTCCCCCGAAGGCAACGTCGCAACTACATTTCGGCTGGTATCGAATTCGAGTTGCAACAGTGGCAGGCCCTCGGGACGTACCTCCCCGTCTTCGGCTTGATTGCTCCAACCGACAGCCCGCCAGGTACCCTGCAAACGAGCGGTTTGCCGCCAATAGGCATTCGGTCCGAAACGCAGCCGGCCCCGCGTGCCTGGCGGCCCCTCTCCAATCGCCAGGCTCAATCCGGTGCAGCAGAGCAGGAGCACGGGCACCGATGCGGCAAGCAGCACGAAACGCTTGCCGACTCGCCATTGCAGGCCTGATCTACTCGTGCAGGCATCGATCGGATCGACCACCTGGCCAACGTTCGCTGTGAAACCGACCAACAGGCACGCCGCGATGGCTGCGGGCAACCACAGGCAGAGGTTGGCCAGAATTGAATCTCGCGAGGGGTATCCGTCCAGCAACTGGGCGGTCACGGTGACCCAAATCAAGAGCAATGCCACCATCACTCCCTTGCCGTAAGCGGATGGGGGAACCAAGGAACGATCGCCATGACGATAACGAAACAGTATTAGCAGTACCGGCAGAGTCACCAACGCGCCTACCAGAATATACCAGGCTTCGGCCGGGAGACCCAGCAAAGTGGCCGTACCGGCCGACTGGGCGAGGACCCGGGCGAAATGACGACGAAAATTGGCCCAACCCAGGGCGACCAGGATCATCAACACGGCCAAGGTGTCCAACGGAACCCGGTCGCGGTCCTCCTTGGGCGGTGCCAGCCCACCACGGAGCAGACGCAGCGTACCGAATGCCAGGCTCAAACCCATGAAGAATCCAAAGCTGACTTCCGCCATTCGCCATGCCGGAAGTCGCACGTGCACCTCCTGGAAAGGTCCCCAGCGAAGTACCAGAGGATGATAAATCATCACGGCCAAAGCGAAAGACAGGCCACCGCCGAGGCAACCGTACCAGCAGAGCATCAGGGCGGCCCTGTTTTTTCGGCGAGCCAGAGCGACCATCAGCGTGACCAGCACACCAAGCACACCTCCCCAACTTTCACTGCGATGCAGCGGTGCCAGCCGCAACCCGCCCCACTTGGTCAACAGTCCGTAACCGATCCACCAGGCAACTGCCGCCCAGAAAAAAAGGGCCGCCCCACGTCGATCGCGAGGCCGCACGATCCAGTAGATTGCGCTGGTTACCAGGGTCAAGGTGGCGGCCAGCCAGTCGCCGTCGTGAAAATGCAAAACCGTGAACGTTTCATAAGCCTCGCGCTGCTCGGACCAAAAGAAAAAATGGAAATAGACCAGCAAAAAAACCGAACAGATCGCCAGGAAAGGTCGCGTCAGCGCGTGCAATTCCGAACGTGATTCGGTCAGGGCCAGGCCGAGAATGGCGCCACCGCATCCCGCCCATAACGCGCCGATAAAGAACAGCATCACGTAACCGTAATAGACGTCGGGAAAGGAGTTGGACTGCACATAAAAGGTCTGCTCCATGTAGCTGATCGAACCGCCCCAGGCCCAGCCCACCGCGGCAAACAGGCCGGCGACCGCCGCCCGGCGTTGCCAGTCCAAACGGCCCGAACCGACACAAACGGCCAGCCCCAACAAGGCTCCCGGCACCATCGCCCCCGCCTCATGCCCCACCGTTCCGCGGTAGCCCCAACCGTATGCCATAAGGACGGCTACCAGGGCCGCAAACCGGATCGGCATGGCCGGCCCGAAGCGAACATCGCCAGATCGCACTTCCCGTATCATGGGCTACCACTTTCGATCCATTCGAGTTTCAGCACGCAATGGCGAATACAGAGGCAACAAAATTCGGCCACTCGGCAAGGCAAGCGGATGCGTACGCGTCATCCAGCCTGTCTGCCGCTTGTAGGGATCCCGGGTCGCCTCAAAGCAAAAGGCGTGAGTACGGCCTGGCGTACTCTGCCCACATGCCTTCGGCCAGGTGCAATTGCTCGAACCGCTCCTGCATTACCTGGCCAAACGCTTTTCCCGGCTTGAGTTGGATCAGCCCTTGCCACGACCAATTGGGCGCTGCGTCGCCTCCGGGTTCATCGGCCCGGCGATATTTAAGCTGGCAACATTCCCAGCGCTCGGCCAGGACCGTGATCCAAAAGAGCCAGACACGCTGCTGACGGTCGACCCATAATACCGGATTGCAGTCGGGAAATTCCGGCGTATCCGCCAGCAAGAACACCGGGCTCCAGTTCGATGCGCCACGCTTTTTACGAGCGCCCTGCACGACCACGTCGGTTCCCGACCGCTCCCCACTGCCATAGAACCAGCAGCAGAGCAGATCGCCATCCGGGCATTCGACGATGCTGCTGGAATGCGCGTGTTTGCCTCCAGGCGGAAAAATGTTCTCCATTTCAAGCCGTGGTTCCACACGGTCTGCGCGAGCTGAATTGGCCAGCGTCAAGAGTACCAACACGATAAAAAATGTCTGCTTCATTTCCTTGACTCCAAGCTGCCTGGATCCCATAGGGTTGCCTCGATGTATCTTTCCGGACCGATCTCATCATCACTCAGATAATAGACCGAAACGATTTTTCCGTCCGGCCTCTGGACACTACGAACGTACCCCATATCCCGATTGGCGACTCCACCACGGACCACGAATTCCTCACTCCAGGTCGCGCCCCGGTCGCTGCTCATGCGGGCGCCGATATGGAAGGGAGCGGCACGGTAGCCGTAAGTCAGGCAGAGGCGGCCATCCTCCAATTCAATCAGACTGGGCGGATTCCCCTCGCCCAGACTGGGTGCCGGATCGTTGCGGTATCGCCACGTTTTACCATTGTCTTGGGAACCGTAAGCCGACAGCCACCGTTTCCAGCCATCACGGCAGCGAACCACCGTGAGCAGATCCGAATCCGACAAGCGGACCGTGGCGGGCATGATCGAAAAGCCTTCTGGCTCGGGGCCAATCCAGGAAAGAAACTTCCAGCTCCGGCCGCCATCCTGCGTGCGGCCCGCGAAAGGCCGGCCTTCCTTGCCGTTGGACTTGGCCGAAGTCAAAAAGAGCGTGCACTCACTCTTGCCGTCAACCAGGTATTCGGTCCGGGCCGCGATACTCGGAACGCCAAAGTTGGGCAGTGCGACCCGGCTCCACGATTTCCCCCGATCGAGGGAATAGTAGATACTGCTGGAACCGCCAGCATCTCCCGCCTTGGGCACGCGCATGGCAAAATCGGCATGGCTAAAGTCGACCGGCAACAGCCCGGCTGGTGCGGGTTGAACGTTCGGCACTTCGATCGTCCAGCTCCGACCACCATCGGTGCTACGGGCGAATCGATCGACTTGCGGTTTATCGGGATCGATATGATGGTGCATTTCACCACGATCCTTATCGTAGCCCAAAGCGAACCCAACCAGAATTTCATTGCCCCAATTCCAGATCCCGTAGTTGGCGGGCCAGCCCCCAAATCGGCTCGGCTCGTAAAAAACCCGCACCTGTTGCACCACGGCGGGCTCCTTGTTCG
>JAJRWS010000471.1 GCA_024276705.1 Planctomycetota bacterium | reverse complement strand
TCGCTGAGTTGGATGCCGAGATTAGCCGCTGCCGCCACACACTTCGTGATCTTAAAACTCGAACGGCTACCTTGCACGGCGAATGGGTTCAACTTCAACCCGATGGAACCGCGGATCGCGTCACTTCACTCACCGATGGACGTGCCACACTTGGTGTGTTGGAACATCTCGTGAACGATCTCGATGCGGAAATATCACAACTGGCTCGCGCCCATCACTCGGATCAGAAACCCGGGCCTGACACCCATGCCCGTTTGTCGCCAGTCGCGGATATGATCCGACAACAAATTTACACACTCTGCTGCCAACTGACGGAACAGGAACGCGCGGTTCGTCGGCAGCAGATCGAGACCGAACAACGACAACTCTCCCGTGTGCAAACCGACCTGGGAGAGCAATTGGAACAGTTACTTTCACGGCGAGAAATTTTGATTCGCGTATCTCAGTCAGCAAGGCACTCCGGTTTACGGCTACCCCAGGCTCCCGTGCCAGAGTACTGCCAATGCGAACAGCATGGCCATTTCCTGCACAACGCCAACGCCATGATATTGGCTCGGACCGATCGGGCGAACCCCGAGGCAGATGCCGAGGCGCAACAACGGCAGTTCAAGCAACAACGGAGCAAGTTGCGCAGCGCTCTCGAAAATCTTGAGCGTGAAATCGACCTGTTGCAATCACGGTGGCAACAGATGCAACGCGATCGGGCCACACTCATGGATGCCCCAAGGCTCAACTCAATACGTGTGGAATTGGAAAAAATAGAGCGTGAAATCAGCCTGGAAATCAGTCCTGCCCAAGCCGGTTCGTCGACTGCCAGCCTGACTCGCAGTTCCCCAGCGGACAGAACGCCTCCACTCCAACAGCCGGCGGCAAGGGTGCAAGGCGATGGAAAGGTTTGGCGAGCTTCCGACATCCTGGCCCAACTCACCAACGGACGGCTGATTCAGATCCGGCTGCAGCGGCGGAAGGTTTCGAACCCTCTCCCGCATGCCAGGCATGCGCACCTCGCATTGAGCATCACCGATCGCGATGGTCGGCAGCGCACGCCCGATTCGCTGAACGAAGCCGAGCAGGATCAACTTACCCTGTCTCTCCGACTCGCCTTGGTGGCAGCCCATGCGCGGTACGGCATTGAATTGCCATTGTTGCTGGATGAGCCATTCCTCCGGCAGGACCAGGCAGCGGCAGCAGCGATGGCCGGCCTCCTGCACCAGTTTGCCCACGATGGCCAGCAAATACTGATCTTTACCGAAAACCAACATGCTTTAAGGCGTTTTCAATCATTGCGCAGCCCCATTCATCTCATCGACTCCATGCGTCGGCAACCACGCTCGCCAGACCACAAGGAACGCGAGAAAGGGCCGGCGGAAAGAAGCCCGGTGAAAAGGGACCAAGAGTCTTTGGTGCAAAAAACCACACCGACAGTTCCGGCAAAAGACTCCCGCCCCTCCTTCTCCGCGCGATTCTACTTGGAGCCCGAAAGCCCCGTGGAAGATGCGCCCTCCATTGGCCCCAAGACGGCCGATCGGCTGGCCAAGGTCGGCATTCTCACCGTGGCCGATCTGTTGCATGCCGATCCCGAATCGACGGCCGAGGCGCTTGAAGTAAGCCATATCCATTCCCGTACCATCACTGCCTGGCAACAGCAAGCTTGTCTGGTTTGCCGCATCCCCCAGTTACGTGGCTTTGGTGCGCAACTGCTAGTCGCCTGTGAACTGACCGAACCGGAGCAGCTTGTCAGCGCGGACAGCAAGGATATTGTCAACACAATACTGGCTTTTTGTGCAACCAAACAGGGGCAACGCATTTTACGCGGGAGTGACATCCCCAGCCGCGAACGGATCGAAGGCTGGGTTCGCAACGCCGCGTATACACGGTCCCTGGAAGCCGCTTGAAGATGGTGACGTACCACCCGCATAACGGGTGACTTGAGGAAAACCCCTAAAAAGGGCTGGAAAAAATATCGTACTCGTACTCAGCAGAGCGGTACTCGTACTCGAATCCATGTCAGACGCAAGGTCGGCCATCATCAACATCCATGACCTTCTGCTTCGTTTGCATCCAATGGTTCCATTCGAGTACGAGCACGTCGGAACGGCGGAGCCTGATGAGTACTCACCAGCAGAGCTGGTGGTTTACGGAAGATAATGAAGGGTAAGGTTACGATTAAGCGTAAGAGTAGCCGTTCTCGGCCTCCGGCCTTGAACGACCCTCCTTTTGTTGCATCCACACTGCAATTACTTTAGGATGGATAGCCAGGACTGGGTCTCTTCCAGGCCATTCATCGTAGCGGTAAGTCCGTCAGGTTCTTGTCTCCAATGGATCGTGGATGTTCAATTTTGCCACAATACATCAATTCCTTCATCCTCTCCCACCGGCAGGCGAGGAGATGAGAAACGCCGCGGCGGAATCCCTATTTCTGGTATTTAGACAATGCCTGGCGCTTCGCTGGACCGTTTGCTGTGCGTTGTGGGTTGTTTCTCTCAATGGATTCATGCCCACTCACCTTTACGGCAGCGACGTCGCCTCCCGGATAGTGGCGACAGACCACCCGATTGTGTTTGTCGTACGGCACCCGTACGCACCGGATCATCACAATACGGCAACATTATTTCAAACGGGCGAGATCAACGCGGACAAGTTTCAGGGCGGTAGTGCGATTCGAACGTTCGACTTCGCCAGCGGCAATGAATTAAAAACACTACTCGACGTGCCTGACGGTGTGGCCCGGGATCTGGAAGTTGATTTTGACGGCAGCCGGATC
>JAJRWS010000023.1 GCA_024276705.1 Planctomycetota bacterium | reverse complement strand
TGGATTCCGGCCGGGGTAGCCTGGGTCATGTCGACTTGCAATCGGGCCGCTACGAGCCGATCGTCGAGCTGCCCGGTTTTACTCGCGGTCTCGATTTCGCCGGCAATTTGGCGTTTGTCGGTCTTTCGCGGCTGCGCGCGTCGACCGTCGCCGGTGGAATTCCCCTGGCCGGGAGGCTCAAGCCGGAGGAGAGCCAGTGCGGCGTCTGGGTGGTCGATATCAATCGCGGCCAGATCGTGGCGTTCCTAAAATTCGCGGGGAATATCCGCGAAGTTTTTGCCGTCGCGCTCCTGCCGGGCATTCGCTATCCCCAGATCACGGGCGACGATGCGGCCCTGATCGGCAATTCGTTCGTGCTGCCCGAGGAGGCCCTGCAGCAGGTTCCCGAGACGCTGCGGAGTGCCGGGGCAAGGTGCATTTAAGCCCAATACCGTTCAATTAGTCGCAACTTTTTACCTTGTTGAAGGTTAGGTTATTAAATATCGAATATCGAGCAAGGAATTTCGAATGATGAAGTGAAGAATTTGCGGCAACCACAATGGGCAAGTTCTTGTTTTTCCTTCGAGATTCATTACTCCTTGTTCGATATTCGATATTCCTGTGTCACCGAATTGCCCATCGATGTGTGTCCCCGAATTGCCCCATCGATGTGTGTCCCCGAATTGCCCCCGAATTGCCCATGTGTGTCCCCGAATTCCTGCGAACTCCGGCTCAAGTAAAGGAACACTAATCTTCGCTAATCCACACTAATCCTGAATCTTATGAGCGCGGATTAGCGTGGATTAGTGTTCCCAACTTTTTTATTTAACGTACCGAACCTGATAACCAACTCGAACAATATCGGCGCTCGTAGTTTTTTCCTCTTTTCCGCGGGAAAAGGAGAAACGTTGCCGCTGGGAAAACAGGGCGGTAAGATGGTCCTGCACCTGGGCGTGTAAGGGCAACCTGGCATGAAGGGGGGCATGAAGGGGGCAGACACCTTTTTTCCTGAACCCTGCCACGAACCTGAGCAAAGAATTTATCATTTGTCATTTAACAATAGCGGCATTGCCGGAACAGCGCGGAACTCGTTCCGGCCTACGATTGAACCCTGAACCCTTTTCCCCCAGTTCTCACTATGCCCAACCGACTGGCTCACGAATCGAGTCCCTACCTGCTGCAGCACCAAAATAATCCGGTCGACTGGTACCCGTGGGGGCCCGAGGCGTTCGCCCGAGCCCGGCGAGAAGAGAAGCCCGTCTTTCTTTCAATCGGCTATTCGGCCTGCCACTGGTGCCACGTGATGGAACACGAGAGTTTTGAAAACGAGGCGATCGCCCGTTTGCTGAACCAGTGGTATGTCTGCATCAAGGTGGACCGCGAAGAACGGCCCGACCTGGATCAGGTCTACATGAACGCGGTCCAAATGATGACCGGCCGGGGGGGTTGGCCGATGAGTCTCTTCCTGACTCCTGACAAGAAGCCCTTTTATGCGGGCACCTACTGGCCTGCGCACGCAGTTCGTGGAATGCCCGGATTTGATCAGGTGGTCACCGAGGTGCATGAGGCCTGGCAAAGCCGTCGCGAGCAAACCGAAGATGTCGCCAGTCGGGTGACCGCTCATCTCAAGCAGTTGGACGGTTCGGGCCATGGCTCGGACCACGGCTACGTGACTCTCGATCCGAGCCTCCTCGAAGGAGCGTGCGGACAACTCCGGCAAACTCACGACCCGGCCCATGGCGGGTTTGGCTCGGCGCCCAAATTCCCCCATCCGATGGACCTGCAACTGCTGCTCCGCGACTGGCACCGCCGGGGCAACAAGGCCTCTCTGGAAATGGTCCGCACCACCCTCGACCACATGACGGCGGGGGGTATATACGACCATCTGGGCGGCGGGTTTGCCCGCTACTCGGTCGATCGACGCTGGCTGGTTCCCCATTTTGAAAAAATGCTTTACGACAACAGCCAACTCGCGGCAACCTGGCTGGAAGCCTACCAGGTGACCGGACATAAGACCTATGCCCAAGTCGCGAGTGAGACACTCGATTACATCCTCCGCGACATGACCGATCCGGCGGGCGGATTCTACAGCACTGAGGATGCCGACAGCGAGGGTGAAGAAGGCCTGTTCTACACCTGGACTCCCGCCGAGCTGCACACCGTGCTGGACGATGCTGCCGCAGAAACTTTTGCCCGCGTTTACGACGTGACCGATGGGGGCAATTTCGAAGGCCGCAGCATCCTGAATCTGCCCAAGTCAATCGGGGAGCGGGCACGGGAGTTGAAAAGGGATGAAGACGAGCTACGTCGTGAGCTGGCGGCCAGTCGGGCCAGGCTGTTTGCAGTGCGAGAAAAGCGTGTACATCCAGCCAAGGATGACAAGGTACTGGTTGCCTGGAATGGCCTGACGATCGACGCGCTGGCACGTGCGGGCGCCGTCCTCGGGCAGCCTCGCTACGTGGCCGCGGCCACCCGGGCAGCCGATTTCCTGCTCACCGAACTGCGCGTCCCGGCTGGTGATCGGCTGTTGCACACCTGGCGCCGTGATGCCAAAGGCCAGGGCCAGGCCAAGCTGGCCGCTTACCTGGACGACTATACGTGCCTGGCCAGTGGCCTGGTTTCGCTTTACGAAGCCACCTTCGACCCGCGCCATGTCGACTCGGCAATCCGGCTGATGGAGGTCGTGCTGGAACACTTTATCGATGCCCAAAAGGGCGGTTTCTATTATACGGCCGACGACCAGGAAACGCTGATCAGTCGCAATAAGGATTTTACCGATCACAGCCTTCCGAGCGGCAATGCGATGGCAGCCACCACGCTGCTCCGTTTGGGCAAACTGACCGGCAACCGGCGCTATCTCGACGCGGCCGAACAAACGATGCGTCAAGCCGCGAACCTGATGCATCGTGCTCCTGGGGCGATGGGCCAGATGTTGATGGCCGTCGATTTCCATTTGGGCCCGACGTACGAAATGGTGCTGGCCGGCGATATCGTTCAGCCCGATACGGCAGCCGTACTGGCCGACCTGCGGCGACGCTTTCTGCCCAACAAGGTCGTGGCGATGCCCACCAGGCCCCGAATAATAACACCTGGCGGCACAACTTCCGCGGACCATACGGCAACTCACGATCAAGCGCCAGCGCCAGGTCAAAAAGGGGCGCTGGCCGACCTGCTCGTGGGCAAAACGGCCATGGGCGACTCCCCCACGCTCTACATCTGCGAAGGGTTCACCTGTCAACAGCCGCTGCGGGGGAAAGACAAAATCGACCATGCCCTGGACGATTTGACCCCACACAATCCTCGGGTATCGGTCGCTGATCGCAATTCAGATGCCAGGATGCAGGCCATTCGGGAGCTTGAAAAATCTTTTGGGAATCTGAGCCGCGACATGGGAAAAAGAGCATGGAAAAGAGAAGACATACATGACCGATAGCATTTTCCTGGATACCAACATCCTTGTGTATGCCTATGACAAACACGACCCCAAGAAACAAGCAACGGCTCAAGTTCTTCTAAAAGAAGGAATTGAAACGGAGTCCGCTGAAGCCAATTGCTCCGATCGAAGAAAAGCGCGGGTCCTTTCAGGACTCGAACTCCTGGGGATTTGGCTGGTTCGCTGAGTCCGGAACTAACACAACACGGCTCTCCTGTTGTGCGTTTTTCTCCAGCAGTCCCTCCAGCCGTTCGATTTGCCGACTGCTGGTCGCAATCAGTTGTTCCAAGACGATGATTTTGGAGTTTAACTGACCCGACAATTCACGCGCTCTTTCCTGCAGTTGGACCTGTTCGCGCTCAATCCGGGCCAGGGTGTCGCGTTGGGCTCCCGACCAGGGACCGGCAGGACGCGGTTGGCTCTCGATCGGGGCGGAGCTTGAGCGACGACGCCCGCGACCAAAATAACGCCCAGATCGCTTCAGGAGGATCCATGTCAACAGTCCGCAACCGGCCAGAAACATCAACAGGGGCAAGCCAATCTGCGCCATGGGAACCAAGGAATGGATCATCGTGTTTCCTCCTGCTTGATGGCCGGGGGATGGAGTACGGCATAGGCCTGACAGGCTGCCTGGTAGATTGTATCCAGGGAAACATCCTGCTGTCGCGCTAACCGGGCACAGTCCGCGTACTCGGGGGAGAATCGCTGGGGCCCGTTCGGTAATCGGGCCACCATGCCCGACACGCTACCCCAGGATGTTTCGACCGCCACCCGCTCGCGAGGTAATCGCATTCGCTCGACTACCGATCGGCGCAGCCCCAGTGTGGTCGTCTCGCGGAATACCATCTCGGCGAGCCGGTCCGCATCGGCAGGCGCAACTTGCACACTCAGCAAGACACCTGGCCGCCCTTTTTTCATCTGCAAGGAAGCCAAAGCCACATCGAGCGCACCAGCCTGCCACAATTGCTCGACGCAATATCCCAGATTTTCACCGCGCGTATCGTCCAGGTTGGTTTCCAACAGGACAATGGTGTCGTGTTCCAGGGAGTGGCCAGCCGGCATGGCCAACTCGTCCTGGGTCCCATCCCCCACCACCAACCGCAACAGGTTGGGATGGGCAAAATCGGCTTGTCCCGCCCCGTAACCAATATCACGGATTGTCATAGCCGGCAGGGGGCCAAACCGATCGGCCACGACGCCGACAATCGCCGCCCCGGTCGGGGTGGTCAGTTCGCCCGCCACATCGCTGGCTGCCACCGGAATGCCTCGTAACAACTCGCCGGTGGCCGGTGCGGGTATCCCGCAGCGGCCATGGGCAATCTCGACAAAACCGGTTCCGGTCGGGATCGGTGAACAGACGATCCGTTCGACTCCCAGCAGGTCCCAGGCCATGGCCGTGCCAACGATATCCGCGATCGAGTCGACCGCACCGACTTCGTGGAAGTGGACTTTTTCGATGCTCGTGCCGTGCACTTTCGCCTCAGCAGTGGCTAGCCGGCGGAAAATACGCTCGGCCAACTGCTGCTGCGGGTCGGTCAAATCGCTGCCGGCAATCAAACCCAGGATATCGCTTAGGTGGCGATGGGCGTGCTCAGGCTCATGTTCCACGACGAGTTGTAACGCCCGAAAACCACATTTACGGACCTCGGTGGTCACCAACCGGCAACCTGGCAACCCCAGCGAATCGATCCCCGCCTGGACCGCGGCCTGATCCACTCCGGCGTCGATCAGGGCGCCCAGCAACATGTCGCCACTCGCGCCGCTAGCACAGTCGAGATAGGCAATTCGCATGGTGTGAAGATTCTCCTAAAAGATCGGACCTATATCCCTCAGCCGCGACTCCGTTGCCGCCATCAGACGATCTTCGGCTGCTTCATCGGCCGCTTCGTAAGTGACCGAGAACCGCAAGTAGGCGCCGGCATCGTCCCAGGGCACGGTGCAAATCGACTGTTCGGAGATCAAGTACTGACTGGCTGCTTCCGCCGTCTCAAACAACAGCCCGTTCTCCGGGCCCTTGCATTCCAAGCTTTTGGGGGCGGGCGTGTAAAGGAAGTAAGTACCGCCAGGCATCTCGCATGGAAAACCGCACCGCCGCAACATGGTCACCAGTTTTTCCAGCCGCCGCCGGTACTTCGCCTGAATCCGCCGTGGAATTGACGGGTCGTCGAGCGCCGCTGCAGCCGCCTTCTGAATGGCAATGAACTGGCCCGAGTCGCAATTATCCTTCACGTCGGCAAATGCGCTGACCAGTCGTGGATGCCCGCATACCCAACCCATCCGCCAACCGATCATGTCGAAGCCTTTGGACATGGAATGGACTTCGACTCCCACGTCCCGGGCCCCCGGTACGGCTAAAAAACTATTCGGTTCTCGATCGAAGGAAAGTAGTGCATGGGCCGCATCCTGAATAACGACCAGGTGATTCTCCTTGGCAAATCGAATGACTTGCTCATAAAATTCGGGCGGAGCGGTACGGCCGGTGGGACTGTTGGGATAACAGAGCACCAACAGCTTGGCCCGCCGACGAACGTCAGCTGGTAGATTCTGCAGATCTGGCAGAAATCGGTTCTCGGCCCGCAGGGGCAGCGGGTATACGCTGCCACCGTAGTAGGCCGTATGCGTGCCCGCCACCGGATAACCGGGCACGGTCATCAGGGTAATATCGCCTGGATTGATCAGCGTTGCCGGCAGCATGGCCAGCGCCGTTTTCGAACCGATGCAATGATTCACTTCGGTATTCGGATCGAGGACAACACCATAGGACCGCCGCATGAATCGGCTGACCGCCTCTTTGAAAGGAGCGATTCCGTTGTCGGCATATCCACGATTATCAGGCTTGTTGATTTCCTCGGCCATGACCTGGCGGACCGACTCGGCGACCATGGAATCGTTCTCACCAATGCCAAAATCGAGCAAGCGGCGGTCGGGATGCTCGGCCAACGCGCGCCGCTTGGCCCGTTTGATCTTCTCGAATTTGTAGATGGCCGAACCTTTGCCATATTGGGCCCCGCCAATGCGGTCGGCAAAGAGCTGCTGAAAATACGGATCGGACATATTGGTGTAAGCGGAGGATAAGGCAGGGGGACAGAGATTATTGATGACAGCCTAAAGTACCGGAACCAGCGACCACCAGCAACCAGGCTACTTCGCCAGACTCTCGAATATCGCGACAGCCGCTACAAAGCATCCAATTGCGACTTCCGCACCAGATTTGCCACCGCAAACCGCAGCCTCTGGCAAATCGTCGGGACACCGCCATTTTAAATAACCTACTTTGTGCAAGATGGCCACGGCAACCGATAGGACGGTCCAAGCCGACAGGACACAAGACTGGGAGAACCGTCTATTCCCAGGAATCTTATGGACAGGAGTTGAAAGCACCGATGTTGATGACCAAATCTAGCCCTGAGGCGCAACCGACCGACCTTACGGAACAACCCGAATCAATCCTGTCCTGGCAGGAAATGTTCAAGCATGTGCAGGCCAACCTGATGGTTGCCAACGCTCAGTTGGAACTGATCTATGTGAACCCATTCGCCCTGCGGACTTTGCGGCATATCGCCGACCCGATCCGTAAAGCTTTTGGCATTGAAATCGAGGAACTTCTGGGCGGATCGATTCACCGATTCCATCGCGATCCGGCGCATGTCGAACAAATCCTGCATACTCCGGGTGGCTTGCCGCGCACCGCCGAATTCAGTTTCGGAGACATCACCCTGAAAACATCGATCAACTCCGTCCGCACGGCGGACGGCGAACTGGAAGGCTACGTCGTTCACTGGGACGATGTGAGCCAAAATAGAAAAGATGCCGAAGAGGCCACGCGCCTGCAAAACATGCTCGAAAACATGCCGATCAACGTCATCTTTGCCGATCGCGACAATATTGTCCGTTACATGAATCCCGCCTCCTACAATACGCTGAAGCAACTACAATCCCTGTTGCCGATTCCCGTGGACCAGATCGTCGGTTCGTCCATCGACAAGTTCCACAAGAATCCAGACCATCAGCGACGCCTGCTGGCGGATCCCTCCAACTTGCCAGTCGATATCGATTTTCAATTGGGAACCGAAACCATCGACCTGCTGGTATCCGCGATCCTGGATCGGCAAGGGAACTATGTCGGCGCGATGGCCACTTGGAAAATCATCACCGATCAGGTTCGTTCCAGGCAGGAAGCAACCCAGGTAGGCCAGACGGTCGCCTCCAGCGTGCATGAAATGGCCTCGACAATCGAGGAAATTTCCCGAAATGTCAATCGAACCGCGTCGCTGGCCCAAACGGCCGAATCGCAGGCTACCGGCACGGGGCACAGCGTCGAGGCACTGAGCGAAAGCAGTAAACAAATCGGCAAAGTGGTGGAAGTGATTCGAGAATTGGCGGACCAGACCAATCTGCTGGCTTTGAACGCAACCATCGAGGCGGCCCGGGCCGGTGAATCAGGCCGTAGCTTTGCCGTCGTCGCGAACGAGGTCAAGGAACTGGCCAAGGAGACGGCCGAAGCGACGCAAAGCATTGAGGAAAGCGTCCAGTCGATTCAGTCCAGCATCGAAGAGGTCGTCACTTCCACCAGCAAAATCACCGAGAGCGTCTCGGAAGTCAATCTCAACACCAACACGATCGCCGCGGCGATCGAAGAACAATCCGCCACCATGACCGGGTTGAGCCAGACGGCCGAATCGCTGGTAACCCTGTCCGAACGTAACGGCCCGTCCAAACGCAACGGATAGCCGGCACAAATTGTTGGTTCTCGGAGGGGCGAGCCGGGTACATGGGTACCCGGCTCTTTTTATTGGCTCTACGCCGACTTAGGAGCGAACGAGGAATAACTTCCCCATTTCAAGTTGGGTATTTTGGCTTCTCTTCGTACTCGTACTCAGCGAAGCGGTACTCGTACTCGACGGCCGCAGGATACTCGCCATGCGATTCGAGTACGAGTACCGCCGCAAGGCGCAAAGTACGAGTACGAAGGTGCATTATCAGAACGCCACGATTTACCGAAGTTTTTTTCTTGAACGTTCCCTACAGAAAACCGGATAGTTATTTATCGGCCAAGCCTTAGGTGGCGATGACGGGGGGGCATTCCCCACGAAGAATCTTTTCCCTCGGGATCGGACTCGCTATCGGGACTCGCTACCGCTATCGAAGTCCGCGAAGGCATAATGAGCGGAATTTTCGTAACCGTTCAGGGAAAGGGAACCACGAATGGACACGAATGAACACGAAGTGATGGTCAAGGGCGTGCAGGTCGGAGAATAGGTGCCCGACCTGATCGCTTATGGAAAATTGGTGGTCGACACCTTAGGGTGCTTGAGCGAATCACGGACCACGAATTGGGACAGATGATGAACTACCTGAAAATCACCGGATTGCAAGTGAGAATTATCCTGAACTTCAAGCAGGCAACTCTCGAATGGAAAAGAGTCGTCCTCTAGAGGAACCGTATGTCAACGCAACCTCCTTACGCATATTCGTGTCCATTCGTGTCCATTCGTGGTTCTCAATACGTACGTGTGAACGGTAACCTGCCGCCAAACCCCGCCTTCTTAATCCCTACCCACCCGTGCCACCCTCTTGATCGCCGCCCTCCGGGTCGTCACCAGCTAACGTATCGTCACTGGCCACATCGTCACCAGCCACTTCAGGACCGGGCGTATCGCCACTGGCCGCCTCCGGGTCCTCACTCTCGCCATTGGCATCTTTCGGCACCCGGACCAGGGCCGCGAGCGTGTCTCCCTTGGCCAGGCTCATGATTCTTACGCCTTGCGTGTTGCGGCCGATGACATTGAAATCGCTCACTTTCACTCGCTGAATCTTGCCACGGGCGGTCATCATCAACAATTCGTCCGTCTCATCCACGCGCACGATGCCAATGACCGGTCCGTTCCGCATGGTCGTCTTGATATCGCGCAGGCCTTTGCCTCCCCGTTTCTGCGTTCGGTAACGGAATGCCGAATTGGCATCCTCCCCAGTCACCCTCCCTTCAGGCGCCTCCTCTCCGTTCAACCCGGCCGCTTCCTCGCTGGACGGGGAATCCTGATCCGCCCCAGACTCCTTGACGGGCGGTGAATCAGCCGCGTTCACTCCGAAAGGAGTCCGCTTGCCGTAACCTTGTTCGCATGCGGTCAACAACGTCGCTTCAGGATCGACCACCACCATGCCAACCAACTGATCACCTGGTGAGAGGCGGATCCCCTTCACACCACTTGTGTTACGACCCATGGGGCGAGCGTCGGCTTCATTGAAACGGATGGCCATCCCGGTGGCGGTAGCCAACACCACCTCGTCGCCCGGTTTGGTCACTACCACGTCGACCAATTCATCATCTTCCTTGAGCTTGATCGCGATGATGCCGCTTTTCAGTGGCCGTCGATACGCTTTTAATTCCGTCTTTTTCACCAGGCCTTTGCGCGTGGCCATCAGCAACGAGTGGTCCGGCAAATCAAAATCTCGCACCGCACGGCAATCCGCAATTTTTTCATTTTCGCCGAGATTCAGCAGGTTCACCACCGCCCGACCTTTGCTTTCTCGGGAAAGCTGCGGCAAATTGTAAACTTTCTGCCAATAGACTTTCCCCTGATTCGTGAAAAACAAGAGGTAATCGTGAGTGCTGGTCACGAACAGGTGCTCCACCGGATCATCCTGGCCAGTCGTGGCCCCTTTGATGCCTTTGCCGCCCCGTCGCTGAGCTCGATAAACACTAGCGGGCGTCCGTTTGATGTAACCATGGTGACTGATCGAAACGACCATGGTTTCTTCTTCAATCAGATCTTCGATATCAACATCACCGATTTCCTCGTGACTGATTTCCGTACGGCGTGGATTGGCATGCTTACGGATAAGCATCTGGCAATCTTCTCGTACGATCGCGTAGATCTCCTTCACGTCGCTCAGGATGACCAGGTAACCGGCGATTTCCTCCAGCAATTTCGCATGTTCATCCGAAAGTTTTTCCTGCTCCAGATTGACCAACTGGCCGAGCGTCATACGCAAGATGGCGTCCGCTTGCACGGGTGTGAGTGTGTATTCCTCCGCCACGCCCCGCTCCTCCTGAAACTGGGCAAACCCTTCATCTCCCAAAGCTCGCTGCATCAGCGGGGCGGGCGTTTTGATTTGCATCAACGCCTGTTTGGCCTCGCGTTGGGTCTTCGATGCACGAATAACTCGGATCACTTCATCGATGTTCGCATGGGCAAGCAACAGGCCTTGTACGGTGTGTTTTCGTTTGCGTGCCCGGTTGAGCAGGAACTGGGTGCGGCGACGGATGACCGTGACACGATGGCGCAGAAACTCCTCAAGCATCTCCTTCAGTGTCAGAGTACGCGGCTTGCCATCCACCAGTGCCAAGAAATTGAGCGAGAATGTATCTTGCAGAGGCGAAAACTTATAAAGCTGATTGAGTACGATGTCGGGATCGGCATCCCGTTTTAGATCGAGGACCAGCCGAACCGGTTCTTTCAGGTCGCTCTCGTTACGAATGCCGGAAATCCCCGGGATTTTCCCATCGTTCACCAACGCCGCGATGCGTTCCTCCACCCGGTCACGTGCCTGCTGATAAGGAATTTCATGGATCAGGATTCGAGTCCGTTTTCCTTTTTCCTCAATCGACGTGCGGGCCCGAACCACCGCCGTGCTACGGCCCGACTGGTAACCACGCAGGATTCCTGAACGGCCACAGATAATGCCGCCCGTGGGAAAGTCCGGGCCGGGAATAATTCGCATCAGTTCGCTGGTCGAAAGGCTAGGGTTGTCAATCAGAGCAATCACTCCGGCGCAGACTTCACCCAAATTATGCGGGGGAATGCTGGTTGCCATGCCCACGGCAATCCCATTGGCCCCATTGACGAGCAAGTTGGGAAATTTCGATGGCAGGACCGTCGGTTCCATGTGCCGCTCGTCGTAGGTGGGCACAAAATCGACCGTGTCGAGTTTCAGGTCTTCCAGCAGCAAGGCGGCAAAGGGAGACATCCGTGCTTCGGTATACCGCATGGCCGCGGGTGGCAAACCGGCAATGGAACCAAAGTTGCCCTGCTTGTCGATCAGGACATGACGCATGTTCCACTCCTGAGCCATTCGGACCAGAGTCGGATAAATCACACTTTCGCCATGCGGATGATAGTTACCACTGGTGTCGCCTGATATTTTCGCGCACTTGACCCGCGCGGAACCGGGGTTCAAATTCAGGTCGTTCATGGCGACCAGGATCCGCCGTTGCGATGGCTTGAGCCCATCGCGTGCATCGGGCAGCGCGCGGCTGACAATCACGCTCATCGCGTAGGTCAGGTAGCTTTCCTTCAGCTCATCTTCGATGGGCATATCGATAAGCCGAGCAGCTATAGCCTGTCCACCTTCTTCGGGATTGGTCTCTCCAGGATTGGTCGAATCGGTCGACACACTGGTGTCCTTTCGCTAAACGGAAAATCCGGATTCTGAGACAGAGCTCGATACCGGGCAAGCCTCACAGGGGACTCCGGCCAAGCCTCACGGCGAAAGTAAACTCCAATACTTCGCCAACTGGCACCGACACAAAGTATCGGTCGGCTACGACGGTTATGAAATCCCCAGGTTCTCGCAGCACCAGGCATGCAAATCCGAACTGGGTAGTGCCCGCACCCTGCGAGAAGCTCTACACTTTACCAGGGGCGGGTGGGGCTCACAACGGGCGCATGAGCATGTTGCGGACGCCAGGGACGTGAAAAAAGGCTGCGGCAGGCACCTGGCCTGACCGCAACCTTTTTCAAAAAACAAACTTCCGGTCAAATTGCGACGGTGTGGAGTCGCTGGAAGAAAGACGCGTGTCGAACAGTGCTGCGCACTGCCATGTTATCGACTCGGGTCAATCCAAAAAATTGGTCCTCCCGACGGAAATAAGACCTGGAAGCTTGATTCGTTAAACCCAACTGGATTGGGTCTGGAAAGCGAGACGGTACAGAATCATTGTAGCTTATGGAATAGGGCTACCTATTTTTTTTCGGTTCTCCTCGGTGAAATGCTGAAACAAATTAACCCGTCATTTGCGGCAGCAAATCGTGGGCCAATTTGCCCAGGATACCGTGAAGACTCCTCCGGTAGAGCCGGAGACGGTCAATGGCGCAGCCGGAAGCGGCCGCCTGGACCACCTCTGAAAGGGGGGCGGCATCCGCTCCAAGATTCCGCGACAATCTTCGGAATCAGGTTCGAACTCCGACATTCCCCTGGACATCTAGACTGACCTTGTCGAAATTCCTTCTGGAACGTACAAGAAGCAGCCAATTCGCTGGAAAAACCGGAGGCCCCGCCATGAAACGATGGGCAGCTTCCTCGTTCCTCCCCGGCAAATCAGACTCCACAAGAACAGCGGTATCATGGCGGAAAAATACCCGATGCATGAATCTTCTGGCAGTTCTGAAACCTGTTATTTTGCAGGCCGTCCCGCCAAATGCCGCAAGCATTGGCACACACGGACCGTCCTGCTACCCATCCTGGCTTTGGCCAGCATTTTGCCTGCCTCGCTAGCTGTCGGGCAACAGACTTCCGGAACCAACAACCAGGGGAGACAACTTTCACTTGCCGACCAATTACGAGTCGGCCTGAAAGTGAAAACGAAAGGGGACAAAGGGTTTATTGCTGCCGTTGTCCAAGCCGTCGAAGAGGGCCGTTTGCCCCGTTCTTTGGTCGACAGCACCTTCCTTTGGGCCCGCAAACGGGCCAAACGCAAGTCGAATACGCGTGAACTACGCCCGATCGTCTATTTCCAGCCCGCCCTGGTTCTGCGGGCAAAAAAGCTGAGTTTAAATCTCCCGGTCATTTATCGGTTCCCATCTGTAGCAGCACCCCGCAGCCCTTCCAGGTAGGTGCGTTTTTCGGTAGCCGTTCACGGCCGGAGGCCGTGTTAGGCTTTTTGTCATCTTGCAGCCAACTCCATGTTTCAAAATCCACTTGTTTTATAGGTTCCCGACCCGTGATCAGGTGCTTCAATGAAAGGGCTCCCTGGGATGGAATCACAACTTGGGGATTAAGATTAAGATTAAGATTAAGAGTAAGAGTAAGATTAAGAACGGGAAATTACGTCCTTTTTCCGTGAACGCTTGCCTTTCTGCAACGCAACTTCTACCCCACGGGCGGCTGTGTCTACCAATGCCGGCCACGCTACGTTGTGCTCCCTTCGGTGCGTCAAAACCGTAAGCGAGAAATGCGCACCTGGCCATTCGGCTCTCTAGGCAACAGCCCCCCGATGGGCTATTATCAGGGGATTCCCAACCGCTGACCGCTGTTTTGGATTGATTCTGATGGCCAAGAAAACCGTGGCGAAAAAATCGCCGGCAAAGAAAGCGCCCCCAAAAAAGGTCGCGGCAGCCACGAAAAAAGTCGCCAAAAAAGCGTCTAAAAAGGCCGAAAGTGGCGAGGCCGCAGCCAAAAAAAAGCCCGAAGAATCTGGCAAAACGAAAAAAAAGGCACCGGCTAAGAAAAAAGCCAAAACACGGTCCCGCAAGGCAGCGAAAGTCATTCGCCTGAAGGCCTATTGGGGGGTCTTCAATCAGTCGCTCCGGCGTATCGCCCTGTTTGAATTCAACGAAAAAAAGCTGGCCGATAAAAAGGCCCAGGAGTTGTCTAAATCGGGCAAATCTCCCCATTTCGTTCAACCCGTGAAAGAAGTCATCGAAGACTCATGAGTACCACCGATTCCCGACGAAAAGCTTCCAAACAGACAGTTTCCAGACGACGATTTCTTGAAAATTCCATGTTTGCCGCGGCTGCGGCCGGTTCGACGGCGCTCGGCATGCGTAGCCAGATCGCCTATTCTGCTGAAAAATCTGGGGCGAATGGCAAACTGGGGGTATGCGTTGTGGGAATCGGCGGTCGCGGCTGGGGTAGCCACTGCCAAGAGTGGCTCAAAGACCCACGCACTGAAATCCGCTACCTCTGCGACCCGGACAGCACCAAGGAAAAGCAATGTGACGTCGTTGCGGAGCGACAGAACGGTGTCCGGCCAAAATTCGTCACGGACATGCGATATGCCTTCGATGATGCGGCCGTCGATGTGGTCAGCAACGCCTCTTCGAACCACTGGCATGCACTTTGTGGAATCTGGGCCATGCAGGCGGGCAAGGACTGCTACCTGGAAAAACCGATCTGCCACAATGTCCATGAAGGCCAGGCACTGGTCGCTGCCGCTCTTAAGTACCACAAATGCTGCCAGGTAGGCACGCAATGCCGCTCCAACCAATCGAACATCGAAGCGAATAAGTTTATTCGATCGGGTGGGATCGGCACGGTAAAATTTGCCCGCGGGCTTTGTTACCGGCGACGCAAATCGATTGGCCCACGAGGAGAATACCAGGTTCCCAAAGAAGTCGACTACCAACTCTGGAGCGGCCCGGCACCTTTGGCACCTTTGACCCGACCTCGCTTCCACTACGACTGGCACTGGCAGCGACTTTACGGCAATGGCGATCTGGGTAACCAGGGCCCCCATCAGACTGATATCGCCCGATGGCATCTGGGAATCGACCAATTCCCGAACTCGGTCATCACCTATGGGGGCCGCCTCGGCTACGATGTCGAAATGCACGACCCAAACTTCGTCGATGCTGGCGACACGGGTAATATTGAAACTACCATTTTCGACTATGGCGACAAGGCAATTGTCTTCGAAACTTATGGGCTTGAAACGGCCCCACTGAGAGGCGCCAAGGTAGGGGTGATCGTGCATGGCACCAAGGGGTATCTGGTCCAGTCGAGCTATGATTATTCAGCCGCCTTCGACCTGGAGGGGAACAAAATCAAGGAATTCTCCGGTGGCGGAAACCATTTCGGCAACTTCCTCGACGCGGTGATTGCCGGCGATCCGTCCCAGCTTCACGCCGATGCCCACTGTGGCCACCTCTCAGCCGGCATGAGCCATGTAGGAAATATTTCTTACTACCTGGGAGAGAACAACAAAGTTTCCGTTGAGCAACTGCGAGAGCAGGTACAAAAGATTAAAAGCCTGGATGACAACGGGGCCACACTCGACCGGATTGTGGAAAAAACCAGGAAATATGGCGTCGACCTGGAGCGAACGCCCTTTTCGATCGGCCCACTGCTGAAAATGGATCCCAAAACAGAAACCTTCATGAACCACGATCAGGCCAATGCGATGCTGACCCGTGAGTATCGCGCTCCGTTTGTCGTGCTTGGTCCCGCCGACGTATAAAGGGGTCCCGCCGACGTATAAAGGGGTCCCGCCGACGTATAAAGGGGTCCCGCCGACGTATAAAGGGGTCTCGCCGAAAAGTAATCGACCACTGCTAGAAGCCTTGCCCCGCAAAGCGGGGTGTGGGAACGGTTGATATGTTTATTTTGGCTTCATTGCGTTTTGGCTTGGACCTCGTACTCGTACTCAGCCCAGCGGTACTCGTACTCGCCGTCTGTATGGTACTGGGCGGAAGAGCGAGGAAGCGACCAATCGATCGAAAGGCGATAAACATCCACTCGATCGTGGCAAAGATCGGTTCGGTTATTGTCAGTCCTTTCGAGTACGAGTATGATTCTGCCCCCATGATTCTGCTACGCATTATTTGTATTACACTGGAATCGGCAAGTTATAAATCGGTCGCCCCTAGCACCTCGTGCAGCTTCGCGATTGTTTCTTTTTGCCCCAGCTCCAGCTTGCCAAACCCACGCTGAGCCCCGGCTGCGATGGCCGTTTCCTGATGCTCGGGGTAATTGGTGATGAGCATCACTGGCAGATGAGCCAGGGTCGCATCAGCCTTGATCTGCTTGAGAATCTCGATACCAGCGGAGCCATCCTGATCGAGCTTGCGGTTGATCAACACCAACGCGTACTCTCCGCTGCGCAGCAAGGCGAACGCATCCGTTGCCCCATGAGCCAGATCTATCTGGCAATCGAAATTATGGACCAGGAAGCGACTCATCGCTTCATGGTCGGGGGCACAATTGCCAATATCCAGCACACTTTTCGACATCGTGAGATCCTCCAGGCAGGTTGCGGAATGGGGCGGCCAACCCATACAATAACGAGTTTGCTTCCTCTGGGCCAACCTTGACGAAATCAGCTACCATGTCGGAAACGAAAATGGGACAGGCCCAACACATCTCTACAGACCATATCTCAGTAGACGGGGCCCAACGCCCCCTATTGGTAGGTATCGATGTGGGGGGGACCAATATCAAAATTGGTTTGGTGGACGACCTGGGCCGTACCTTGGCCTACCGCACTCTCCCCACGGAGCCGGAAAAGGGCGCCGAGGACGCAGCCCGAGGGATGAGTGACTGTTTTCGGCAGATGGTTCAGGAGACGGGTCTGGATGTCCAAGATGTGGTCCGGGCCGGTCTGGCTACACCAGGCCCCATGGACCTCTCTGCCGGCATCCTGCTGACACCTGGAAATTTGCCCCAGTGGTGGAACTTTCCTATTCGCGATCGAGTAAGCCATCATTGTGGTTTGCCGGTGACGTACGCGAACGATGCCAATGCGGCCGCTTATGGCGAATACTGGCGTGGCGCGGGCCAAGGCAGTCACAGCATGGTCATGTTCACACTCGGTACCGGTATCGGCGGTGGCATTATCGTGGACGGCATGCTCGTGGATGGAGCCCATGGCGCCGGCAGTGAATGCGGCCACATTGTCATCGACCCAAGACCCGAAGCGCGGCGTGACTCACTGGATAAGCCGGGGACTTTGGAAGCGTATTGCGGATCTTACGGAGTGGTCGCACGTGCCATTGAGGCGATCGATGTGGGCCGTAAGAGCCTGTTGGAGACGCAGCGAAGCAACGGGAACTCAATCACTCCGCTGGTCATTGCCCGGGCCGCGGAAGCAGGCGATGCTCTGGCCAGAGAGATCGTTCTGGAAACGGCCGATTACCTGGCTTTGGGTTGCGTATCCTTAATCCATGTGATCGACCCCGATCGCGTGGTACTCGGTGGAGCGATGACTTTTGGTGGCGAACAAGCTTCACTGGGACGCGAGTTTCTGGAACGCATCCGCCAGACCGTGCCACCACGACTGCTCCCACCGCTCCGCGACCAGGTCAATATCATCTTCGCCACGCTGGGTGGCGACGCGGGCTACATCGGCGCCGCCGGCCTGGCCCGCCTGGAATACCATGCCCACGCCTAAATACATTCGCAACTTTTCGATTATCGCGCATATCGACCATGGCAAAAGCACATTGGCGGATCGGTTGATGGAACGCACCGGCACCGTAAGCAAACGTGAGATGAAGCAGCAATTGCTCGACGACATGGCAATCGAGCGGCAACGCGGCATCACCATCAAGGCCCGCGCGGTAACGATGCAATACCAGCTTCGTGGGAAAACTTACGAGCTGAACTTGATCGACACTCCAGGGCATGTTGATTTTCAGTATGAAGTGTCACGCTCGCTGGCTTGCTGCGAAGGGGCCGTATTGCTGGTGGATGCGTTTCAAGGAGTCGAAGCACAAACCGTGGCAACCGCCTTCGCGGCGATGGAACATGATCTGACCATCGTGCCGGTACTGAACAAGGTCGACCTGGTCCATGCACGCCCCGACGAGGTACGCGAAGAAATAGAACATTCACTGGCCATGGATGCGCACGATGTACTTGGCTGCAGCGCCAAGACCGGAGTCGGCTGCGACCAGGTACTCGAAGCCATCGTCGATCGTATCCCGCCACCCGCGGGCGACCCCCAGGCCAAACTACAAGCCATGGTTTTCGACGCCCATTATGACGAGTACCGCGGGGCGATCACTTATATCCGTGTCATGAATGGCACCGTACGCAAAGGCCAGAAAATATGCTTTGTGCAACAGGGGACCACACACGATGTCATTGAACTTGGCCATTTCACCCCCCAGCGTCAACCCGCCGATTCGCTCCAGGCAGGCCAGGTGGGTTATCTTATATGCAATATCAAAGCGCTGGGCCACGTGCATGTAGGTGATACCGTGAGCACGGCCGTCGGGGATCCGGCGGAACCGCTGCCTGGTTACCAGGAACCCAAACGAATGGTCTTTTGCGGGCTCTACCCGTCCGACGGCCAAGACTTCAAGCAATTGCGCGACGCATTGGATCGCCTGGCCATCAACGACCCCAGCTTTGAATTTTCACCAGAAACGAGTGACGCGTTGGGATTTGGATTCCGCTGCGGATTCCTGGGTCTGCTCCACATGGAGATCATCCAGCAGCGGCTCGAGGAGGAAGCGGACATCGACCTGGTGCAGACCGCGCCGAATGTCACCTACGAAATTGTTACCAAGGCAGGAGAAACGTACGAAGTTCATACTCCTCAGAATGTTCCCAATGCGAGCGAAGTCGAGGAATTCAGGCAACCGATTGTGCGCGTGAATTTCGTTCTGCCTACCGAATATATCGGCGGCATCATGAAACTATGCACCGATCGGCGTGGCACCTACGTGCGCACCGAATATTTGTCGCCAACCCGAGCCATGCTGGTTTACGATCTGGCCTTGGCCGATGTCATCTACGACATGCACGACCGGCTCAAGAGCAGTACGCGCGGTTATGGCACGATGGACTACGAACTGCGGGGGTACTTCCCCGGGGATTTGGTGCGCATGGATATCCTGGTCAAAGGGGAACGGGTCGACGCCTTGTCGATCGTCTGCGACCGACGCGACGCGGAAGCTCGTGGCCGCGCGGTCATTAAAAAACTTAAGAAAGAAATTCCTCGCCACATGTTCGAGGTGGCCATCCAGGCAGCCGTTGGAACTCGAATCATTGCCCGGGAAACCATTTCCGCAATGCGGAAAAATGTCACGGCCAAGTGCTATGGCGGCGATATCAGCCGCAAACGCAAGCTGTGGGAAAAACAAAAAGCGGGTAAGAAACGCATGAAATCCATCGGCTCGGTCGATATCCCGCAAAAGGCGTTTCTCGCGGTACTGGAAACGGGGGAGGAAGAAGGAAAAAACCGCGGCTGACTCGCACCTCCCTGTGCGGTTCTCCTCTCTCCGCCCTCCAATCAGGGAGAGCCAAACCCGGCTGCTGGCATCGGGACCATCATGGACGAAGCGCCCATCATCTCCGGGGCCGAACCATAACCATAAGTGACCGGTGCTCCGGAACTGCAAGGACCACAGGCAGGCGTACATTGGGCGGGCGCACATTGGGCAACGGGAGGACACGTAGCGACCGGAGCATAGGCGGCGGGTACAGCAACCGGGGCGGTTTGATGCCTGGCTCTCATCCGACGACAAACACCGCAGCCCGTTGGGCCTGCCAGCATGGTAGCAACAGTCAACATAAACAAGATTTTTTTCATCGTAGCTTGTCCCAGCAGGGACCCTCACAGGGTTGCTTGGAGCGTAGGTGGTGGCAACCAGAGCCTGGCTCAACACGCCCGGAAGGCATGTGAGCAAACAGAGGCTCTTGGAGGGCAAACCATTGCCCAGACAACCCTACATGGGCATGTTGCATGAGGCAAACGTCCGGTTGCTTTTTCGCGACATTTCCCGCACCGCCAACCCGCGTCAAGCAATTGAACGGCCCGATCGATACGACCGGCATATCCGACCCTGGGAGGCCGCTACTTTGACCTCGAATGGTTTTTCCCGGCTATCGAGCGACGTCGGTGTGACTCGCAAGGGCAACGAAAAACGGATAAGCGTTCACGGAAAAAAGGCGTGATTTTCCGTTCCTACTCTTACTCCCCGGTCAGTCCCCTCCTTGGATTAAGATTAAGAGTAAGATTATGATTAAGAAGAGGCCTAACACGGCCTCCGGCCGACCGGCTACGTTGCTTGCCACCAGCATTCTCCCCCCCACGGAATGAAAAAATTGCCCCCTTGCCCAAACGACCGGTGATCTCGCTGATCCATCTTCTGATCCGCACATCGATCCTGGTCTTGATCCTGCGCACCTGGCTGGTCATGGGACTGATTGCCCCAGTTACAGTCTCCGGCAGCTCCATGGCTCCAACCCTGGTCGGCCCACACATTACGGCATCTTGCCCAACGTGTCGGCTAGCTGTCGATATCGCCACGGACTCGATCCCCTCGGCAACCCATGCATTTTGTCCCTATTGTCAGGAGGGGCATCTCGACTGGACGCATGCAACCCGCCACTCCGGATCCCGTCTATGGATCGACCGCGGCAGTACCCTATGGCGTTCTCCTCAGCGGTGGGCAGTGGTTGTTTTTCATTCTCCCTGGCTGGAACCCTCGCCCGAGGATGCCGCCGTGCTTTGCATCAAACGAGTCCTGGGACTGCCAGGCGAACAGGTACGGTTGGTGGCAGGCGATCTGCTGATCGATGGAAAGCTCCAGGTGAAAACATTGGCCGAACAACGACGATTACGCCGACTAATCCGCCGCAAGTCCAGTCCGGTTTGCCTGCCGGCAAATCACTCCATGGCGGAAACGCGGGTATTATTTCATGCCAAGCAGCCACTCACCGACGAAATGCCCTACAATGGCCGATTGTCGCGGCCGCTTCATCGGGTCCATGATTTCATGCTGTCCGCCCACCTAACCTGCCAGGGAAACGGCCAACTGGAATGGACGGTGAACGATGGGCGACAGTCGTTGCGCATCCAAATGCATCTGGCCGATGGAGCCATCCGGCTATTGGAAAATCAGCAGCTACGGATGACCCATTTCCTATCGGAGCCGAATCGGAAACGGTTGGCCCGAGGTTAAGTCACCCTGGAGCTGTCTACCTTCGACCGGCAAGTCTTGTTGGCAATCGATGGTCAAGTGGAACTGCGTTACCCGCTGCAATCGGGCATGGCACCGCTCGGAACCCTGAAACCCTTTGCCGTAACTTCCACCAATCTGGCCGTCACCCTGCGCGAGGTCACTCTGTGGCAAGATGTCTATTATGGGCCACGTCCTGTCGGATTTGGCTGCTGGGAAGCACCAGATGGGACAATTGGTAATCCTGCCGGCCCCCAGGCGACCTGGCAACTTGGAGCCGAAGAATTTTTTCTCGGCGGCGATAATGCGCCCGTGTCGGTCGACAGCCGCAGCTGGCCTCGCCCAGGCATCCCCCGACACCTGCTGGTCGGGATCCTCATGGGGGGGCACTAGTCCGACAGTGCCATTTCAGCCCCCATGCAAGATGCGAAACACAAGCGGGCGAACAACTTACGACAATTCACGCGGTCGTTCGCAATTCGCAATTCGCAATTCTTATGCTTGCACGAAAATGTGGGGCTGAACGACCGAGGAATCCAGAAAAATCGAGTTGTAGTACTTCCAAATCGCACCGATCCCCACGTGGCCCGGGCGATAAGCCGCCCGGAAACCAACATTTTTTCCAGCTAGCATGCCCTCTCGGGTCGGCTTCATCGACCATTCTTGGAACTACTGCGTTATCCGCCACGAACAATTTCGACTATATTGGGGCGCTCAGAACGAATCCTTGGTAAACCCCCTCACCACCCGTTTGTGCCACCAACTACCATGTCTAAGAAAAGGCGTACCAGCCAGTCACCAGCCAGGGTCTCAGCCACTTCCAAGGGGCAAGCAGAGTCCACACCGCACGGATCGCCGGCAGGGTCCCCACACTCCGGGTTCGTAGCTATCCGGGAAACGATCGAATCGATTGTTGTCGCTTTCGTACTAGCTTTTCTGTTTCGCACTTTCGAAGCAGAAGCGTTTGTCATTCCCACCGGTTCGATGTCCCCCGCATTGCAGGGGCGCCATAAAGATGTCCACTGCGACCAATGCGGTTACCGATTCCGCACAACGGCCAGTTCTGAAGAATCGGATGTCGTTTTACGCTGGCAACAGGAGAAGAATCGGTCCGGGCTGAGACCCAATCAGCAAAAGCAACTGCAAGAGCTGATCAACAACCAGGACGTCCTGGCTGGCGTCTGCCCGATGTGCCGGCACACGATGCCCTTTCGTGATGACCTGCCGCTGGCTGTGCAGGATCTGGTCGACATGAAAGATATCGAAGAGCAACCCAGCTATCCAGGAGACCGTATCCTCGTCAACAAGTACAGCTACGATTCACACTCACCCCAGCGCTGGGACGTCATCGTGTTCAAGTTTCCCGGCAATGGATCGATGAACTACATCAAACGGCTCGTTGGCATGCCGGGGGAAACGTTGCGAGTCTACCAGGGCGATCTGTTCACCCGCCAATCGGGCCAGGACTCATTTCACATCCAACGTAAATCGCCCGAAAAAGTCCTCGCCATGTTGCAACCGGTCCATGACACCGACTACGAACCAGTCCGGCTCTTCAACGCCGGCTGGCCCCTGCGCTGGGCAGCCACCACCCCCAGGGGCTGGAAAATCGAAGCGGTACCCGAAAAGCAGACCGTCCGGCAACGTTTCCAGATCGATGCAGCCAGGGGTGGTGGGGTCCCGAAAGAGACCCCTCAAGGAGAGAAGAAAAATGAACCCTCCACAGCCTGGATCCATTACCGGCACCTGCTACCCGACGGACTCGATTGGCAGGTTGCAGGCGAAACTCGAACCAAAGCATCCTCATCCGAACGGATCGACAAAGCTGGTCCCGCTTATCCTCAGTTGATTGCTGATTTCAACGCATACAATGCCCGCATCTTGCGCGGCACGGCCTTGCATGGCACCTGGCAGGTGGAACCTTCGCACTGGCCCGACAATTGGGTCGGCGACCTGGCGGTCGCATGCCAGCTGGAAATCGCCAAAGCCCAAGGGGAGCTGATCCTTGATCTGGTCGAAGGTGGAAAACATTTTACATGCAAAATCGACCTGCAGTCGGGGCAAGCGACGCTTAGCGCCGAGGCCAGCCAAGATGGCGAACCCGATTTGCATAAGACCGCCCAAACAGGACTTGATTCTCCGGGCAATTATCAATTGAAATTTGCCAATGTGGACGATCAACTCCTGCTCTGGGTGGACGACGCCTTGGTCGACTTTGGAGATACATCCTATGACGCGGACAAATTGTATGGGGGGCGGCAGAACATCTATCCTCATGCCGAAGCGGATGGAGGTGGGGATCTCGCCCCGGTAGGCATCGGTGCCATGGGCGCAACTCTCACGATCAAGCGTCTGCAGGTCATGCGAGACATTTACTATGTAGCCGCCAGTGCCCAGGATAGCCCCCGCGATCCGGAATATACCCGACTCAGTGCGGAGGCCCAACTCGCCGATGGTTCGACCCTGCCTCCGGTGGAGAACCTCCGTCAGCTATTCAGCGTGCCTGACGCCTGGCCTCGGTTCAGTACGCGACGTTGGCGCGACTTCCCCATTTCGGACCAACAGTACTTCGTCTGTGGCGACAATAGCCCCGAAAGTGCCGATTGCCGCCTATGGAAAAGCTCCACGCCCGGAAGGGGTATCCCGGGAGGAGCCTATCTCGACGCACGATTGCTGACCGGCAAAGCGATTTGCGTCTTCTGGCCCCATTCGTGGGGCGGCATCCCCGGCATCCCAAAACTACCAGGATTTCCCAATTTCGGCGATATGCGGATTGTACGATAGGAAGAACAGATGACCCTACTTCAAGTAACAGGCCTGGTAAAGAGTTACGGCCGGCGGCGGGTCGTCGACGGTGTCGACTTTCATGTCGAACAAGGCGAGATTGTAGGCCTGTTAGGACCAAATGGGGCAGGTAAGACGACCACGTTTCGCATGACCTGTGGCATGATCGAACCCAATGCAGGCTCGGTTCTTCTTGCCGATCAAGAAGTGACCGATTGGCCCATGTATCGGCGGGCCCGGGAAGGTGGCATGGGTTATCTGGCGCAGGAGTCAAGCGTCTTTCGCAAACTCTCGGTGCAAAACAACTTGCTGGGCGTCATGGAACTGCTGGGAGTCGACCGAAAAACCCGGCGCCGCCGCTGTGACGAATTGATGGAGCAATTTGGCATTGCCAAACTCCGCAAGAGCAAAGCCATGTCGCTTTCCGGCGGCGAACGGCGGCGGCTTGAAATTGCCCGCAGCCTGGTTTCCGATCCAAAAATCATCCTACTCGACGAACCGTTCACGGGCATCGATCCGGTGACCATCTCGACGATTCAGGAAATCGTTCGTAACCTGCGCGACCGCGGCATCTCGATCCTGATCACGGACCACCAGGTTCGGGAAACGTTGCAAATCACCGATCGAAGTTACGTCATCCGTGAAGGGCAAGTGCTGTGCCATGGCAAACCGGCGGACGTCCTCCAAAACGCCGAAGCCCGAAAATACTATTTTGGCGAAGGAATGGACATTGGCGGACACCAGCGGCGTGACCCTGGAGAATCCCACGGCCGCCTGGCGTCAATCCGTGGCCGCCTGACCAGCCGACACACTAGCAAGATGGATGATTTATGATCTATGATTTATGATCTATGATTTATGATTGACGAACTGAAAAGCTGCCTTCTCGATCATAAATCATCGATTCATTTCCCGGCAGGCTTTCAGGACCCCCGCGGTTCGGGCCACAAACCGATCAAGCAGTCGCTGGGGGAGTAACGAATGCAGTAGGGCCAACCCATAGGCATCGAAACCCACCTTGTAGCGGGCCCTTGGGCGCCTTGCCCGGAGGACTCGCAGTACCACGCGGGCCACCTTCTCGGGAGACGTAGAGGAACGAGCACCCCGTTCGTTAAATCGGCTGGCACGCGTATAAAGGGGCCCGTAACCGAGTTGCAACGACGCGGGAATCTGCTCAACCCGCCGGGCCAGTGCGACCCGCCCTTTGGTAAAAATGTCCGTCTTGATTTGACCCGGTTGGATTAACGAGACGGCAACTCCCCAAGGTCGCAGTTCCACTCGCAACGAGTCGGAAATCGCCTCCAGGGCAAATTTGCTGGCGGAATATGCCCCCAGGGTGGGCAGTGCCAGGATGCCATTGACCGATGACATGTTGATCACGCGGCCCGACCCTCGACGCAAAAGGGGCAGGCAGTATTGGATCATTCGAAGCGGACCGATTGTATTCACCTGGAGAACACGCTGTACTTCTTCGAGCGTGGCAAGCTCCAGCACCGCCGGCAGACCGAACCCGGCGTTGTTGACCAAAGCAAAAAGGCCATCCACCCCATGCTGTGTACTCATCATGGTCAGCACTTGATCAATCTGGACATCCGAGGTTACGTCGAGCTGAACCGGTTCGAGCATGGGTAATTTCGCGTCCACCAGCTTGGCAGCTTGCTCTTCGCTGCGAACCCCGGCAAATACCTGGTACCCTTGGGCCGCCAAGAGCCGTGCCGTCGCCCGGCCAATACCCGAGGAACAGCCGGTAATCAATACGGTGCGAGGCATCAATGGTTGAGGGTTGAAGGTTGAAGATTGAGGGTGGCCAGCATACCAGATTTACGAGGGGTTCCAGCAGGCCAATCCCGAAAAGGCTAAGGCGATCGGTAGATAAGAATTCAGGGAGTGGTTAGGTTCGATGGGGGCAGTGGCTCTCCCTCCCACTATTGCAACTTTATATTTCCAAGGATTCGCGTCTATTCGTGTCCATTCGCGGTTTTTTCTTTGTTCCTTGTCAGATTTACCCGACTCTGTGGGTTAGGCGGCAGAGGCTACTCGGTCAAAGAAGATTACGCTCCTTATGCATTCGCGGAATTCGATAGCGATACCGATCCCGAGTCCCGATCCCGATAGTATTGATGGTGCTAATAAAAGGACTACCCTGAACCCTGAACCCTCAACCCTGAACCCTCAACCCT
>JAJRWS010000470.1 GCA_024276705.1 Planctomycetota bacterium | reverse complement strand
GAAGCCTGGAATGTGTCCCATCCCGAACGTGTCGTGACCATCCAGCGGCGCTACGTCGAGGCAGGTAGCGATTGCCTGATCACCAACACTTTTGGTGGCTGTCGTATCATGCTCGATCGGCATGGTCTTGCCGCTCAAACCGTGGCAATCAACCAACAGGCCGCTCGAATCGCCCGGGAAGCATTCAGAACGCCCGACGCGGAAGATAAGCCTGGCTTTGTCCTTGGCGACATCGGCCCTTTTGGCGGCCTGATGGAGCCCCTTGGGGAAGTCCCAGTCGACCAGGTCCGCGACGCATTCCGAGAACAGGCCGCAGCTCTGGTCGACGCGGGTGTCGACGCCATCATCATCGAAACTCAAACTTCGCTGGAAGAGCTAGGCCTGGCCATCGAAGCGACCAGGCGGGCCGGCGCCGCCTGCATCATTGGCTCCATGGCCTACGATGTGAGCTTCGACGGTTCCGAAGTGCGAACCATGATGGGGATTGCTCCCGAGGAAGCAGCCCGCTTCATGCACGGTGAAGGGGTCGACCTGATCGGCTTGAACTGTGGCACGGGAATCGATGTGAAACGTGCCGCAGGCGTTATCGCCAACTACCACGAAGTCTGCGATTTACCCACCATGGCCCAGCCCAACGCCGGCCAACCCGTATTGGAAAACATGGTGGTCCATTACAAACAGACCCCCGACGAGATGGCCGCAGAACTGCCGGCTCTACTCGCCACCCGGCCAAGCATCGTGGGTGGCTGTTGTGGCAGCTCGCCGGATCATATCCGTAAATTTCGTCAGTTGATCGACCAGTACAATGCGACACCCCATCAGGAAAACAATTCATGAAGCAACGTATTGGAGAGAAGTAATAATGCGTCGCCCTTTCTTGCATTCGAAAATCCATCGGGTCTCCGTCACGGCTGCTGACCTCCACTATGAAGGCAGCCTGACCCTGGATGGGAAGTTGATGACTGCCGCGGGCATGCTCCCCTACCAGCAAATTGATGTCTACAACGTCACTCGCGGCACCCGATTTTCGACTTACCTGATCGAGGGCCCGGCCGGCGCCGGAGACTGCTGTCTCAACGGGGCAGCCGCGCATCGGGGCGACGTCGACGATCGGATCATCATCGCCGCCTATTGCGAACTGGAAGATCATGAAGTCGCCATCCACACCCCGACGCTGGTCCTGATAGGCGAGAATAACCAGAGCTTCCAGGTCAAGCAGGGCGAGACACCGTTTACGACCGTCTCCTGAAAACGCGTTGGAAAAGCCCCATGCCCTCCAGAAGGTGTGTTCAAGAACCTAACCTTCAATAAGGAAAGAAGTTACGACTAATTCAGCGGTATTGGTCCTACCCCCCCGGCCCTTACCCCCCTGGACGCTTTTCGGTGGCTTCCGTTTTCGCCGCATCGGTCTGCTCCGCCGCCTCGGTATCGAGTGGCTTCGGTTCACCGAGCAGGATGAGCAGTTGTTTGGACAACTCCGGTCCGCTCGCCGTAGTCGAAACGACTTTGCCATCGGCGCCGACCAGAATCACCGTGGGGATCCCTTGGATCCCATAGTAGACAGCCATCGGATGATCCCAGCCACCCTGTTCGGCATCGTAGAGTGTCACCCAGGGTATCTCCTGATCCTTGATATAGGCTTCGGTCGCTTCCTTGTCGGTATCGAGGCTGATACCGACCACTTCGAAACCCTTATCGTGATATTGCTGATAAGCTTTCAAGACATTGGGCAGTTCGGCCCGACAGGGACCGCACCAGGATGCCCAGAAATCAACCAACACCACTTTGCCCTGGTAACTGGCCCAATCCAACGGAGTCCCATCCAACAGCGTGCCGTGCAGCTCCATTTTATTGCCCAACAAAGTCAATCGACGAGCTATGCCGGCAAATGATTTGGCGTATTCGACAACCTTCGGTTGCGTGCTCTTGGCAAATAGGGGCCCTGCCATCTGATACAACTGGGCCGCAAACTGGGGATCACCGCCGTATTCGAGGCTCTGACCAATCTCCATCATCAAGGCGAGCTGCTCGTTACCAAGTTCTGATTGCTTAAGATACGATTCCAGAGACTGCATGTACTGCTGTTTCTCCTCCGCACTCATCTCGCTCCAACGGCCAATCTGTTCCTTGAGCAAAGCCTGTTTGTAGAGAGCCGCAATCGCGGGCCGTTTATCATTTTTTACCGATTCAAGAAATTTCTCCCGAGTTGCCAAAACGCTCTTGATGTCCAGTTGTCTGGCCGCATCCAACATCATGAATTTGTACTGCACGGCTATCGCCGCTTGCTCATCGCCGGTCTCTCCGGCGAGGACCTTGTCTGCCGCTGCACTGGCGGAAGTGACCACTTTGGTGACGAACTGGATCGACTCTTCGCGATTTCCTCGTGGCATATCCAATTGTTGGAGATCGGAAATATATTTCAGTAGCGTGTCCGCATCGCCATCCGGCACCACGAATGGATCGGCCCCTTCGGACTCTTTTCCATCTCCATTTTCACTCGCGGAGCCATTTTCACTCGCGGAGTCAGCCGCCTTCTCCGTCTCAACCTGTCCAGTCTCAGCCGTCACTATACCGAAAGCTACCAAAGCCCCCCAGGCCACCGTTACCACGCAGCCCAAAACGATCCACCGCATCCACGACAATTGCTTCATAGCCAGACGTACCCTTCATTTAAATACAATATTGTTAAAGTCTGTTTCGTCATCCATCCGCTGTAGACAGCAGAATACCAGCATTGGCTGGCACATTCTATCCCGTCCATTCTACCCTCACTGCTCCATAAAGCCCTGTCACATCGCGATCTGCGGCTGCCAGCACCGGGTACATGATGTCCTGAAACACCTGGACACCTCGGCTTCAAGCACCTTGGCTATGGTAGCGTTCTGCAAAAATGAGCAGGAGAAATCGTCTCCTGAAGCTATGGCAGGGCCTCACTGAGGGTCTCAATCCGCCGAACTTCAGTTCAACTCACATCGCGTAACCACTTTGACTCAAACAGGTTACAGATAATAACAGGGTCGCTATAAAACGTCTTTTTCAATCGTATAAATTATCCCGAAAATACTTGGCGGTCCATGCTTGAGGCTGTATGATGGAGTCTGCCGATAGGGTGAACCGACTGATCGTTTCATTCGGCAGCTTTTCTGGGAGTCCTATGTTCCTTTTTTCAGGAGATCGTCTAATGGTCAGCGTATTACTTGGAGTCGTTCCCGAAATTGATCCCGCATCCGCGACTGCTGCACTGGCTTTGCTAGTTGGTACAACGATGATGTTGAGAGATCGTTTTCTCCCCCGCCGTTGATAATTCGTGCAACCGGGATGTTAGCCTGCGCTATTCGTCGATCGCAGCCGCCTTTGTTCCGTAACCCCATGCGTTGCGTGACCCAGTGCGTTTTGTGATCACTGAAATTCCGTGGTTGCTTGCATACGGTGGCTGCTCTCATTCTGAGCTCATGCACGGCGCCCTGGCAAATTGAGGGAGCTATCGATACACGGGTCGATTGGCCTTAGCCGATCGGCCTATTTTTATGCGCCTGCTTTTACTATGACAGCCAGAGAATAAACCAAGAATTCGACCGCACTATGGCCAACAACCGTTACACAAAGTTCAACGTGACCGTTGTCCTGGCAAGATGGATGCTGCTATTGACTGTCGCAATCTTGGAAATTGTTGGGTTCACCTACACGTACGCTACTTTCAAGCTGGAAACCCATGGTTCACTTGCACTGGAACTGTTGAAACGAAGCGAAGGCCTGATCGGCCTGATCGTGGTAATCCTATCGATATTCATGATGGCGATCCTGCCCAAACTTCGTGGATTTCTGGCCTTAGCCTATGCCCGGAGCCGGCACCAACCATTCTGGTGGATCAATCTCTTATGCCACTTTGTAATGTTTGCCGTCTTTATCAGCCTGGCAAATTCGATATTCTATCACCACGCAGCAGGCAACGGCGGTCTCTCCACTTTACTCTGGACAACAACCTATATCTTATGCGCTTTGCTGGCGGCCCTGTTACTCGCCACGGCCGCCACCCCGATCAATGCCTGGGAAGTCATCCTGAGGCATAGTCGCTGGGAATGCTCTCTGGCACTGATGGCAGGAATCGCCAGCAAGCTCATGGGCAAGATGACCAAGCTAGGCTGGGACGACTTGTCTACCTACACCTTTTATGTCGTCGAATGGCTACTCTCCTGGATTTATCCCGTAGTGATCTCGCGACCCGAAGATAAATATGTAGGCACCCCTGCCTTTGCCGAAACCATTGCCCCACCCTGCTCTGGCTACGAAGGAATTGGCTTGATTCTGGTCTTTTTTACTGTTTTCTTGTGGATTTTCCGAAACCAACTTCGATTCCCCAGGGCACTGTTACTTGTCCCCGTAGGTTGCATCACCATTTGGTTAGCGAACTGTGTTCGAATCGCCCTTCTGATTGTCGTGGGCGACAAAATCTCTCCCGAAGTTGCCGTAGGCGGTTTTCACTCGCAGACCGGCTGGCTGTTTTTTTGTTTCATCGCGTTGGGATTGGCCACGATCTCGCTCAAAGTTCCCTGGTTCATGGTTCAACGAGAAAAAACCGAGCGACAGTCAATAGAAAACCCCACGCTACCCTACCTAATGCCTTTTCTTGTGCTTGTTGCCGGGATCATGATCACCGGGATGGCAAGCAGTGGCTTTGATTGGCTGTATCCAGTCCGTATCGTGGCAACCGCGATCGCCCTGGGATATTTCTTTGGCTTCTCCTGGCGATTGAATGGTTCCTGGCCGGCGATCATCGCGGGCATCGCCACCTACCTGCTATGGCTTGCGCTTGAAAAACCCAATCCCGTAGCGGGTCGCGAATTAGCAGCATCGATCGATGCATTGGGCACAAGTTGGGCCACTCTGTGGATTTTCTTTCGAACTATTGGCTCGGTACTCGTCGTGCCTGCCGCTGAGGAATTGGCCTTTCGCGGCTACCTGTTGCGGCGGATCGATTCTCGTGACTTCGAATCTCTGCCTCCCAAGCAAGCCTCCTGGACTGCCCTGATCCTCTCTTCCGTTTTGTTTGGGTTAATGCATCAACGCTGGTTTGCCGGAACCTTGGCTGGCTTGATCTATGGCCTCGTCTACCAGCGACGTGGAAACCTTGCCGATCCATTGATCGCCCACATGCTCACCAACGCACTGATTGCCTGTCAGGTACTGACCCTCGGTTCATGGCACCTTTGGGTATAAGACTCCTCCGGAATGCGAAAAACAGACTTTCCCCTCTCCATGTCTCCGCCTGCCCAGACCACGCGGCGTGTCATATCGACACACAATCAACGCATAACGTGCGAATACGCACATGCTTTAAGGTTAATATCCATGTTTCGCTCATTTACGCCTTATATTAGCCTTGAACGACATTGCAACTCGACCTAGATTCTAGATTCCCCCTGGTTGGGCGTAAATCACGCCGTTGTGGTTGGCTATGCCCACACACTGGCCCATGCTTTAGTGGCCAGCTCTCTCATTCTAACTATTCGCGATGAAGGACCACCAGTCCATGGTTCCCCCAAGTTCCGCAAGTGCGCCAACAGTGGAAAAAGCGACCAATGCCGACCACCTCGATCTGCCTGACGATCGACCCGTCGAGGGCCACCCGGTTCACCCGCTGGGTTCACGTGCGCGGGTACTGCTGACCAGTGTGTTCGGTCCCTATGCCCAGGACGATCCCTACGGCAGCCGGGAAATCAACCCGATGGAACTTTACCACAACCAAGTCACACGAGTGCAACAGGCTTTTTCATTACGAACTTTCAACCGTTCCTGGGGTTTGATGTTGATGCAAGTCAATATCAAGGCCCCTTGCACGCTGCTCGACTTCCCCACGCAAGAACGTTTCCTGGAGGAACTCAAAACCAACCAGTATGACATCATCGGCATCAGCTCGATCATGACCAACCTCTTCAAGGTACGGCGGATGTGCAAGCTGATCCGTAAGCATCAACCCAACG